>CAYMBG010000195.1:0-1565 GCA_964388615.1 uncultured Chitinophagales bacterium | reverse complement strand
GCAGAACCATTATATTGAACCCAAAACTACAGAGGTACCCATGAGCGATAACGAAACCAGTTCAGGAAAGCGACAGGACAGCAACCGGGTCCCGGCACCGGATCCGTTGCACAGGGATGGCGATGTGCTGCCGAACTACCCGTGGCAGGCATTCTTTGACACGCTGCTGGCCGGCATCGACAAGCCTTTCTTCGAAAAAGACGGGTTTGAGGTGTTCACGGCGGGCAGCAATGCGCCTGATTATATCGAAGGTGATCTCAGCAAGTACATCGGGGAGGCCACCGGTGTGGCTTTGCCGGAGGACATTGCCGATGAACTGAACAACTTTGGCCTGTTCCCCGATATCGATAATTTCTTACCGCATGGAATCACCTTCGACAGCGAAAGACTTTTTGATTACATAGTGACCGGTTTTACCGGGGATGGTGTATTCGCAACGCTTTATGATCTGGGCAGCGAGTACCTGGTCATGTATGAGTCCAGCGGATATCCCATTAACATGTACCGAATCCGTCCGCCCGATGGTTCCGCCGACAAAGATGCGATCCGGACCGTCTTACCCTATCTGGTCTACCGTTTGATCTTCAACAACGGGAACTGGAACAACGGTTTTGCCTGGGCCACCCCGGATCCCGGTTCGATGGAATTGCATCCGACGCTGATGGACCGAAATTACCTGCTCGATGGTGTCCGGAATCAGCTTACGCAAAGAGCGGAAGCCATGTATGAGGAGGGCAGGTTTTTGGATCTGCAGGATTATTTTATGGAATTCGATGAGGATTACCTGAGTGAACACATGTCCCAGCCACAGTTAGAAGCAGTCCGAAAATACAGTAATCACGAAAAAATGGGCAAAGAATATATTCCAACTCTCATCGATGCGTATCTGTCAATGTGTTTCGGAAACCTACCCAAACAGTGACTAAGCTGAAAATCACTGCTCTTTTTGATTGTAAATGAGTAAGCTGAAGGCATGTAATGGCCCTAACTCTAAGAATAACTGGTTTCAAGAAAAACCAATTATACGTAACTACTGCAAATTCGTCTGCTTAGCATACAGGAACCGCACATTATTGTGCATCCCTCCCTGATCCCCGTCCAACTCTGGAACCTGCACGTATCCTTGCCAGGATTTAGTATTATCGGCGACCAACAACCATGGTGGAAGAATCCCGCATCGTTTTGCTATACGTTCCATAAGTCCGCCCTGACCGAAAGGGTTATAATTGCCACTGAAACCGTGATCTTGCAGAACTACAGCAAACGGTGTCCAATCTCCGTTGTTCTGACAGAATAACGCGTCATATGCTGCTATACCGTCTGCTCCGATGAACAGTATGGCGAGACGGTACGCCCCATGATTATCATCAAGTGCTTTATCCCGTTCCAGAATCTCAAGAAATCCAAAAGGAGATTCCGTCGCACTAGCGAAACGAGGCCTGTTTTGTGGCATCTCATGGGGGTGGATATGAGCTGTCCATCCGTTGGGAGTCAGATCACTTTGGGAAAGCTGAAGCCGGCTCAATGTATGGTATCCTTTAAATCGTTGGCCAGGATGAGAAAGT
>CAYMBG010000194.1:0-1684 GCA_964388615.1 uncultured Chitinophagales bacterium | reverse complement strand
CGAAGGAAGTGAGACCTCAAAATCACTGACTTACGAGCGGATGGATCAGTTACTCGAAGAACAACAGGTGGAAACGGGCTCGGAGTTTACAGGCTACTGGATCGTACAAGCAGAGATTGACGGCGTGACCCGCCGGGCGGTGGAATCTCACAGGATCACTTTCCACCGGGGCGTGGTTACCGGGACCTCCTCCCCTGAAGACTTGCCGGAGGAGTTTGTTCTTGAACAAAATTACCCGAATCCGTTCAACCCATCTACACAAATCTCTTACACGCTTCCAGAAAACACCCATGTGACATTGGCGGTTTACAATATACTCGGGCAACGAGTGTCTACCCTGGTGAATACCCATCAAACAGCCGGAACCCACCGTGTCATCTTTGAGGCCTCGGGACTGGCCAGCGGAACCTATATTTACCGAATCGAAGCCGGTAATTTCACAGAATCCGGGACAATGATGTTCGTCAAATAATTCCGGAAAATGTGTGATGGCAGCCCTTTGAATATTACATATCGGGTAAGTAATTTGTATACTTGAAAGTAAGATCCGTTGATGATGCAAAACTTGCAAAATCAACGGGCCTTACCTTCCATTTGTTTCACCGGACAAGGTAACCTCACGCTAATTGGATAACTTATGAGCCAAAGAGTGAAAGTACATCAATCCCGTAGAGATTTTTTAAAGAGTACAAGTTTGATGACTGCCGGTATTAGTTTGGCCGGGACATCCGCCTTTGCAGCCACTAATACCCAACCTGTAAGCAGTATTCCAAGATGGCGAGGTTTTAATCTGCTCGATTTCTTTAGACCCGACCCGGATAATCCGCGTCCACCGACAAAAGAAGAATATCTTCAATGGATGAATGATTGGGGCTTTGATTTCGTCCGCATACCGATGGCCTATCCCTATTATGTGGAATTTGACCGAAGCCGGAATATTCATCCGGATGAAGTCTACCATATCAACGAGCAGGCCGTTGACAAAATCGATGAGCTTGTAGCAATGGCTCATAAATACAACATGCATGTCAGCTTGAACTTGCACCGTGCTCCCGGTTACTGCATTAATGCCGGTTTTCATGAACCCTATAATCTTTGGAAGGATGAAGAAGCACAGCAGGCATTCAACTTTCACTGGGAAATGTGGGCCAAACGGTATAAAAATGTCTCACGGGATAAAATCAGTTTTGATCTGGTCAATGAACCGGCCATGCGTGAGGATATGAATGATCAGCATTCGCCAATCACCTCGATTCCGGGCGATGTTTACCGAAAGGTAGCCAAAGGAGCCACCGAAGCTATCCGCAGCGTCAATCCGGATCATCTGGTGATTGCCGGCGGCAATGATGTGGGTACCACCGTGGTTCCGGAACTGCTGGATTTGGGTATCGCCAAGAGCAACCGGGGATATTATCCGGGCGAAATTTCACACTACAGAGCTCCATGGGCCTTTGAGGATATTGATTCGCTCCCCGAACCCAAATGGCCGGGCCAGGTAGGCGACCGCTACTTCAGTCGCGAAATGCTGGAAGAACACTATGCTCCGTGGATTGAAATCGTCAATCAGGGAATCGGCGTGCATTGCGGTGAACTTGGCTGTTATAATGAAACCCCGCACGATGTCTTTCTGGCCTGGTTCTCCGATACACTCGACATTTTTACGGAGAATGGTATTGGTTGGGGC
>CAYMBG010000193.1:0-1719 GCA_964388615.1 uncultured Chitinophagales bacterium | reverse complement strand
GCGACGACAATCCCGTCGACATTGTTGCGGTCCCGGGTATATTCATGGATGGTTGCCGGATCGACGATCACCGCGCCCGTGGTGCTGGCGTGATAGAATCCGGCCCGGTCGCCGTCCATTTTGACCAGCGCGGTATGAGTGATGTCCAGACCCTCGATGGTTGTGACGAATGCCAGCACATCGCCGGTTTGGAATTGTGACTCATATTCAGGGATTTTATCCTGCGGGATATACCGAAGTTCACGTTCGGACAACATCGCCTCCACCTGCTTTTTCTCGGCTAACATTTCGTCATCTTCAGCCAAATGACGATAGCTCTCCCGGTTTTCGGTCATGAAAGAGACCGGATCCATCAACGGCAGCTCTTCATCCTGAAACAGGAGTTCCAAAATGCCCTTATCATGGTTGGTCAGCAGCCAATCGCTGAAGTAGTGCAGCCGGCTCATATAGCCGTCGATCTCCCCTTCCCGATAGCGCAGCCATTTCAGGTTTTCCCGAAATACATCGTAGCTGCGCCGCCCCTGCAGGGTGGTCATGGCAAGCGCCAGACTCATATCCACATAGATGACACAGTCAGAGCCGTCCAGAGTGACAACCAATTCCTCCTCCTCCGGTTCATCAAGCAGGCCGGCTTCATAATCGATCCCGAGCTGGCGTTCGGCATAAAAAGCGACTAAAGATGGGACGTCACGGACCTGCTGCCAGTATTCGTAGCCTTCATCGAGCCAGGCTTCCAGGGTATCAGCGGACTCATCGTGGCCATGCCCGGATATAGGCAAAGCGAATAGCAACAGCCATGCTAAAGGAATTGTCTGTTTCAAGTTCAGCATATACGTATGATACAACAGCGGAAATTACTTCGCAACTACAACGCCATTAGTTCACGATGTTGCCCGGTAAAAAATATCTGAATGATCAGAGTAACAATTGCATGGCGTTATCAGATGATATATCCTAAATAAGCTGCAAAATCAACAGAATATGGAAACACTAATTATTCAAAGCGAAAACAATCGTGACATTAAACTTATAAAAGAGCTTGTTTCGAAAATGGGGATAAAGTCAGCTCAGTCATTGTCTGATATTTCAGGATGGAAGAAGCTCAGGCCCGGGCGAGCTCGCGTATTTCGGTCATCTCATCCTCACTGAGCTGCTCAAAGGCACTGGCTATACGGGCATCCTCCTCAAGATAGGGAACCTCTGAAATACCCATAATGGCAGTGGCTACCGGATAACTCAATACGTAGGGCAAAAGCTGCTTCACCTGCAGTCCACGATCAACCAGCGCGCCACGGTTGACCACCTTCATAGCGATCACACCGACTTCTCTATCAGCAGCTACCTGGAAAAACCGCTCCAGATCTTCAGGGTCGTTCATGGTTTCCCGGGCAGCGTTGAGGGGTGTACAAACCGCCCAGACCCAGAATACTCACCTGATGGCCGGTTTTCCCCAGTGGCCTTTTGGGAATGGGCCTGGTGACCGGCGTCGAGGCCCATGCGGCGGTTTTTGCAATAACGCCGGTACCGGCGGCAATTCCTGTTGTGGCGGTCAGACTGTTTTTCAGAAACGTTCTGCGGTCATATCCCTTTTTCATAATCGGCCTCCTTAATACTTTGAAATTTTTGATAACCTCTATTCCATCTGTCTGTTCTCTGTTTTCGGTAACCTATACCTGTTACATCGGTCTGAAGAAGATTGAGTATTCGTATTCATCGGGA
>CAYMBG010000192.1:0-1784 GCA_964388615.1 uncultured Chitinophagales bacterium | reverse complement strand
GTTTCATAGGTGGAAAAAGTGTCGGGATGCTGCTTGCTCGTAAAATTATAGAGGTGGAAGGGGGAGAACAGATTAACGCCTCAATGGAACCTCACGATTCGTTTTATCTGGGCTCCGATATCTTTTACACCTATGTTGTTCAAAATGGATGGTGGAAGCTTAGAACCAAGCAAAAGACCAAAGAAGGTTACTACCAATACGCTCCGGAGTTCAAGGAAAAACTACTCACCGGTAAGTTTCCACAAAACATTCAGGAGGAGTTCATACAGATACTGGAGTATTTTGGTCAGTCCCCTATCATTGTGCGTTCCAGTTCCCTGCTTGAAGACAGTTTCGGAAATGCTTTCGCCGGCAAATACGAAAGTGTTTTTTGCGTCAACCAGGGTTCGCTGGAAGACCGTTACAAAGCATTTGAAAATGCGATCCGAACGGTTTATGCCAGTACCATGAATGAAGATGCCCTGCAATACCGCATGAACCGGGAGTTAAGTGACAAGGATGAACAGATGGCGATACTCGTACAACGGGTCTCCGGAGATCATTACCAGGACCTGTTCTTTCCCCATATCGCTGGAGTAGGCAACTCTTCCAATTTATATGTATACGATGATAGCATAGATATGGAAGCGGGGATGCTCCGAATGGTATTTGGACTGGGAACCAGGGCGGTTGACCGGACTGTCAGCGACTATGCAAAAATCGTCACACTGGATAAACCTCACCGGCTGCCGCTCATGTATGCCAAAGACAAAAAAAAGTTTGCTCAACGTGATGTTGACCTGCTATGCCTTTCTGAAAACAGGCACACCAGTCGAAGGTGGCGCGAGGTAAGCAACCTTGATATCAAAGTTGACAAAATGCTATTCGCCACCCCGGATTACGAAATGGAAAGACGTATGCGGGATTTGGGCTCGCCCAACAAAACAGCTCCTCTGATACTTGATTTTCAAACCTTGCTTGAGAAAAGCCCCTTCCCCCATGTGATGAAGGATATCTTGTCACTGCTTTCTGAAGCTTATGATTATCCGGTGGATATTGAGTTCACAGCCAACTTCAGCGACCTGGATCAATTCAAAATGAACCTGGTACAATGCCGACCTCTGCAAACAAGAGGACTGGGACCCTCAGTGGATTTACCCAGGATCTCCGATGAACAAAACCATATCTTTTCTTCGAAGGGACACTTCATGGGTGGCAACGCCCGGCTGGCTATCGAATATGTGGTATACGTTGACCCGTCAACCTACGCAGCGCTTGACCAACAAGAAAAATACGCAATCGCCAGACAGATCGGGAAAATCAATACCGCACTTAAAGGCCATCAAATCATGCTGATCGGCCCAGGCAGATGGGGAACGACGACCCCTTCACTGGGAGTGCCGGTTCATTTTTCTGAAATCAGCCATATGTCGGTCATCTGTGAAATAGCCTCCGCAGAAGCCGGATTTATGCCCGAAGTATCGTATGGAAGCCACTTTTTCCAGGATCTTGTGGAATCGGGAATATTCTATGTGGCCATATTCGACGGACAGGAACAGGTTCGCTTTTATCCCGAAAAAATCCAGGGTCACAAAAACCTGTTGTTGTCCCTGTTACCCGACACTGAAAAATACCGGCCTGTTATCCATGTCGCTCAGGTACCCGGCATGGAAGTACTATCCGATATAATCACCCAAAGGGTTATGTGCATTCAGAGTTAAAAAAAAGGCTTGCAACCCAGTGAGTTACAAGCCTTGTAGTGGCGGGGGCAGGATTTGAACCTGCGACCTTCGGGTTATGAGCCC
>CAYMBG010000191.1:0-1807 GCA_964388615.1 uncultured Chitinophagales bacterium | reverse complement strand
TCCGGACGGGTAAGGTTTATTCGGAACGTCATTTCGTCGACGGCTTCAAAGCCGCTGATATCCCCGGTGTCATTCTGGATAAAGGCGTCAAAGCCTTCCACGAGTCCCGAGAATACAAAAGACCCGAACCCTTTGGCGAAACTCTCGTAGCTCAATTCTACATCGCGCGCATTAACGGATCTTGTTTGGTCAGGGCTGTCAAAAATGGGTGATGGGTGAAAATTGACACCGGGACGAATATGGAAGGTCCAGGCCGTGAAATCGTCATTTGCTTCCCAGGATTGAGCGATTACGGGTAAGGGGTTGCCGTCCTCGTCCAGTCCAAGTAACCCCTCATACATTTGCCAGACAATCCTCGTGGTATGCGGATCTGAAACATCCAGTGGGCTGATGGTCTGGATGTCATTTTCGGCCGGGATGACAAGCCGTTGGTCGCCTGTGCGGTCCGGCTGGCATGCAGCAGCCGCAATAATCGTCGCGATCAGGATGGTTACGAATGCTTTTCCATAAGATTGCAGTGGGGTCATAATAAGTTTGCTTGTAATTCAGGGGTTTCGAGGTTGAGAAACTGTTTCTTGAGGGTATCAGGCATAAGCGGAGCGGCCTGGAAAAGTTGCCGGAACCGATCGGACTGCAAACCTGCCTTGTAGATGGCTTCACTGTCGAAATGGAAACTGCGCAATCTTGCCGTTTCCACTTCATTATATCGTTTCACCTCCATGAGGTCTTCAGCTGCCAGCCAGAATCCTTCGGGGGTGACCCTCACCGCCCGCCACAGCCCGACAGGTATATTGGCACTGTTGACCGTAAGCCGCAGATCATTGTCGTAACGGTGTGATATGGATGAAAACGGTCTGGCAGAGTCAACCCATCCGGATCTGATCAGATGAGGAAGAAACTCTGTTTGGGTATAATCCATTTCCAAAATGATTTCTACCGGTTTGTTCAATTGCAGTTGTCCCAGTTGATGGAAAGTCTTTTGGAACAGGCTGGAGATGGACTCCTGGTCGAGTTTTAGCCGGTTGTCGGTGTACGTTGTTTCTTTGTACAACCCTATTGAGAAGCGGGTGACCCCGAAATGACTATGTATAAACCGTATAAACTCCGGCAGTGACTCCAGATTGTGACTCATCACCGTATGGGTAATCCAGATGTTTCCGGTGAAATGAGCCATCAGCCAGTGCAGATTCTTTTCCATGCTCTCAAACGCACCATTGCCACGTATCAAATTGTGCTCATCGGGAAGACCATCTATACTGATATCGATATAGTCAGGCGGCGTTTCTAAAAAAGACGTTCGATGCTGATGGATCAGCGTTCCGTTTGTGATAACGCCGATCTCGGTTTTTTGATGATCGTATTGTTGAACCCTGTTTCTCAGGTTGACGGCATCAAAAAAGATATCGGCGCTGTGTTTGTCGAAGAACACTTCTTTACCTGCAAAGCAGAGCGTTTCCGGCCGGGTTTCAGAAAGCAAGGAAAAGAAGAACCGGTTCCACTCTTTCGGGGAGAGGTATTCGTCATTTTTCCTGGCCTGGAGATAACAGTGCTTGCATTTCAGATTACAGAGGTTGTTGATGAGTACACTGATCACGGAAAGTCGTTTCCTGATGTATTCCGAAAACTTGCCGTTGATGGACCCGGCCATCAGGTTCAATCCGAGGAGTATGTCAATGCTTTCCGAATGGCCATTGAGAAGTTGTAGAAAGTAAATGACACAAAAGGCTATAATGTAGATTAATGGCCTAAAAATTTTTTTTTGAATAAATCCGATTTGCGTATTCATAAGATTTTGAGTTTTCATACG
>CAYMBG010000190.1:0-2058 GCA_964388615.1 uncultured Chitinophagales bacterium | reverse complement strand
ATTCAGGATGCCGGTTTTACCATAAAAGCCATGAAAATGACCCGTCTGACCAAACAAACCGCTGGAGCGTTTTATTCCGTTCACCGGGAGCGTCCCTTCTTTGAAGATCTGACCGATTTTATGAGCAGTGGCCCGTGTGTCCCGTTGTTGCTTGAAAAAGAAGATGCTGTCACTGATTTCCGCAAATTAATCGGTGCCACCGACCCGGCGGAAGCGGAGGAGGGGACGGTCCGGAAGTTGTACGCTGACAGCAAGTCATACAACATTGTTCATGGAGCTGATTCCGAGGAGAATGCAAAAATTGAATCGGCCTTTTTCTTTCCGGCAAGCGAAGTGGTTTCAAACAGCCATTAAGTAATGCTGCCGTTTTTTTATCGGTCCCTATATTTCATCCATACTGACATTATCATGCCATGGAACGTATCCCGTCTGCTTTTGTAGCCAAAATGTCACACGACCTCAAGACGCCCGTCGGAAATGCGATGATGTATGCTGAATTGATGCAGGATGATCTGCGTGCCCTTGCTGAAGAACATCCGGAGCTGCAGGACAAACTGATGCCGCTCGAACACTATTGCCGCAATATTCATCTGTCTTCATCGAAACTTGTCAACGCGATTCACAGCTGGAGTTATTCATTCCAGTTGGAGGATAGTGAGTTCAAGATTGACGAGACGGCCATCAATGTGAGGGAAATGCTTGACGAGATCATCCAGAGGAACGAGATTTTCATAAAAGGAAAGGCGCTGGATGTTGCGGTTGACTATCAATCCGGACGGGAAGTTTATCATACCGACCAGGAACTGTTCAAGCTGATTGTTGACAATCTGATGACACTCTTTCTTAATATGGGTAAAAGAAAGTCTCCCATCCATATAAAAGTTCTTGACGATGAACAGGGTATGCTTTTTCGGTTTGTGGTTTCGGAGGCGGCGTTTAATGCCAAGCTGATTGATATTTACACCGGGGATATTGACCTGCGTTACTGGACCGCCCCTGAGCAGGGAGTTTTGAAACCGGGTGGATACAGCCTGATTTTTACCAATCTTGCCTTGCGATACATCGGTGCTGCTAAAGGGGTGGATCCGGAGGGGCAGGAAGACCGCTCATTTTGGTTCCGTCTGCCGCTGTCGTAGGATCTCGTAACAGATCAAAGAGGCGCTTACCGATGCATTTAAAGACTCCATATTGTTTTGCATCGGTATCCGCACGATCATGTCGCAATGCTCCATGGTCTTCTTGCGTATTCCCTTCTCCTCGCTGCCGATAATGACGGCGAGTGGCATGTTGTAATTTTGCTGCCAGAGGGTCTGTTTCGCGTCCATGCCGGTTCCACATACCCAGAACCCCTTTTTCTTCAGCTTTTGGAGCGTTTGATTCGTGTTACCCACCCGGATAATCGGGATTTTAAGGACTGCTCCGGCTGAGGACTTCATGACGGCGCCGGACAGTGGTGCCTGACGGTGTTTGGGTACAATTACTCCGGAGACGCCTGTGGCGGCGGCGCTTCGAATCATTGCCCCGAAATTGTGGGGGTCATCAATCTCATCCATGACCAACAGTATGGGATTATGGTTCATATCCACCGTATCCAGCCAATCATCGAGGTCCATGTAACCCGCACTGGATATCGCTGCGACTACCCCCTGATCGTTCACCGCACCGACCAACTCCATCAGACGCTTCCCCGGAACCCGTTGGACAGGAACCCTTCCCGCCGATGCGTCTTGCTCAAGATCGCGGATATCTTTGCCCTGCAATGATTGCTTCAGGTATAATTTGGTGACATGTTCCGGACGAAGTTCCAGAAACTCCTTTACGGCATTGCGTCCATAAATAAACTCTTCTGATTCCATGATGATTGGTTCGGTGTGTGACAATAATAATTCGGGACCTTGCACAAGCAATATACTCATCCCTGAGCGCAACCCAATGCTTTTTACAGACACTCAAAAGCGGATTTTTTGCCTGAAATCATTTGTGATTGCTCTTGTGACAAAAAAAATGGAAATCCGATTTGATACCAGTGGTTAATACTACTATTTTTCTGCAACCGTT
>CAYMBG010000189.1:0-2100 GCA_964388615.1 uncultured Chitinophagales bacterium | reverse complement strand
ATGACCGGCCTGACACCCGTACACACAGGTGCATGATTACATGCGGTCATGGCATTACATGTGACATTGTGAAACGAAACATTTAAACACATGAAAATATCGTACAACTGGCTTTCACGTTACCTCTCTGAAATCCCATCCCCACAGGAAACGGCCGAACGGCTGACTCTAACCGGACTAGAAGTAGAAGAAGCAGTACAGACCGGAGCGGATCTAAGCGGTATTGTTGTAGGTGAAGTCCTTGACGTACAACCTCATCCTGATGCTGACCGGCTGGTAGTCTGCCAGGTGGATATCGGCGAAGCAAGTCCCTCGCAAATTGTATGCGGAGCACCCAATGTAGCCTCCGGACAAAAAGTTCCGGTCGCACAAGTAGGCTCAATCCTGCCTGTGCCGGGACCCGATGGCAAACCTTTTCAGATTAAAAAGGCAAAAATCCGGGGACAGAAATCTTCCGGTATGATCTGCGCCGAAGATGAGCTGGGCCTGGGTGATGATCATAGCGGGATCATGGTCCTTGAGGAGTCCCTGAAGACGGGCACTCCCTTTCAAGATATCGCCGGTTCAGAGCGTGATACCGTTTTCGAGATCGGGCTAACCCCCAACCGTCCGGATGCCACCTGCCATCTTGGCGTTGCGCGTGACCTGGCGGCCGTCACCGGATCGAAACTCCTGAAGCCGCTGGATCAGCTTCCAAAGGTCTCAAATACTCTTCAACCCGAAGCTATTCGTATCACTGATGTTGACAAATGCCACCGGTATGTCGGGGTTCTTATTCGAGGTGTGACTGTTGGCGAATCCCCTCAGTGGCTTAAGGATCTGCTTACCGCTATCGGACTGCGTCCGGTCAACAACGTGGTCGATATCTCAAACTTTGTGCTTCACGAACTGGGACAACCACTGCACACCTTTGATTTTCAACAACTGGCCAATGGCCAAATTAATGTGCAATCGTTTGATAGCGAACAAAAGTTTACAACACTTGACGAGGTGGAGCATACGGTATCGCCGGGTTCCCTGTTCATCTGTGATGGCGACAAGCCGGTTGCGCTCGCTGGAATAATGGGAGGCATGAATTCGGAGATTCATCTAAACAGTACCGATATTCTTGTCGAGTCCGCCTGGTTTGAACCAACCCGTATCCGTAAAACAGCTCGAAATTTGGGTCTCCAAACCGACTCCTCCTACCGGTTTGAGAGAGGAGTTGATCCGAATGTGACACGGGATGCCGCCTTGCGCTGCGCACAATTAATTCTGGAAAACTGTGGCGGCTCTATCGAAGGTATGGAGGATAACCACCCTGTTAAAACGGACCCATCAAAGATCACTCTTCGATATGAACGCCTGAATCGTCTGATGGGAATGACCATGGATCCGGATACCGCAAAAGGTATTCTTGAACGATTGGAAATATCTGTAGAGGAAGCAAAAGGCCAGGAACATTCATGGATTTGTACCATCCCCACTTTCCGGCCAGACATTACTGCAGAGATCGACCTTATCGAGGAGGTGGCACGAATTTATGACTATAACAACATCCCGGATCCGGAACAAATTACAATCGCACAACCGAGTCCATTGCCCTATCGTGAGACGTTCCGGGAAAAAGCGCGAAATGCTGCCGTATCTGCCGGCTTAAAAGAAATTTATACCAACAGCTTGATGCCGGAGCGTCTTTTTGAGCAGCTCGGTGGTGATACCGTGGTAATACCTACATTAAATCCCATTACCAGAGATCAGGCATTACTGCGAAGCGATTTGGTATACGGCTTTTTGCGGTCAGCGGCCTATAATTTCAACCGAAAAACCTCAGGTGTACGTTTTTTCGAGATTGGAAACATCTTCCGAAAAGATGATGAGCACGGAACATGGATCAAAGGCGTTCATGAGGCCACTCACTTACATATCGGTATAGCCGGTCACACCCATCCGCAACATTGGAAGACCACCGCCAGAAAATTCGATATTTTTGATTTAAAATCACTTGTTGCAAATATACTGCAACACCTTGGTGTTGAAAAACAGCTTTACTGGGAATCCTCCGACAACACCCTTCTTCTACTTCAGAAAGATCCCTCCAAAAAGCCTCATGCCAAGATG
>CAYMBG010000188.1:0-2152 GCA_964388615.1 uncultured Chitinophagales bacterium | reverse complement strand
TTTGCCGCCGATGACTATCCGATCGTAGCAACAGAAATTGGTTTCATGCAGGAAGATGATCCGGGAGCCCATGTGCCCTGTATTGGGGATGAAGAGTACGGTCGTACGCTGATGAAGTACTTCAATGAAAAGGGCATATCCTGGGTAGCCTGGGTATTTGACCCGCACTGGTCCCCGCAACTCATACTGGACTGGGACTACACCCCGTCACGTTCCGGACGTTTTTTCAGGGATGTGATGCTTGGGAACGAAGATCTTGATTAAAACAGAAATAAAGACGGATTCGAACAAAATGAAAAAAGTTACGATAAGTATGCTGATGTTGATGCTCTTGTCAGGGTGGGTGCTTTTGCCATCGGGCACGGCGCAGTTCTATGAAAATTTTGAAGGGGAACCCGAAGCGGAGTGGCGCACCTTCACCGGTGATGGCGGAGCGGTCAGCGAGATCACCTTCCGTGATGGATTTGCACGTTTAACAGTAGATGGAAGTGAAGACCGGCGAAATGTCTGGTGGGCGATAATGGAGACAACAGTATCGGATCAGCTTGACCTGGAGCAGCTTGCCCGGCCGGAATATGAGTTGCGTGTGGAGACGCGGATCCGCTCGAGCAGTCCCTATAAAAGGGTCAATCTCCACTTCAACACACAGCGTACCGTCGACTTTCACTCTCATTTGATGGAATTTGATCTGCCGGATACCGAAAACTGGCACAAAATCAGCATGACCACCAGCGGATTTGACGGCAGGCCCGGCGATACGGTCAACGGTCACCTTGCCATGATGGACTGGGGTACGGGCTTGTACTGGGTGGATATGGATTATTACCGGGTGGATGTGGTCAGGGCGGATGAGGCCGGTCCCGATTACGGTGAGCAAGTGGTGTATACCAACGAGCGGCCTGATCCCGCGGAGTTCCTATATGATCTGCCGGTTGACCAGGCCGGGATGATCGACCGGCAATATCCGGATGTGAATCTTGCCGGCTGGCAGGAAGGCGGCACGCCCTTGCTAACAACCGATGGCACCAAAACCATTCTGTTACGGTGGGATCTGGAGCAGTTTGAGGGCCGGACCGTCGAGGGATACGGTATGCTGGAGTTGCATCTGAGCAGTTACTTTCAGGCGTTTGGTACCGGGTTGCATGAATTTGACAAAGTAAGGCTGGTAGAGATACTTGGTGGGAATGACGATTGGACGCGTCAGGAGGTGACCTATGACAATTTCACGGAGGGCCGTCCCCTTGATGAGATTCTTAACACGCAGATGATCAGTGACATAGACATGCCCCGGCAGCACCATGATGTGATCCGGCTGCGCGTGCCGCGTCCGGTGATACAGCGCATGGTGGATGGGGAGACATTGGGTATTGCAATGTATCCGCTGGGTTCATTGCAGGCATCATTTAGATATGGAGGGGAGAACAGGCAACTTATGCCCCGGTTATATATGAATTTTTAACATATGGTATAGAGGAAGAAGAGGGTATGGCAGATAACGTCAGGTAGCTTGAAGATACCGGAAAGATGGGAGGCATCCGGATGACAATAAGTGCCGGCAGTTAAAAGAAAAAAAGATGAGGATAGGAATTTTTTTTTACAAATTAATTTGATTTTACACTTAATTTGTTATCTTATATTAAGAATAATTAATGTTATACACAAATCAGCGATTGGCGTATCCAACGGGGTAGGACAAGACAGGGAATGGACATAGTAATAGTTTAAAAATATTTCTTGAGAAGATTTTGTAACAAAATCGCGATGAGATGATCCTTATCATTAACTGGTTGAGTAAATTCTCTGTCTTGTTCTGTTAGACGAATGTAAAACAGTAATAGTAACGTAAATAAAAACAATAGGATGGGTTTCACGGTCTGGGACTCGTCCTCAATCATTAAAATAAATCGCGGAGGTTGATCATGGGTCAACAGCAACTTTTATTAGTCATATTGGTAACCATATTAGTAGGGATCGCGACTGTAGTGGCGATCAACGTATTCGGAAGCGCGGCCGAAGAGGCAAATCGGGACGCGGTGCAGCAGGATCTGTTGACGGCAGCAAGCGGGGCACAGGCGGTTTATGCCAGGCCCGCAGCTCTGGGAGGTGCTGGTCAGGATTTTGCAACTGGTACAGATGCAGATGGACAACTAGA
>CAYMBG010000187.1:0-2317 GCA_964388615.1 uncultured Chitinophagales bacterium | reverse complement strand
TTTAAAAGAGTCACACCTTCTTCATACGTATATCACTCGTAAACTGGAAGATGTACACTCTTACAACCAAAAAAACCTTACCAAATCCGGAGTCATCACCAATGGAAGATGGCTGACCAATATCGGTACATTCAGGGCTTATGCTTTCGAATATTTGAAACATCACCCGGGGGTAAACCAGGAAATTTTTACGCTCGTAAGACAGCTCGAACCTACCGCAAACGGACTCCCTATACAGCTTTACTGTTTTACCAAAAGCATTCAATGGGCCGAGTACGAACAAACACAAGCCGATATTTTTGACCATATGTTGGCTATCCTCCCCGAATTCGGACTGCGCCATTATCAACAACCTTCTGGTTGGGATTTCAATAAAATCAAGCAAACCTGACTTTTTTCAGCACCCCTCTTCATCATTCTCATTGAAGCTTTGAAAACCGTCTGTTACGTCTATGGACCAAACCGGGATCGAGTCCGGAACGTTGCCGTTTTACCCTGTGTTGGATTTTCGTGAACAACACAGTTGTATCGCACAAGAAAAACGACATCTTATTTGATTAGTCAATTATATAAGCGCAGATGACCATGAAAAAGACGGATAAAGGATTACATCATATCACAGTCATAGCCGGTCCCGCTCAGAATAATTACAACTTTTACACCAAAGTGCTCGGACTGCGCCTGGTCTTGAAATCCGTAAACCAGGATGATCCCGGAACCTGGCACCTGTTCTATGCCAACGGCACCGGCCAGCCGGGTTCAAGCATCACCTTTTTTCCGTTTCGAATGGCCGCCCGAACATCCACCGGCACGGGTGAAGCTACAGTCATATCCTTCGCAGTGCCGGAACACTCCAAAGGGTTCTGGGAAAATCACCTGAAACAGAACTATGCGGAACCGGATAAGGTATTCAAACGATTTGGATTGGAAGTGATGCCGCTCCGGGACCCGGACGGTCTTCAGCTGGAATTGGTTTTCGATCCTGAAATGAATAATCAGCACGGGTGGAGTGACGGACCTTTACCTGCGGAACACACCATAAGAGGATTCTGGTCCACCACGCTAAAACTGACCGAAACAGAAAGTACGGCACGGCTACTTACCGATATTTTACATTTCGAACCGGTGGCCAGTGAAGGAAACTTAAGTCTATTCCGCACCGGAAGTCCGATTGGAAATGCGGTTATCCTGGAAAGGGCAGATACCTCCAATCCCGCAAATCCGGGCCGGGGCACCGTCCATCACGTCGCCTTCAGGACGCGGGACCGAACGGAACTGGAACAGACACGTCAAGCCGTCATTGACATGGGTCTGCAGCCAACACCTGTCATTGATCGCCATGTGTTCGAGTCCGTCTACTTCCGTACACCCGGCGGAGTATTATTTGAATTGGCCACCGATCCGCCCGGTTATCGATCCGTGGTTGATCACGAAGAACAAATGGGACGTGATTTATTTTTACCGCCATGGCTGGAAAAAGACCGGGATAAGATCGAAAATGCCCTGGAACCTCTGGAGTCCTGATATACTGGCTCTATTATCCCTGAGCACATTTTTCCAACATCATAACACCTACCCGTCCTGCACCTTTTCCCATTAGTAGACCATAATAGGTACTGACTTTTTCAGTCGAAATCGTACATTGGTGTTGCGGTCTTTTCTGATCGATTCATACCAGGACTCATCACGCTCAATACCGGAATATTCCATCAGCAAGCGAGCCAGCTTCATAGCTACTTCATTCTGTAAACGAATAGAACCGTGTGAAACAGCTCTTCCAATAGAACCCGGATTGTTTGTTCCATGAATCGACCGCGGCGCATCGTAAATCAGCTGTGCCCTCCCCATTGGATTATCCGGATCACCAGGTGCCATAATGGGGTATCTATGGGCCCACTGCTGATCGGGTGGATGCCACCATGGGTTCCAAACCACCATGTGGATTCTCCAGTGCCCCCTTCTTGTCGGCCACTCCGGACGGCCGATCGCCACGGGATAATCTGCAACTATTTCTCCCTCGTCAACAACGTACAGCTCGCGCCACCTTAAGCTGACCTCTATTCGCAGGTCTTTGAAGTCATATCCTGAAAGATATTGAGGAACATTTAATGAATCTCCAGAAACCACCATGGTATCCGATACACTTTCGGCCATATCAGGATTCGCGGTATCCCCCTTGCAGATAACAAACCCACTTTCAGAGAAGGCCGGATCGGATGCATACGATACCACCAGCAGACCGGCAAATATAAGTACAAGGATAAATGTTACTGGCTGTATCTTAGCGCTCATTAACTTCCAATTCAAAAGTGTCTAT
>CAYMBG010000186.1:0-2362 GCA_964388615.1 uncultured Chitinophagales bacterium | reverse complement strand
TGGAGATGCACCACACCCATTGGCATGACGATACCGGCCGGATTGTCCCCAATCGTGTTATCAGTTATCGGCCACGCTCATACGGTCCCGGACGTTTCTATCGCGATAATCTGGATCGTGTTGGAGCACGCGGACTCGTAACTACGCTGGAGGATTTCATGCGGTGGGAAGCAAATTTCTTTGAAAATCGTACCGCAATCGAACTATTTACCGAAAAAATGACCCGCCCCGGCTGGTCACGTAATATCAAAGCCCTTAATTATGCCTCCGGTATGCGTCTGGGATACTACAAAAAGCTCAGGACAGAGGGTCACGGAGGGAGTTATATGGGATTCCGTTCCCATCAAATACGTTTTCCGGATTACGGATTTACAACGATCCTTTTTTGCAACCAAAGTGATATTAATCCGGCTGTGCACGCCCGGCAAATTGCCGATCTCTATCTCAAGGACCTGTTTGAACAACAGTTTAAGGGCTACCCCGGAATATACCGGAACGAGGCTTTACAAACCGGTTTCGAGGTCATCCTGGAGGAGGGTGATCTTTACCTTGTCCGGCTGACCGATGGCCGGACAGCTGAGACACAGAGTGCCGATGACGATCCCGGAAACACCAATCGTTACGGTGAGCGTGAGAGCGAACCCGCGTTTGAATCCACTCCGAATAAACAGCGAATGGTCTGGCAGGAGAACAACCTTTTTGAGACCAATGATTGGGAATTGCGTTTTAAAAGAAACTCCCGGGGAGAGTTTGTTCGATTTACATTGCAGGCGCCAGGCACCGGGAGTATGATATTTGAAAAAAAAGAGCGTGACACCGGGGTCGATAACCAATCATTTTGATGGTCGCCTGTGGTCTATGTGCAGGATATTTGAGCTTACAAATCGTAAATTAGTACGGAGTAAATGGTGGTTGAAGTGATGATCAGCAGGATACAGCAGGTAGTAAGACAAAACGCCTTGCGATTACCGGGAATGCACCTGACCGGCTTTATGAACAGCTTTTGGCAAAATGGCCGATTGCCTGCGTGGATTCTCTTCGGGTTTATTGTTTTGGCAGGATGCCTTTCCACAACGAATGCCCGGCATTCCGCTATCGACAGCTTATTTCACGAATATGATCACATGGATGCTCCGGGTTGTGCGGTAGCTGTTTATGAAAATAGAGAGAGGCAACTGTCACGTGCTTACGGTATCGCAAATCTGGATTATGGCATTCCCCTAAGCGACTCTTCCCGCTTTCATATGGCTTCATTGTCCAGGCAGCTTACTGCCGCAGCGGTCGGGGTTCAGATCGTGCGTGGTGAAATCGACCCCGTTGACCCGGTTTCTGATTATCTGGAGAACTGGCCGGAATGGGCTGCGGACGTTCGTATAAGACATCTGCTGTACCACACTTCCGGACTCCCTGACTTGTTTTCGCTTATGAAAGTAGCTGGTATCTCTATCAACGATGTTCTGACTTTGGAGGATTATGTCGCATTGATTCAAAATGGCGCCCCGTTACGTTTTGACCCAGGCTCCAGGCGGAAACGGAGCAGCGCCGACTATACCCTGCTGGCAAGGATTGTCGAGGTTTCTTCCAATACATCATTTTCGGACTTTGTCGCAGAAGAAGTTTTGGAACCTCTGGGTATGACCGAGACCCACTTTCATGACGATCGCTACCGGAATATTCCCAATCGAGTCATTAGCTATGAACCGGCCTCCCCAAATGAGGCGACACCGGCACAAACAAGATCTGACACCGGGTACGTGGAGGATGATGGCAGGAAACCGGTGCCGCCGTATCGACAAATCTATCCGGGCAATTTTCAGGGTGTGGGTCACCTGGGCTTATATTCATCGATACGTGACTGGCGACACTGGGAGGATTACTTGAACGGAACCGACTTCTCACTTGAGATGGATTCGGTGAGAAGCTTACTCACGAAAGAGGTGGAAGTTGTGGATGGGAGATTGGTGCAGCCATTAGGTATGGAAGTTGCATCATGGCAGGGTATGGACAGGTCAGGCGAGTCGGATCATTTTTACGGGTTCCAGGTGGATATGCGGCGTTATCCGGAGCACGGACTTGCAACACTGGTATTGTGTAACCGGGCCGATGCGGATCCCGCCGAAAAGAGTCGATCGTTGGCGCGGATGTTTTTAAAAGAACACCTGGAAGCATATCTCGCTCCATATGCCGGATTATATTATAATGATGAGCTGGATGTAGTCTACGAACTACTGGTTGAGGACGGGGCCCTCGTACTTGACCGCCGACTGAGTCCGAGGGGAATCATGACCGAAGAAAAGCCAAACATCTGGTCGGCAGGCTCCTGGGAGTTTTTGTTTCAAAGAGACGAGCAAAGTGAAGAAGT
>CAYMBG010000185.1:0-2421 GCA_964388615.1 uncultured Chitinophagales bacterium | reverse complement strand
TGTGACCATTGCCGCATGATGATCAGTGATGAGCGTTTTGCGTCGCAGTTGGTGACCGAACAGGGCCGGCAGTATGCGTTTGACGCCATAGAATGTATGGCGGCCTTTGTGGATGGCGGAGAAGGGCAAGGTCTTGATATCCACAGCCTGTGGGTGCCTGATTTTGAACGGCCAGGAGAGTGGCTTGCGGCTGAAGAGGCGTACTATCTGCAAAGTGATGAGTTGCGCAGTCCGATGGCACTGAATTTCTCCGCTTATGGGACAAGGGACGAAGCAGAACAGCAACAAAACCGGTTTTCAGGTTCGGTAATGGACTGGAACGAGTTGGGCAGAAGTGTGCGCGAGGCCTGGTCAAACGGACATCAACATTGATTTCACAATGAAGTTCAAAGGTATAAACGGATGGATTTTAATCCTGCTTGTCGTTGCAGGCACGATGACGGCTGCAGTCCGGCATCCGGTTAAGGCATCGGTCCCGATTACTGATCATACGAATCGTGTATTTGATGTTGGCGAGGGGCAGGAATATTCACGGATATCCGATGCCCTGGAGCAGGTCTCGGACCGGGATACCATCAGGATTCATCCGGGGGTATACCGTGAGCACCAATTGGTTGTTGAGCAGACGGTAGTCATCATCGGAATAGACCGGCCCGTGATCGATGCCGGTCACCAGGGAGAGGGATTCCGGATTGTTGCCGACAGTGTGCATATAGAGGGACTGGAGATACGAAATGTTCCCACCAGTCACAGTCGCGATCATGCGGCAATACGATTCGACCGCGTATCCGGCGGCAAGATAATTAACAACCGGTTTGACGATACGTTTTTCGGAATATATCTGGCCCGCTCACACGGTGTTGAGATCCGTGATAATCAACTGCGGGCTTATCAAACCAGAGAAGCTGTTTCAGCGAACGGGATCCATCTGTGGAACTCGAATCACGCTGTAATAGCAGACAATATCATAAACGGTCACCGTGACGGCATCTACCTGGAATATGTGGAGAACAGTGAAATTTACGACAATCATGCCGTGAACAATATCCGGTACGGTCTCCATTTTATGTTCTCGGACGACTGCACCTATCATCGCAACCGGTTTGAAGATAATGGGGCCGGTGTCGCAGTCATGTACAGCAAGCGTGTAATGATGGAAGAAAATGAGTTTGTACAGAACTGGGGGGCATCATCCTACGGATTACTTTTGAAAGAGATCACCGACAGTGAAATCAAGCATAACGATTTTTCCGATAACACGACCGGAATTCGTGCAGAAGGAAGCGATCGCGTCAAAATTCACTACAACCGGTTTCAGCGGAACGGCTGGGCGATCCGTATTACGGCCAGCAGTATGGACAATATGATCACACAGAACAACTTTATTGATAACGCATTTGATGTTTCCACCAACAGCCGGCAGAACAACAGCACTTTTGAAGCCAACTACTGGGACAAGTACAGCGGTTACGATCTGAAAGGCGACGGGTATGGGGATATTCCCTACCGGCCGGTGAGACTCTTCTCATTGATCGTGGAACGTAACCCGATGGCTCTGATGCTGCTTCGCAGTATGTTCGTGCAGATTCTGGATCTGACCGAGCGCATCATGCCGACCATCACTCCGGAAACACTGGTGGATGAAAAGCCGCTTATGAGCGAGGTATCCTTATGATTACAATTACAGAGCTTGATAAACACTATGGCGCACTTCACGCCCTGAAGTCCGTGGAAGTGGATATCGCACCGGGCAGGATAACCGCGGTACTGGGTCCGAATGGCGCCGGTAAGACGACACTCATAAAAAGCGTACTCGGACTTGTGAAGCCTGATTCCGGGACCATCACCGTGGATGGTACGGCTGTCAACGGAGACAGTGACTATCGCCGTAAAATCGGATATATGCCGCAGATAGCCCGCTATCCGGAAAACCTGACGCTGCAGGAGATCGTGGATATGATCAAGGATATCCGGGGCTACAGCGGAGACTCCGGGACATCGAAGGATTCTTCCGGAGATCTTGATATGGAGCTGTGGGACCGGTTTGATCTGGATACCGAAAAGGACAAGCCGTTCCGGACATTGTCAGGCGGCAACCGCCAGAAAGTGAGTGCGGTTCTGGCATTCCTTTTCCGGCCGAAGGTGCTGTTTCTCGATGAGCCGTCCACGGGGCTCGATCCGGTTTCCAGCAGTATTCTGAAAGACAAGATACTGGCTGAAAAAAAGCGCGGCACCACCATCATCCTCACTTCCCATATCATGAGCGAAGTGCAGGAGCTGGCCGACCAGGTGGTCTATCTGCTGGAAGGGCGAATCTATTTTGAACTGAGCGTGTCCGATCTGCTTGCCGAAACCGGACAACAAACCCTGGAGCGTGCCATTGCGTGGAAAATCGGGCAGAATGGGGTGGATACATCCCGG
>CAYMBG010000184.1:0-2427 GCA_964388615.1 uncultured Chitinophagales bacterium | reverse complement strand
GGATGGGGAGCTCTGCTGCAGTGGAATGAAAAGGAAAAAACAATCAGTGGTGGCGATCCACATACCACCAACAATCGCATGGAGCTGACCGCTGTAATACGTGGCCTCGAAACACTCAAAAAACCATGTCGTGTTTCAATTCACAGTGACAGTGCCCTTATTGTAAACACCTTTACACAGGGATGGATTCAAAACTGGATTCGGCGCGGATGGAAAAAAGCGGATAAAAAACCGGTTGAAAACCGCGACTTGTGGGAAGAGCTTTTGAAAGCTATGGAACCACATGACGTTGAATGGGTAAAAGTAAAAGGTCATGCGGACGATCAACGCAACAACCGTGTAGATCAACTCGCCGTAGAAGCCTGTAAAAAATATCAATGATCGCTCTTCAGAGGATATGGCAAAAAAGCGCACTTTTTCCAGTATGCTTCAGCGAATCAGCGAGATACCGTATGTTTCTCCCATCGATGCCTTGCATAAGGCTTTAATGTAAGATCGTCTGTTTGTCCCTGCTGGGCCTTGAACCAACCCGTAACGGCGATCATAGCTGCATTATCCGTGCAATACCTGGGATGAGGAATAAACAGGGAGATCCCCTCCTGTTCTGCCATCTTCCTGGCTTTATTCCGCAACATGGAATTGGCAGAGACACCACCTGCAATGATGGCATTTCGCACTTTTGTTTCCCGGACAGCTTGACGCAGCTTATGTATCAGAACATCGGTAATAGCCGCAGAGATACTGGCGCAGAGATCGGCAAGATGCGCTTTTAAATATTCACCACGCTCCGGCTCCGGGATATTTTGTATATGATAGAGCACCGAAGTCTTGAGGCCGGAAAAACTGAAATCAAGCCCCTTTTTCATCATAGCCCGGGGAAAATCAAAAAAAACAGGGTCGCCTTGTGCAGCCAATTTATCGATTTGGGGTCCTGCCGGATAATCAAGCCCCAACAACTTGCCGATTTTGTCAAATGCCTCGCCAGCGGCATCATCGCGTGTTTGACCCATTATCTGATGGTGCAACGGTTTTGACACATAAAAAATCTGCGTATGTCCGCCGGATACAACCAGGCTGACAAAAGGCAGCTCCGGCTTTTCATCAATAAAAGTCGCATAAATATGAGCATCGATGTGATTGACACCAATAATCGGTTTGTTCCACTGAATGGATAGCCCCTTGGCAAAACACAACCCGACCAACAACGAACCCATCAAACCAGGGCCTTCGGTAACAGCTATCGCATCAATCTGGTGCTTTGACACTTCCGCGGCGTTCATTGCCCGGGAAACCGTATCCCAGATCACTTTCTCATGTGCACGGGAGGCAAGCTCGGGGACGATACCACCAAAATGGACATGCTCACGCTGTGAAGCAATAACGCTCGATAGCAGATCATTGCCGTCATAAATGGCAGCAGCCGTTTCATCACAAGAAGATTCTATACCAAGTATGAGCATCTATGATTGCTAAATCACCTTTACGTCTCGCAGGTCCCTGATGGAAACAGAATGTTTCAACCGGCTCATCGGGCAGGTTTTCATGATCTGATTTTATTATTGAGAGATCAACTTACTCCCGTAGGAACACACCAGGGTTACCACCTGCAACATGTACTCCCGACCGGTATCCTACCGAATATACAGGGTGCTCTGACAAACCGTCCTCCTGCCAGGTATTTCCATCATCGGTTGAGCGATATACCCCTTCCCTGGTTCCGGCCAGAATGGTGTTGTCGCTGGTTATCGCCAGATCATAAACTTCCACATCATCAAGTCGCCCACCAGCATCATGCCAGCTTTCACCAAGATCCGTCGATCTGAATACGCCACTTTGAGTAGCGACAAAAAGAGTACCGTCCTGGTCACTTGCTATGGCATGAGCTCTTGCCTGGGGAAATGTCACCTCGGCCTTGATCCAGCTATCTCCCTCATCTTCCGACAGGTACATACCATCCGCTACGCCGGCCAGGAGCAATCCGTCGTTATGCACACCTAAAGCGTATGCGAATTTCAAGGCAATTCCCTCATTGGCTTCAGCCCATGAATCGCCATCATCATCCGATACATAGATTCCACCAACCAGTGTGGCTGCAAATACCCGGCCCGATTCATGCACCAGCACGGATTGAACGCGGGTTTCATCCATCCCTTCAGAGCTGCGCTGCCAATTGCGTCCGTTATCGTTGGAGCGGTAAACCCCTTCCTGCGTTGCGGCATAAATAACTCCGGATGCAGAACCGGCAAAATCATAGACCGAAACATCTTCCAGGTTACTTTGGAGCCAGCTATCGCCTCTGTTTGATGTAAAATAAACACCATGGCTCAATGTCCCGGCAAGTACCATTCCCTCCGAATCAAGGTAAAGCGACTGAACCGATCCCCCATAAGGACCCTCGGCATGATTCCACCGACCTGTATTCTTAGC
>CAYMBG010000183.1:0-2565 GCA_964388615.1 uncultured Chitinophagales bacterium | reverse complement strand
GATCGCTTCCGGGGTCATTATCGCGTCCATGTACATTCCGGATATAGGCGGTCATATCCCAACGGAGTCCGTCAACATTGTATTCGCAGAACCACATCAGGGCGTTGTCGCGGATATACTCCCGGACCTCCTTGCGGCCGTAATCGGGCCGGGTATCGCCCCAGGGGGTCTTCGCGCGCCAATCGTTGTAGAAGTAGATTCCACCCATATCGTTTTCGCTCCAGCCGTCAAATTGCCACAGGTCGAGATCACCGGGACCGAGATGATTGTAAACCACATCCAGGATGACGGCAATCCCGAGCTTGTGAGCTTCCTCCACAAACCTCCTGAACACTCGAGGACGCCCGTAATCGCTTTCCACAGCAAAGATATGAGCGGGGTTGTACCCCCAGGAATAACCTCCCGCAAATTCCGCCAGCGGCATGATTTCCACCGCGTTGATCCCGAGATCACGGAGATAGGGAAGGTGCCGGATAGCGCCTTCAAGGGTGCCCGGCCCCTCCATTCCCTCTTCCTTGCCGAAGGTTCCGATATGCAATTCATAAATGATCAACTCATTC
Organism: uncultured Chitinophagales bacterium; assembly: GCA_964388615.1. Classification (GTDB taxonomy): domain Bacteria; phylum Bacteroidota; class Rhodothermia; order Balneolales; family Natronogracilivirgulaceae; genus SLLW01. Next base: position 2,005 of record CAYMBG010000183.1, on the reverse strand, counting down.
TGCGGCGGCGGGGTAAAAGGCTTCATTTCCGATATGATCCGGATATCCCTGATGATGGCGTTTCCCACAGAGTTGGTTACCCTGCGGGCATAGGGATCGATACGAAGGTACTCATTGCCGCCATTGACAATGCGGTAGCGATATTCGTCATCGGCTTTTACGCCCGGAATATCGAGATCCCAGATGCCCTCCTTTCGGACGGTCATGGGATGGGCGGTTTTATTCCAGTTGTTGAAGGTGCCCACCACAAACACTTCGTCGGCATTCGGTGCCCAGACACGGAAGTGGCATCCCTTCTCATGCAGCGTTGCCCCTTTTTCTTTAATCGTCTTCATGTTTATACGGTATTATTTTAATCGGACAAATGAAATGGGCATTGCTATATCATAAGACCTGGCACCCGGGCACCTGAAGTCGTTTTCAGTAGATTTTCGGTAGAAGTGTTTGGTATGTAAAAATAATCTGGGTGTTTTCCCCTTCTCTCTCTCTTTCCATCCCTACCTAACCACCCTCTTACCCCCTTTTAAGGAGATCAGAAACCTTTAAGATATTTTAATATTGGCACATTATTTGTAGCATTAAGGGTACAATCCAGGTCGCCGAGCTGCCCCTGATGACTGAATGATAAACAATGTTTGCATTCTTTAGGCAGAAAAAAGTTGCAATTAGTATTAAAATTTATTAATGTGTTAGTAAGTTATAATAAATGTTTCTTTGAAAGCCCGGCAAAATGGAAGCAGGTCGTAAATTAAAGGTGCCATATGGGCAAATATTCCGTAATAATGGTTTTAGCGCTTTCTTTTTGGGTAATGACTTATTCATTATCACTAAAGAACTCGGATTATGATTCCCATAACCGTATTGTTCAAAGTTACAGTCAAAATCAGGCTTATAACATTGCTCAAAGCGTACTTACCGTTGCTGTCAAAGATATCATGAAAAACGGTAAAGAAAGTCAGGTTCTGGTTACTTCGAATTCCGGGGAGTTTCAGAGGTGGGAGGATCTTGACGGGTATTATAACCTGCAAGTAAGCAATCTGGGTGATACACTGATGCTTATTGAGTCAACGGGGATGTATGACGGCCGGACCTATACCACACGCACCGGTTACAGTTATGAGTCCGGTTCTCTGACGATACCACCGGTTGCTGTACATTCAGGGACCAGTATCGAGTTAACAGGAAGCTCGAAAATCGATGGAGATGCATCAACCAATGCAACAGACCCCAATTCTGTTGTACTGTCGTGGTCAACGTTGATTGATGGAACCCTTGCAATTGGTCATGGAGGAGAGCCTGATGAAGTGGTAAACCAGGCCTCAGGAAGCAATGTAGAATCAGGTATATATAATTTGGAAAATGAGCTGAACTACCCTATGCCGGAATTTCCCATACCGGAGCAGAACAGTGGCAACCGGAATTCGGTGATTGTTGAAGGAAATCAGACTCGCAGCCTCCATCATACTGAATTCGACGGATATTACATTCCCGAATTAAAAGTTGCGAGTAATCGGGAGTTGACTATCCAGGTTGGCGATGAGGACCGGAAACTCCATGTGGGAAGCTTTAATGTCCCTCAGGGCCATGTGAAACTGGAGGGCGAGGGTAGCCTTGAAATTTATGTACAAGACAATCTGGTTATTGGTGGCGGCAGCCGTGTGAATGATGGTGGTGACGTAAATGATGTTTTCTTCTACTACTCAGGTCAGGATGCTATTTCATTGGCTGGCAACACGTATGTGAATGCCGGATTGTTTGCCGAGAAAGCTAATGTAAGCCTTGGGGGTTCAAATGCGCTCAGGGGTTCCCTGATTACAGGCGGAAGTCTGGTTACTATCGTTGGTGATTCCGAGGCCATCTCCAGAGTGGTTTATGCGCCAAATGCAACGGTTCACCTGAAGGGTTCAGGAAGGGTGACCGGTAGTATTGTGGCGGATATCTTCATCGGAGAGGGTAACACCAGGGTTTATTATGATGGTGATCCGGATTCGGAGATACCTGAATT
>CAYMBG010000182.1:0-2577 GCA_964388615.1 uncultured Chitinophagales bacterium | reverse complement strand
GTTTTCTTGGCGGCAATTTGGGTCTTGATCCAATAGTTATCAGGGGAACCCACCACCGGTGGTCTTTCGCTGAGATAACTGACCTGGTGCTCCGATTCTTTTTCCCGATTTTCCAGCATTTTGAGTGCTTCTATCCGGGCTCCATAGTAATAATGGAGGAAGTTTTTCGCTTCTTCGGTAAGTTCGATGTGGTAAAACCGTACCAGCGTTTCGGCAAGTTGTTCCGCGGCTTTCCCCAATCCGTCTTCTGCTACAGCGGCCATACGGCTACCGAGATCGGCTTTCTGACTGGCATTCATTTCCGGTGAAAGTTCACCCAGGTAGATTGCTTTGGTGGCGTTAATGTTGCGTTGAACTTCCGACCTGGAAAGTTTGATGTGAGGCTCCAGCGCCAGTCCGATTTCAATGGCCAGGCGCCGGGCGGCTGTTGCGCCACTGGTGTCGGTTTTGGTAAAAAAAGCGGTGCCAATGTGATTTACATTTTGCTTTTCAAAAAACCAGGACAAGTGACGGCAGACTTCCAGCCGTGCTTCATCATCCAGATAAATGCTGTTTTCCTGAATCCGGATTCCGCGTTTTCCGGAGTCAATACGGAGCATACCGGGATTGCCATAGGCTTCCGAAGTGATTTTAGCCCATTTTTCGGAAGCTTGTATAAGCTGGGTATGTACTTTGCCAATTTCCCTGGAGGCTTTGTGCGCCATATGGTAAAGCTCAAGTGCCGTTTTCATGATAGCCGTGAGCTTTTGCAGTTCAGAGCGGTCGGTATCGGGGTCATACCGGCACCGGTTGATTTCATCAGCCAGACGGCTCACTTCATCGGTGACCTGATCGATTAACTGGTGTATTGGCAGGCCTTCCGGCAGATTCTCAATATCGGAGAATCCAGTTTCAATTAAAAAGGCGGAGAGGGCGCGTATACGGTTTCCACCTTTGGCTTGCAGAATCCGGTATTGGCTGCGTTTATTTTCCAGCTCATCAAGAGTGCGCGCATATTTCCATCTTCCCTTGTATTGGAAAACCAGTGAAGGAATTTCGCGCCCGTTAATCAACTCAAAAGCCAGGATGATCATTTCCTCTACGTCCCGGAAGGTCATCAAATAGGGATTATTATTATCAATGGCGGCCATAATACGCTGCAGGAAGAAGGGTTCTCTGCTTACACCGTATTTGGATGTGCCATATGTCACGCCGGTAAACCACTGTCGTAGTTCACGGGCGGCATCCGGAGATGACTGTTCGATCTCCCCCACGATTTCGTCGATGGATGTTCTGTAACGGGCATAGAGGTCACGAACCCTGGAATAAAGTCCGATTCGGCGATAGGTGTAAATCCGGCCCATGATATCGCCAATTTCCTGGTTGCCCGTCAGATCTGTGAATGCAATGGAAACGCCATATGGGGAAAGGTCGATTCGCCGGAGCAGTTGTAAAGCCGCTTCCCGGCGTCGTGCGTCACCCTCATATTCCTGAACAATCATGTCACGAGCAGCAAGAATCAAATCGCCGAGTTTGTCGGTCACGTCCAGCACATCACGTTCGCCCTGTTCCTCCAGGGGACCGCGCGTGGTTTCGTGTATAATTTTGGCGATCAACCCGATAATCCCCGACAAGACGGTGAAACTGATAAAGTATATCAGAAGCTCAAGAGATGGGAACCTGCCGTAACCGATATAATAACCACCGATTAAGCCCAGGCCGGTGACGGGACCGGCGGTCCAGAATAGCTGTTTGAGCGTATGGGACCAGCGTATTTTTCTCAGGCTTTTACGCAGATGCCTGGCGTGTTCATTTAGTTCCTTGTCAAAGGTAACGTGTTCTTTTCGGGTAGGGGACAATACGTTTCGCGCTTAAGATTCTTTATATGCCCCAAAATACGTATAAATAACATTCGCCGCATTCCTGTCAAACATTTATTGCCGGTTTTCCACCTTCTCCGAAATGCAGTCCAACAGTTCGGAAAACTCATCGATAATTGAGGAAAGCGCAGGCTGACCCTCCCAGCCGGCCGGGTAATAGATCGCCACTGCAAGGTTTCGGGTGGACGCGTCTGTTTTTGTTTTTTGACAGTCTTTAACCGGAGTAGCGACGGGTTCTTCTCGGGTTTCTGTGATCGCAAAACCGGTTATCAGATCTTTCAGGTCGATGGTTTGTCCGGATTTGTTGAATACAAAAGATTCATCGTCGTTTCCGGGACGGAAAAGCCATGACGTTGCTTCTATTTTATCCAGATCCCAAAGGGATATCGGGGTCAGGTACTTCAGTGAGACATAATTGTTGATGTCGGTTACGGCATTGATCCTTGGAAAATCCTCCTCCCCGGCCGCTCGGAGCAGATATTCCGAGGAGGGTTTGCCCCTGCCGGTTGGTTTGTAGGCCCCAATCCGCATCATATCCCGACAGGCTTTACGAAAGTTATCCTCTTCCCGGGATAGCGGTTGTTTTCGCTGCTCCAGTATTTCGTCCAGTCGTTTTTCGAGTTCCGGATTTGCACTGTTCATATTGATAGCATTCGCAGTGATGGCTCCGATACGTATTTGATCTTCGATCTGATTGTGAAATGCGATCATAACAGGG
>CAYMBG010000181.1:0-2615 GCA_964388615.1 uncultured Chitinophagales bacterium | reverse complement strand
AAGCTGTTCCTGAAGCAACATGAAATAACTTGAAGTAACGCGAGATTAATCTGAAGCAACCAGAAGCAACCTCAAGTTCAAACTTGTGAGCAGCAAAAACGCGCCCGATTTGTTTTATGGTGATGGCGGATGGCTGCCCTGGCGTGTTTATTGGAAGGATGGACTGGAGCTGAGGTAGCGTTAATTGAGGTAACTATCACGTTTCGGTGGTTTCAGAGCAAGCGATGCGAGCCTTGTAAATGGTAAAAACAAGTTGTTATGAAAGACCTTACATCCAAAAACTGTCATAATGAAACTGACAAAAAATGAATTTATCCGACGCTTGAATCTGATATCGTCAGCAACCAGCGTAACGGGAAAGACGTACAGAGCCATTCGTGTGGAAGGCCGGTACGTCACGTTTATCCGGCGGGGAAAATTTTCCCCGGAAGAAATCCATATAGATGAATTGTATGACCTGTATGTGCATGAAGATGTAAGAAACCCAACCATTGCCAAAAAGTACATCTCGGGCCGCAGCCAGTCACCTGCCGCCGCTATCCTGGATGTTTTGGATAAGCATATCGAGCAGGAGAGCATTCAGGGACCCGGCGAAGAAGCAACTGCGGATGGAACGGATATCCCAAAACCGAAGACTCTTGCCGGGACCAAAAAAAAGAGAACTAAAGATGAGGCCCGGTTTTTCCAAGCATTTTCAGCATTGGCAGGCAAGGAATTCATCGTTTCAAAAAGTATTGGCAAACCAATAACCCAATCAGATGTATTTCTGTCTGATAACTATCTGGACTACGACTTTGATCATCACGTTATCGACTGCTACAAGAGTATATTGCAAGCCCTGAACTCTGACGGATCTTTTTCGTCAGCAAGCTTGTCCCGCTATGTTGACGGACTTGTCATCGGTCATCCGGTTTTGGGAACAAGAATAGTGGAATTTGATGAGGAACAGCACTTTACCCCTGCCCGAAAAGACACCCTGAAGTTTTTGAAAACGATTCTTCCAGACATCTATGTATCGGAGTACCTTAACATATGCAATGATCCGGATTATCTGAATGATGCCGTCCTGAAAAAGAACCGAATTAAAAATCGATTGTCCATCCTGCCGGATACCCATAACGAGTTCATCCAGTGGCTTCAGGAATCCGACGAAAGAATATCCGGTTATATTGAACCCAAAAAAGGATTTGATTATCCGGGAGGCCGAATTGCCCAAAGAGCATATTACGACTCTCTCAGGGATACAGCTCACTTGTCCCCAAAAAACAAATCATTTCAAGCTCCTCTGAGATTCGCCAAAAAACAATTTGAGGACGTATATAACCAAAACTTCAAAGATCTATCTATCGATCAGCTCAGGTATGTCCTTATGAATCAGCTGAATGCGAGATATGAACTGAAGCTGTTTTAGTAACAGCCATCTGGTATTGTTTACCTGTCTGTTCATCGGTATTGTTGACAAGGTAATTTTTATGGCGGCAGCACGGTATTGAGAGTAAGTTGTACTATGAGTCAATGCTGCTCTGTTACCCGATCCCGTCGTTCAAGCTGGGCAGCTTTCCGATACGGATCATGTATCTGACATGTGATTTCAAAGCGGCGGCCAGTGATTCATGTTCCTGATAGGTGATATCAAACTCCCGGGCCGTCTCCCTGACGATTTCGGAAACCTCCGGATGGTGAACGTGGCATATTCCAGGGAAAAGGTGATGTTCCACCTGGAAATTCAATCCGCCAAGATACCAGGAAAGCCATCTGTTTTTCGGCGCGAAATTCATGGTGGTCTCCATTTGATGGATGGCCCAGGCATTCTGGATCTTGCCTTCATCATCCGGAACCGGAAACTCGGTCTCATCCACCGAATGGGCCAGCTGGAAAACGGTGGTGAGAATGATCCCGGCGACAAAGTGCATCAACAGAAAACCGAATATTACATGGGAAAAGGGGATGCCGATCAGAGTGGGAACTCCAAGAAGCACAATGAAATAGGCTGCCTTCATCGTGACGATTCCGAGCAGCAGCTTTATATTTTGGAAGCGTGTATTCGGATTCACTCCATCTCTGGTATACAGGACAAACTGTGCGAAATCCTTCAGGGTGACCCAGTAAAGGGTCAGGAGGCCGTAGAAAAAGAACGCATACACCGGCTGCAGTTTATGGTACCATTTCAAGGGTGTGTGCGGTGAAAAACGGAGTACCGTTTTGTCGGCAATGTCATCATCCATGTGGGTGATGTTGGTGTAGGTATGGTGCAGAATGTTGTGTTGCAGCCGCCAGTTGTGCTTTGATCCCCCCACCAGATTGAGCGTAAAACCCAGCATTTTGTTAACAACGCTGCTGGAGGAATACGCGCCGTGGATGGCATCGTGCATGATGGTCATACCCACACCGGCCATGCCTGTGCCCATGACAAGCCACAGCACCAGCGACGGCAGCAAGGGCGGTTGGAAGTAGAGGAGGTAGATGAAGGGGACGGTGTAGACGGCCAGTATGACAATGGTCTTCACCACCATCTGGGCATTGGCATGTCTGGAAATGCCGCGATCTTTGAAATGCCGGTCAACTCTCTTTTTCAGCGTTTTGAAAAAGATATTTTTGTCTTTTCCTGCAAATGT
>CAYMBG010000180.1:0-2755 GCA_964388615.1 uncultured Chitinophagales bacterium | reverse complement strand
GGTCTAAAACAGGAAGTAAAAAAGAGCCATACCAGGCCTCAACTTCTTCTCCGGAAGACCAATTTTTGAGTATCACATATAATGCTTCGTTGTGACTGACAGCTTGTCTATATTGAGCATAATGATTTAAGTCAAGTGCGAGAAGTGTCTTAATAAATTAAAAAAATCATAGTGCACTTCTAAAAGAGAACACTTTGAAATCATGAAATATCCATGACCATACAAACTCCCGGACACAAGGGGATAATTCAACACGGTCATCGCATTACATGTGACATCATAAATCAGAAATATATAAACACATAAAATGGCCATGACGACAACCCGTCACACCGGAGCATGATTATAATCAACATGGGCATTACATATGATCTTATAACTCGAAAAGTTTAAACATATGAAACTGGCATACATTGGAACATATCCCCCAAGAGAGTGTGGTATTGGTACTTTTACCCAAAACCTTTACAATTCCACGGTTACAAATTATGAATCAGAGACACCCAATAGAGGGTTGGTGATCGCCCTGAACGACCATGAGCAAACATATGCTTATCCCGAAGAAGTTAAACTGACCATTCGCCAGGAGCATCAACGCGATTATCTGAAGGCTGCAGAGTTTATAAATATCAGCGGTGCGGATCTCTGTGTTCTTGAACATGAATTCGGAATATATGGCGGACAAAACGGAGCTTATATCCTTCCTTTGCTTTACCGGCTGAAAATCCCTCTTGTCGTAACACTTCATACCATCCTCAAAACGCCCTCCTACAACGAAAAGGCGGTATTGCAGGAAATATGCAAAATGGCGCTTAAAGTAGTTGTGATGAGCCACAAAGCCATAGAGTTTCTTACAACGATATACCACGTGGATGAAGAAAAAATCGAATATATCGAACACGGGGTACCGGACATACAATTTGACCAAGACCAGTGCAAGAAGGAGTTCAAACTCAAAAATAAAAAGTTCCTGTTGACTTTCGGCTTCATAGGCCGGAATAAAGGGATTGAAACCGTAATTAACGCGTTGCCCAAAGTTGTAGAAAAGCATCCGGAAACATTATACATGGTTTTAGGTAAAACGCATCCGAATGTCCTTCGCCAATCCGGCGAGGAATACCGTAATTATCTGCAGCGTTTGGTGAAGAACCTCAGACTGGATGACCATGTTTTATTTCTGAATGAATTTGTCAATGAGGAAGAGCTGTTCAAATATCTTTCCGCATCCGACATATATATTACCCCCTACCTGAATGAAGCACAGATTACCAGCGGGACACTTGCCTATGCCGTTGGAGTCGGATCGGCTGTTATCTCAACTCCGTACTGGCATGCCTCGGAGTTACTGGCCGATGGAAGAGGCAAGCTGTTTGACTTTGGCAACTCTGATGAGCTCTCATATATTTTTATGGATCTGCTGGATAATCCGAAAGCACGAATGGATCTGCGTGAGAAGGCCTATGATTATGGCAGAACCATTACATGGCCAAAATCGGGTGCAAAATATGTTGCACTCGCAGAAAGAATTCTTAAAGGCAAGCCAAAAGTTTTGCCAAAAAAAGAAACCACTATTGACCCGTTGGTGCTTCCACCTTTTTCACTAGTTCACATCAAACGGTTAACCGACGACACAGGTATTATCCAGCATGCAAAGTTTGGTATCCCCAACCTGAAAGAAGGCTACTGCCTGGATGATAATGCACGGGCTTTACTGATGGCTCTTATGGCATACCGACAAAAAAAAGATGCCGCTGCCCTTGAATTGGTCCCCATATACATAAGTTATATCCACTATATGCAAAACAAAGACGGGACATTCAGGAATTTCCTTAGTTTCAGCCGCAGTTTTCTGGATGAAACAGGTTCTGAAGATTCCTTCGGAAGGACCATCTGGGCGCTCGGATTTCTGCTTGCCCACGCTCCCAACGATGCATATTACCAAACCGGAAAACTGGTATTTTTTGATGCTGCTCCAAATTTTGAAAAATTGCAATCCATCAGAGCCATTGCCAACACAATGATAGGTATCAGCTATTACCTGAGGAGCAATCCCGGCGATGACGCAATGACCGAGCGATTGCGGAATCTTGCCGGAAAATTAATCCATCATTATGAAGAAACCAGCACGCCCGACTGGAGATGGTTTGAGAGCTTGCTGGCATACGATAATGGAATGCTGCCACTTGCTCTTTTACATTCGGCAGAAATACTTCACGACGACAGGGTATACGAGGTGGCAATGGAATCCATGAACTTCCTTACAGAAAAAAGCCTCAAGGATGGATATTTGTCGATTATTGGTAATGAAAACTGGTTTAAAAAAGAGGGTAAACGTTCCATGTACGCCCAACAGCCTGTAGATGCTCTTGCAATGGTTTTAATGTATCATCAGGCATTTCTATTAACGAAAGACAAAGGTTACCTGAAAAAATTATTCACCTGTTTCATGTGGTTCCTTGGTGAAAATGATATTAGGATGAGTTTGTTTGATTTTGAAACAAAAGGCTGCTGTGATGGGATTGAGGAATACGGGATCAATAGAAACCAGGGTGCCGAAAGTTCGCTGGCATATTTGATTTCTCACCTAACCGTTCTGCAGGCATTTGAGGAAGTTGAAAGTCCGGAGTTTTAGAGTTGGAAGTTGAAAGTTGAAAGTTCAGAGTTGAAAGTTCAAAGTTCAAAGTTCAAAGTTCAAAGTTGAAAGTTCAAAGTTTTTAAAGTTGGCTAATTAAACCTTTCGGGATTGTCAAATAAT
>CAYMBG010000179.1:0-2805 GCA_964388615.1 uncultured Chitinophagales bacterium | reverse complement strand
AGCGCATTACTTTGGGTCCGATGGTATCACACTGTCGGACCTTTTTTTGTTATCCGATACAGTACTTTTTTGATGCGCCCGTCAGAATGTTCAATTTCTCAACCAACTAAAAACGATGTGTGTAAGATACCTTGAAGGTACCGCTGCGCTGAAGGGTGTGAAAGCGTGATTGCTCTTCGATCCAATTGTGGGCATAGACCAGATACAGGTCAGAGCCGGGCCTGATGATCCATCGAAGCCGGTTATTGGTAGCAAGCAAATTGCTTAGATTATCGTACTGCACACTGGAAGAAAAGAACAGGAAATTGGTGAAATCCAGATTGGCGGTAAATCTGAGCAGATCCGTGGAAAAGCTGCCTTCTTCGAGATCGACATTGGTCCGTACATATTCGGGATTCAATTCGATGCCGGTATAAGGTCTTAGTGTGATTTCCGCCTCGTATTCTGTCCGGGTGCCGGACCAAAAACCCCCTGTTTCAAGTTCGAGTTCAAGAGCCACTTTACGGTGCGAAGCGGTTGCAAATCTCGAACTGATAAGCCAGTTAACATATTCATCCTCCGGAATCAGCAGGCTTCCATCTCTTTTGATATCAAAAGGTTCCTGGAGTTGTTCGTAGTTTCTGGTGACGTCAAGCATGATCATTTCATCACTCATGAAATCGATATTGAAAATCGTGAAACGGATGTCCTGGGTGAGCAGGTTGAAATCAAGATCCATAAGATGTTCATACCATATGTCCCACTCAAACTGTCGGACCAGGTCGCTGCTGGACATTTGTGGTGAATAACTGATGGCGGGGTTAAAGCGGCGATAAGCATTTCTTTGCGTAAAACCGACAGCCGGATCAAAAGCCTCTCCCAATTGCCGATAGGAAAAATGACCTGACCATGGCTGGTTGGGAAAATTAAGGCGGGTCCCCCAGGAGGAACGATCCCATATATCAGTAAGGTCATCATCGGCTACAGATGAGTTGTGATAGATATAAAACAACTGGAATTGCAGGTTTTTGTCTCCCATAAAGCTGGAGGTACCCAGTTCCAGGTCGGCCCCCAACGTGTGCCTGTCCTGAAAATCGGTGGCAGGTTCTCCGTCACTCATGGCTGATCGGCGGGTGTAGAGCACTCCAAAAGTGCTTTCGCTTCCGAGGTTTCTTTTAATCCTGGCAACAGAAAAGTTCTCGGACTCAAGGTTATCCGTGCTCCCTGTGTTCACCTGGAGAAGCGCCAGGTTATAGGGTCCGGTATTTCCCAGCAGCCGGGCACCGAAATTGATGGGAACCGGTTGACCCTGGTCCAGTCCTATCTTTCGGCTGAAAAATGGATATATCCGACTTCCGGGGGCAAATTCGTAGATATTCGACCCTTCGAGAAAGAAGTCGCGCTGTTCCGGAAACATGATTGGAAAGCGGCTCAGGTTGACCTGTCGCCGGTCCACTTCCGCTTCTGCAAAGTCGGTGTTTACCGTGACAGAAGCACGCAGACGGGGAGTTATACTGTAATTTACATCAAACCCGCCATCTACATCGGTCATCGTGCTGGACCCGTTGGAACGGGTATCTTCACTGCCGTTGAAAATGCCGAAGGGCACCACCTCAAGACCCAGCCCCTGGGACATGCCGGCAAGGCCCGTCAGCACTCCTGCGTTTTGTGGTCGGTCAATACCCTGATGACGTCGGTGGCCTGTCCAAAGCACCGTTTCACTTTTCCGGCGGATCACCCTCATGAAGTTGATGCCCCATCGATCACTTTCAGGATTAAAATTCAGTGTACGAAAAGGGATTCTTATTTCGGCCGACCATCCGAAATCTCCGATATGTGCACGGGCATCCCAAATGCCGTCCCAGTTCAAATTGATGCCTCCCCCTTGTCCGGTGGTGAGCAGTCCATCGGTTCTAAGGGCATTCGGATTCACTTCCATGAAATAGGCACTTCTCTGGTCATTATACGTGTCGATGATCCATGTAAATCGTTCGTCGGCTACAAGACGGGTATCTCTGCGTAATTGTGTGGCCTTTATGCCGGAGGGGTCACTGTCATACAGCATGACACCCATGTACAGGTATTCACTGTCATAGGCAATTCTTACTTCGGTTCTCTCTGTTGCCGGAGTCCCTTCGTTGGGTTCCTGCTGAAGAAATCCGGTGGCAGGTTCTATCCGGCTCCAGAATTCTTCATCCAACCTTCCGTCGAAAACAAACGGTTCCGATGCGTCCAACCGATAAGCACTGATCTCACTTTTCCCTTGCGGGTTTTGAGCAATAAGCGGCGGCGTAAATAACAGACCTGAGAATAGTGATACAATGAAGATGATTGACAGATATCTGAAAAGATATATCCTATTTAATATTAAACACATATAGGATCAGAGTATGTGATTTTAGTTATTTTTATTTGACTGCATTACGTGTTACCGTTTGTGATTCGGCTTTTTCACATGGATAGCAGTAACGAAATGGTAAGGTAGTCGGTAATGGTACGGACCATATTCAAAGCCGGCGTTTTCCGGTTTAAATAGTTAGACGAGTAACGCCGGAATAAGTTTGATCGTTGCAGTTGACTCCGTGCTGTCGTCTGATTCAGGTTACCGGTCAAGGCAATCTTTCAACATCCATCCGGATCTGCCGGTAATTCAAGATAGATGATGGGGGGATGAGTGTGCCTGGCCACACAGAGTCAGGCGACATGGAAGTCAGAGTACTTGTGCCTGATTTGAATTGAAGCTGAACCCTTCACTTATTGCGTCATAAGGTAATCAGCGGCCCGTTTGTCGTAGCCGTTATCATCACGTGAGGCTATGGATTCAAT
>CAYMBG010000178.1:0-2835 GCA_964388615.1 uncultured Chitinophagales bacterium | reverse complement strand
GCGGGTATGCTCGGACTGGATCCGGTTGACAAACTCAGCATCGATCAATGGCGGCTGACCTTGCAAACCAATCTGGACTCGGTCTTTTATCTGCTTAAATACGCCATCCCGGAATTAACCCGCAATGGTAATGGTGTTGCCCTTATCAACGCCTCCATAGCCGCTTTCAAACATTTCCCCAACCATCCGGCTTACTGCGCTTCCAAAGCGGGTGTTGTCGCGCTCGCCAAGCAGGTAGCGGTTGATTACGGGCCGGATCTTCGTATCAACACTATATCGCCGGGACCTGTGGACACGCCACTGATTCATGAATCGGCCGCGGCTTTTCCAGACCCGGCCACAGCTGTTTCCGATGCAGCGGCTGGTACCCTGATGAAGCGTCTGGGAAAACCAGAGGATATTGCCCACCTTGCCCTGTTTCTGGTTAGTGAAGAAGCTTCCTGGATAACCGGTTGTAATATCAATATCGATGGCGGAGCCATGGCAAACTCCTGAGAAGCATCTCTTTATATCACTTTTCAAAAAGCCTCCCCAATCGTAACGTAAAAACCACTTCCGTGATGACCGATCCCATAATCAATTCTGACGTGATTGGTATCTTCGGGATTCAGGTTGAAACGAAGACCGGCACCGGCAGCAAACTTGGGATTATTCAGGGAAAATTCATCAAATCGGCTCCACACCTCACCCGCTGAGGCAAAAAGAGCAAATCCAAAACGCCACCAGGCACGCTGACGTAATTCCATCTGTATTTGTGCCGCATTGGAATCCCGGAAGCGACCCATATAATAACCCCGCATAATTTTATTCCCTCCCACACGAGAGTATTCATGAAACGGAAGTTCACCTGTCGTTAAGCGACTTTTGAATTGAAAAGCAAGTACAGGCTCCGTTCGCGCCCGAAATTTCCTGTAGTTTCGCATATCTAAAAGCCAGCTCGTGTGTGAATAGCCGGTTGTGGTAAAACCGGGATAAGTAAACGAACTAAACTCCAGATAATGGCCGGATGTCGGCGTCACAATGCTGTTCCGCTCATCCTTTCTCACCGAAAAACCGAAACCGGCCATGGTACTCCCCTCACTACCAGCTACGTTAGCACCGTCTTCAGACTGATCGCCTTGATCGGCAAGTTTAATATCCGAGTATTTTGCAAACCTGACTTGGGGTCCGGCATACCACCCATTTCCCATTTTGCGCAGCACAGACTGGCGAATATCAACGGACCGGTACTCCAACTCCATCTCATAAGCATCCGGTGTTTGGGAGCCGACCCCCCAGTATTTGACCGGGAAATGGGAATATTCAAACCGCCCGTCAACAAGCCACTTTTCATCAGGGAAGATGATATTCGGCATAAACTCCACCATCGTCTGCTGATTGAGTGTATAAATTCCAGATAGCAGAAGCTGTGATGACCGGGTATTCGTACCGGCCTCCCCAGGTTTAAATTGTAATACAAATAGGCCTCCAAGCATCAAGCTGGTCTCCGGTGTATAGCTTGCAAAAGGCAGAATCACTTTCCGGCTCTCATACTCATTTTCATTCTTAGATAAGGGATAGGCTGTCGGCGCCCCGGCAAACAAACATGCCAAGGCCAGTATTACCGACACCAAACATAATATAACTGAGTTTCTGTTACCTGAACGATCGTTATAACCATCCCCGAATGCTCTATCTGATTTTTTTGCCGCCATAAACTAATACTTCCATCAAAAATTATATTGTAAGGATCCCATCAGCAGGTCTCCTGCACGGGCAAAAGCGGAATCATCGCTGCCAATAAAAAACTGTCCAAGAAGCTGCATATCAATATTCTGCATTACCGACCATGTTATCGAGGGCGAAAGAAAAAATGACGACTCATCCGGATACCAGATAAGGGCAAGAGATCCATCCACCAGCTCGTGAACAGGATAAGTCCCCTGGGTGGTGAACTGATATTTTGAAAAAGAGGGGTTGTCCGGGGAAATCTGCTCACCGAAGAACGGAAATCGGTCACGTCCGCCCGCCCGATTGTAAAGCAACTCTGTAATCAGAAAAACCCTGTTTGTAAACATGTAATCGACGGACACGGAAGCGATGTAGTTGGTCTCCCGCTTTTCGCCGTTTTGCTCCAGATCCATGTAGAACATCGTCTCACCCTTGAAACCTGCTCCTCCCATATTTCCGGCCCAGCCCCCTCCGGCCGTCAAACGTTCCTTATAGTAGCCGGTGATCAGTTGCAGGTCATATCCCCGTACCGTGAAAGCATAAAGAGCAGCAGCCACCGTACTTTGCAGCTCTCTGCCGGGACTCACGGCCAGTTCGAAACGTGATCCGAATCCCAGAAACCGCCGTATCCGGACCGCATCTGATCCGGGGCGTTCCGGATAATCGAAATCATAGAATGAGTAAATATTAAAGATATCATTGGGGTTGGTGATCATGTTCACTCCCCAGTTCACTCGTTGGCGTCCAACCCTGACATTCCAGTTTCCGCGGTCCCATTCTCCGTACAGTCGGTCCGGAATATAATGAAGCAGCCATGAATCCTGCTCGATAACCATCCATGACAAATTCACCATTCCCTCGTCACGATCGATTCCGGAAGCATAACGCGGAAAATCGCGGACCAGATCACCGGCAAACAAGCGAGTGCGCATCTGCCAGTAAAAACTGAGGTCAGAGCCGGCATCCCAACGCAGATTCAGACGGTTCTGAAGGCGGTATTCCCACCAAACCTGATCACCTGCCGGCATCTGCAAGAGTCCGTTATGATCTTGCCCGGAAGACTGGCCCATATCGGCGGATATCCGGATCGGCATTCCCCGTACATATCCTCTCACATGCAGATCG
>CAYMBG010000177.1:0-2892 GCA_964388615.1 uncultured Chitinophagales bacterium | reverse complement strand
CCCAGGTAATTCTGCCGGAAATGAACCCATTGCTGACCGGGAATTTCTGACATATAGCGGGTATTTCTGGATTTCTTTGTCTTTTGGGTTGTTTGCATGGTTTTTCCTCTATGTTAGTGGTTTTGTTTTAGCATGACGGGCATCACGAGTTTATCATCACCCACAAGCCCGGCCCGGGCAGGACTACTCAGGTGTAGTTTTATCCAATCATCCGGATAGTCTTTGAAGACACCGGCAAGCAGCCTGGCATCAAAGCCGATCTCAAAGGGATCATCTTTTGGCCCGGAATGCTGATAGTCTCCGATTTGACCGGATACATAACTTTTGTTCAAATCCGTATCTTCAGCTGTAAGCTTTACCCGTCCATTAAGCATAAGCCTGACAGTTTTTGCACCTCCGGCTGAGATTTCAGCTGCCTCAAGAGCGCTCAGGGCATCTTTCCTGTTGATGGTTACCGTGTAAGAGCACTCTTTCTTTTGCGGTATAACCCGTTGGTAGTTTGGATAGACCTCATTAATGGGTTTAAACCATATTTTTTCGAGATCCGGGGCATGCGATACCGCTGCCATCCAACCATTGGAATCATCCAAACCAGCCTGATATACGCGGTAAGCAGCTTTGGTCATCAATTCAACGGGTTGTTTGGGGATGATGAATGATGGCTTTGGTGCGGAGCGATTCGGGGTGAATTTCATCCGGTGTCCGTCCGTTGCGACAATATCATCACCAATGAACACCCCCTGCATGGCCGGACGCAGATCATCGTGTGACACATAAGGCAAGAAGCCTTTGAGTTCATCGCCGTCCAGTAAAGCAATCTCTCCCTTGGCCGGTTCCGGAATAACCGGATAGCGCTGAAGATCTTCTTTGCCAAAGGTGAACGCTCCGGCATTGGTTTGGATGATGTATTGATCACCGGAGGTGACGATGCTGTCAATCCGGTACTTTTTGGCGATTTTCACAAACTCCCTGATCGGGATCAGGACGGTATCGGCGACATTCAGCTCGTGGGGGATCTGGTAAAACGTATCCAGATTACTCACGGTAATTGTATTTCGCGTAATCAGGGCAAGATCACAAATGGGCAATTTGGTTCTGCCATGAAACTTGTTCAGATTGGTTAGTTGTTTGTTATTCATGATGTTGAAGTATGTAGGGGTGCGTAAATGTGAAAAGGCCACCGGTAAGGCAGCCTTTTCTTTTTTAGTTGCTTACAGTAATCCTTGCTGACTCAAAGAGGTATAATCCCAGCGCGTGAGGATCAAATGGTCATCCAAACTGATATCCAGATTCTTTCCGGCCTCAACGATTTTCGTGGTTATGGCTTTATCCGCACTAGATATGCGAAGATTCCCGCTCGGATGATTGTGGCATACGATTATGGAATTCGCATTCGCCAATAAGGCAAACTTGAAAACCTGGGCCGGGTCAACAATACAGGCCGTGCCGCTACCTTTGGCAATCTTTGCCCATCCGAGCACACGTTTAGACGGATTCAGTAACAGAAGCATAAACTCTTCGGCTAATTCAATCGTACTATCATCCCATATTTCCCGGAAGTACTCAGCAGCACTTTGAGGATCACGAATTTGCGGTTGCGTCATGGGATTGCGCTTGGACCGGTAGGTAAGCTGCACCTCGGCAAGCTCCGGACTTTCCAATGATGGATTTTTTTGCATGGAGTTTTGGGTTATAGGGTGAGTAGAAATAAAAAAGGCAGCTTCAAGGGCTGCCTTCTTGTTTTTCCTGTTTTGATTTTGGGGGTTCATCCTCACCAAGGAGGAAGACCCGGAGCGCCGCTTTGAGAAACTCTCCGGCGGCATTGATTAGGTCTTTCATAGCTTATTTTCTCCTGAGGATTATGATGATGATGATTTTGACTATGAATGGCAGTTTCATAAGGCAAATACCCTGGATACAGATTGTTGGTAGCGGGCCCGCTTGCGTGGCTCGATTTTATGCGAGATGTGATTGGTGAGCCGGTTTAGAAGAGTATACTGCGACAGGCGTCCCATCTCTTCCTGACTGATCACTTGCTCGGCGAGTCTTTTAGAGATATTCTCCGAGACGCTCACCATCAGCTCATCGGTTACGGGCAGGACTTCCAGATGATCAATGCGCTGCTGTATCACATCCAGTTGACTTGCTGCTTCATGAAGCCGGTCACCCAGATCAGTCAGGTTAAAACCTGAAGTATGACGTGAGTTATAGCGAGCCAGTACTTCACCGAAAACCATTCCGTTTGAGCAGATGGCACGGATAGCTCCGAAGAAGAAACGCACCGATTCCGAGCAATCGTAGCTGTTGTGGATGAATACGGACAGGGCGATGTCCGATTCCCGGTCGCGCATCTTCAGTTCGGGAAACGTAATCTGGAGACGCATCCTATTATTATCCACAAAAGAGTGCGACGGATCGATTCGGAAGCTTGTTCCACTGACGGCTAATTCACGAAGAGCGCTGTCAATGAGGTCCTGATTGCGGACAACTTCATAAGAGCTTTTGACAATGCTGATAAGCTCATTCGTATCCTCGCGAACGATGGCTTTGTGGCCATTGGATAAGAAGGTATCCGGGTTCTCCGGGTCGATGATTTGTCCATCTGTATTTTCTACATACACAGGACGCTCTACAATTGGAAAGCAAAAAGGTTGAAGGTTCATGGCTATGGTATTTAAGGGTTAATAGAGATGATTCTCTATTGTTCTTATACCATATTTGCCATGAAAATCGCGGGATGCGCTTGGTTTTGGCTACTTTCCGAGTTTTTTTCCTGTTTTGCCGTAATTACTTAATGTGGATATGTTATTGTTTCAATTCCAATTTAAGCCAAAATTATTTGTTATTATTGCTCATTTTATTATTATGACCAAAACACAAGGGTATGATGAG
>CAYMBG010000176.1:0-3027 GCA_964388615.1 uncultured Chitinophagales bacterium | reverse complement strand
TCGACTGAATCCACTGAATATTACCATCCTCTACCTGTTGCTTGGTTTCATATGGATTGCGTTTTCTATATGATACTTCCGGAAGTTGAAGATGATGAAAATCAAAAAGACTGACGAAAACGGGTATAAGCCTGAAAAACACAACTTGTTTTTTTGAAAAAATTTATTAATTATTAATAAATTCTAACAACGAATGTTTGTTGTCTGTATACCGGTGTCGTTAAGTGATTAAATGAGGGATGGTTGTCTGAAGGCAGGCCGCCGGATTTACTACATTCTTTGGGCGAATTGATTGCTGCCTGTTTTAAAACTACTTGTGAAATGTTATGAGAGAGAAAAAGCATGTTGAAGTTTTAATGTTGGAAGACAATGAAGATGATGCTTCCCTTATTCAGATGGAGCTGGAGAAGGCCGGTTATAATATCAACCACAAAAGGGTCCAAACAGAGGAGGAATTCAAGTACAATCTGAGTAACTCTTCCTGGGATGTGGTGATAAGCGATTACAATATGCCGGGTTTCGACGGTATAGAGGCCCTTAAAATTGTTCGAAAAATGGATCCTGATATGCCTTTTATTCTGGTGTCCGGTACGGTTGGGGAAGAGTTCGCGGTGGAGTCGGTCATTGCAGGGGCTCATGATTATGTGATGAAAGATAATTTGAAGCGTATTCCCGTGGCGGTACAAAGAGAGATCCGCAATAAGAAGTTGCGTGACGAGAAGCGCTTGTCGGATCAAAAAATCAGAGAGTCGCTCAAAGAAAAGGATGTGATGCTCAAAGAGATCCATCACAGAGTAAAAAACAATCTTGCTGTAATCTCGGCGCTGTTGACAATGCAATCCGATTATGTGGAAGATGAGCAATCCAGAAAGATGTTTCAGGACAGTGTGAGCCGCATTAAATCCATGGCTCTGATTCATGAGAAGCTGTATCAATCAGAGATGCTGGCCCAAATTGAGATAGGAGCTTATCTGGAGGAGCTGGTCAAAAATATTAAGGAAACATATAGCAAAGATGATACCGAGATCGATGTCTGCGTTACTACCGAAAATCTTACGATGGATATTACGCGTGCCATACCCTGTGGATTGATTGTCAATGAATTGCTTGCCAACGCTTTTAAACATGCCTTTCCGGGAAAGACAAAAGGTCGGATCCACCTGAATCTGGAAAAATGCAAAGACCCTGAAAAATACTGCCTGGAGATTAGTGATGATGGAGTCGGGGTCGGTGACCAGTACATAAAAGGTGAAAAAAGTTCACTGGGCTATACCATTATCAGGGGTTTGGCCCGGCAAATATCGGCCGATCTGCATGTTGATAACCGTGAAGGTACAACCGTGTCTCTCGTATTTGCCTGCTGATGTTAATTGCATCATGCCGGTTGTCAATGTGCCGGGTGAGTGGTAATTTATCCGAAGGCGTAACGGCGAAGTGTCCGCCACGGAAAAGGTCTCGGATCCGGCTATGGCCGGACAGCCCTGTGGATTGCAAGCCCGATATTTTGATTGATACGAATGACCGATATTAAGTCACATATCCTGTTAACGGCAGACGATCTCGATCGCACCTACATGCGATTGGCTCATCAGTTCGTTGAGCCATTCGAGCAACTGGATACGTTGGCCATCATCGGTATGCAGACACGCGGCGTCGATATTGCACGCCGCATCAACAGCCACATAAAATCGTTTTTTTCGGTGGATGTACCGATGGGGGTGCTGGATACAACGTTTTATCGCGACGATTTTCGTACCCGTATGCGGATGCCGACTGTGCAGGTTACCGATATCCCGTTTGACCTGTTTGGTAAGGATCTGGTGTTGGTAGATGATGTACTCTATACCGGGCGAACCGTCAGGTCTGCCCTGGATGCGCTGATGAGCTTCGGACGTCCCGCCAGTGTTCGCTTCTGCTGCATGGTGGATCGCGGCCACCGGGAGTTGCCTGTTACTGCCGATTATGTAGGATTGTACGTGCCGACGCACCTCAATGAAGAAATCAGGGTGGAAACGATAGAAGAGGACGGAAGGAACGCCGTTCTTGTTGTCAAAAAAGAGAAGGAGCCAGAAGCGTGACAACCAGGGAGGAACATGATTATGATTTTCCGCACCGGCATCTGCTTGGACTGAAGGATTATTCGGCGGAAGATATTCTTCATATTCTTGATCAAGCTGAGAATTTCCTGGAAATTCTTAATCGTCCCATCCCCAAAGTCCCAACGTTACGTGACAAAACCATTGTCAACCTGTTTTATGAGGACAGTACTCGTACCCGGATCTCCTTTGAGATGGCGCAAAAACGGATGGGCGCTGATGTGGTCAATTTTTCCAGTGGTTCATCGAGTGTAAACAAGGGAGAATCCCTGAAAGATACCATACGGAACATCGAGTCGATGAAGATTGACATGGTGGTAGTCAGACATCCGAGTCCCGGCGCGGCCCACTTTATCTCGCGATGCGTGGATGCGGCCATTTTAAATGCCGGCGACGGTGCGCACGAACACCCTACACAGGCGCTGTTGGATATTTTTTCAATACGTCAGAAAATCGGCCGTTTAAAAGGATTGAAAATAGTGATCATTGGTGATATTACACACAGTCGTGTGGTAAGATCCAATGTCATGGGATTGACCCGCCTCGGGGTGGATGTAACTCTTTGCGGCCCTCGCACCATGATACCTCTTTTTGCAGATGAGCTTGGCGTGACTATCTCCCATGACCTTGAAGCGTGTCTTGAATGGTGCGATGTGGCTATGGCGTTGCGTATTCAGCTGGAGCGTCAGGAAGGAGGCTTGTTTCCATCACAAAGGGAGTATCACGAACAGTTTGGAATAAAAAAACAGCATCTTGAAATGTTTCCGGATTTTACGATTATGCATCCGGGTCCGATCAACCGCGGCGTGGAACTCGAGAGCGAAGTGGCCGATCATCCACGCTCGATTATCCTGGATCAGGTCACCAACGGACTGGCCGTTCGGATGGCAGCCCTCTATCTGTTGTCGGGTGGCAAACGGGGGTGATGCAT
>CAYMBG010000175.1:0-3111 GCA_964388615.1 uncultured Chitinophagales bacterium | reverse complement strand
TACGTGGAATTTTCAGGTGTTATTTTGTTTCAACGCGCGATGAATCTGTCTTGTAGCCTGTCTGATACGATGGGTGTTTTCCACCAGGCTCATGCGGACGTACCCCTCTCCCGCTTTCCCGAAACCAGTGCCGGGAGTAACCAATACTTCAGCTTCATCAAGTAACCACTCTGCAAACCGGTAAGATCCCATCTTGCGGTAAGCCTCCGGTATTTGCGCCCAAATAAACATCGCACCTCGATTGGGCTCCACATGCCATTCCGCTCTTTCCAAACCTTCGATCATTGCGTCCCGCCGGGATTCGTATTTTTTTGCCAGTTCCCGTACTTCCGACTGGTCCTTTTTAAGTGAAACAATAGCGGCTACCTGAATAGGTGTAAACATACCGTAATCAAAAAAAGCTTTGATTCGTGACAACATGGCAATGATTTCCGGATTGCCAACACAAAAACCAACACGCCATCCGGCCATATTATAGGATTTGCTCATTGTAAAAAACTCAACAGCAATATCCCTGGCACCGGGTACTTGCATGATGCTTGGCGCAAAATAATCATCAAAAGTAATATCCTTGTAGGCGAAGTCATGGATCAGGATAACCGACTTTTTCAGACACCAGTCAACAATTTCCTCAAAAAAGGATAACTCCACGGTAATTCCGGTGGGATTGTGTGGATAATTCAGATAAAGTACTTTCGGTTTCTCTTCCAGTTGTTCAACGGATCGAATCAACTCACTGGCATCATTGGTTACCGGTACATTCACAACCGTAGCACCGGCGATTACCGCACTCCACATATGCACCGGGAAATAAGGCTCTGGCACAACACAAGTGTCACCTGCCCCCAACAGAGCCAGCGAAAGATGAGATAGCCCTTCCTTGCTGCCTATGGTGGAAATAATTTCGGTTTCCGGCTGCAGATCTACATCATATATGGTTTTGTAATGAGTTGCGACAGCCCGGAGCAGATGAGGAATGCCTGTAGCACGGGAATAGCGATGAGACTTGTCATCCTCCAGTACTTCCCTGATCTTTTCCACGGCCTCCCGGGAAGCGGGCATATCAGGATTTCCCATCCCGAAATCAATAATATCCACTCCCTCGGATCGCCGTCGTTGTTTTTCCGCGTTAAGGCGTCCAAAAACATATTCCGGCAACTGCTTCATCCGCTCAGCCGGTTTTATTACAGGTTTATCTGATGAGGTCATGGATTTCGAATCAATATTGGAGGATATGAGAGATGAGTTTGCGCATACCGCTATCGGAGAGCATCTTCCAAGGCCAGTGATGCATCGCTTTTTTCATCGCGATATTTGATGATCAATGCGCAATTCATTTGCAAGCCGACACTTTGTGCCCAGGCCATCTTTTCGGAAACCGGACGGGTTCCGGCAACGACCACGGCACGCTCGGGAATGGGCTCCCCTCGTTCCAGTGACCGCTCGTTTACACAATCATATATTGGCACACCTTGAGAAAGTACCACTCCGGGGGCAACAACAGCGCCACTAAGAATCTGCACTCCCTCCACCAATATCGAACCGGCACCAATAAATGCACCATCTTCCACAATGACCGGTGACTGATTGACCGGTTCTAAAACTCCTCCAATCTGTACGCCCGCTGACAAATGCACCTTCTTGCCTATTTGAGCGCAGGAACCTACAAGAACATGCGAGTCTATCATGGTTCCTTCATCCACAAATGCTCCGATATTTACATAGGACGGGGGCATTATAATAACCCCGGGTGCAATATAGGAGCCGGAACGCACCGAAGTTCCTCCCGGAACCACTCTGACCTGTCGTTCAACGGAAAAATGCTGTGGAAGCAGGTTGTGTTTATCTACAAATGCTTCATGTTCTACCATTTCGCCGGCTTTGAAAGCAGCGAGTATCGCCTGTTTGACCTCTGTATCAGCTTCCCATAAACCGTCGACTTTATTCGCACTACGAACCGTTCCTTGTTCCAGTTTTTGAAGAATCTCTTTCCAATCACTCATGAGTAGAGTACCTGTTGCTGTTTTAAATGAGTATTACAATAACTTTGATCTGCCTGACAATTGATCATGAAGATGATTGCCAAAAATACACACATCAAAGCATATAAGGAACAGGAATCGATGATTTCTCTGCCCCAACGTTATTCCGTTCTTGCCGCTCGTTATTTTATACTTACAGAAGGGCTCTTTCAGCCCATTGCAACATCCATGTGGCTATGTTTGCGATACCAGGCATCTACTTCTCTGGAAACCTCACATACCCTTTCCAGGGAATTCATATCATTGCGATGAAGAGGAAGTTTCACCTCCGGCGTCCGGATTCGACCCTCTGTAAATAGCAAGGCTTTCGCGGGCACGGGGTTTGATGCGATAAAAAGTGTTTTACTTGCTTTTTCCCAAAAATCCCGATCCTTCCCGCTCAGCTCCCCGGCCAGCGCCATTTCGGCATATCTTCGGGTGGCTTTCGGCCAGGCATTTCCGGCTACTGACACTACTCCGGCAGCACCATGGGGAGCAAATTCAGGCAGCATCAAATCATCACCACTGAACAACCGGACCTCGCCACATATAGCGCCATATCCACAAAAATCATCAACGGAACCACTTGCTTCCTTGATAGCCCAGAAATAATGATGATCCCTCAATCTTGCAACAGCATCCCTGTGCAACGCCGTGCCGGTACGACCCGGGATATTGTAAAGCATCACCGGTCTGGTAACCAAATCCATGAGCGTTTTAAACCAATGGTACTGTCCTTCCGGACCCGGCTTCGAGTACAGCGGAGTTACCATCAGATAAGCATCAACAGGATGTGACTCCAAAAAATAGATCCAGGAGATGATACCGGGCATGTGGTGTCCGCCAATGCCTACCATCACCGGAACATCCAATTTGAGTGACATGGTGAAATTCACGACAAGCTTGCGCTCTTCCAAATCAAGGTTGAGGGCTTCACCGGTGCTTCCAAGAATTAATACGCCGTTTCCGGCCTCCTCCTGCTCTCGAAGCAACTGCTCCATACTTTTAAGATCAGGCTGACCTGATTCGGTGAGTGGAGTAACCAGGGCGGTCCACAGGGGGTTGTTTAAACGATTGTTTACGTTATCCA
>CAYMBG010000174.1:0-3148 GCA_964388615.1 uncultured Chitinophagales bacterium | reverse complement strand
AAAGAAGATCTCGAGAGAATGCATGAACAACATGTATTGAGACGCCAAAATAAAGAAGAAGCACTAAATGAATATGAATTCAGCTTTATTGACAGAAATCACAATATCAAAGATATTTACTTATACATAGACATGATCCCGGGATCGGACAAAAGTGTGGCTTCTCTCCTGGACATTACCGAGCGCAAAAAAGCAGAGAGAGAGTTGATATTTCAAAATGTCTTAATGAAAACTCAGTTGGAAGTTTCACTGGACGGCATTCTTATTGTAGATGAGAATGACAAAATCATCTCTTTCAATCAGCGTTTTGCCGATATTTGGGGGATACCTGACAGTATTATGTCCTTGCAGTCATCAGAAAAGGCATTGGAGTATGTCCTTCCTAAACTAACTAACCCGGATGAATTTGCCAAGCGGATTCATGATCTATATGAAAACAAACAGAAAAAGAGTTACCATGAAATTGCCTTAACAGACGGAAAAATACTTGAACGCTACTCCGCACCCATGTTTGGTTCTAATGATGAGTATTATGGCAGGATCTGGTATTATCGAGACATCACCGAGCGCAAGCGAACCGAGGAAGCCTTACGGAGGTCTCTGAAAGAAAAAGACGTCCTGCTTTCGGAAATCCATCACCGCGTGAAGAACAATATGGCGGTCATCTCCAGCATGCTGGCCCTTCAGTCGGAATTTGGCGATCAGAAAAAAGATTCCGACGAACTGCTTCGGAATCTTCAAACCCGCATCATGTCCATGTCCTGGGTCCATGAACTGGTCTATGAAAGCAGCAACTTTTCCCAAATACCATCCGACAAGCTGATGAAGCGGCTGGCAGACTATCTGAAAAATAGCTACCAGATCGAAGGCAAGGAGATCTCCATGCAGGTTCACTCGGAAGACATCATGCTGGATATGAATAACTCGGTACCGCTGACCCTTCTTGTTGCTGAGCTGCTCACCAATGCTTTGAAACACGCCTTTACGGATCGCCGGACAGGGCAAATCAACCTCTCTATTAAAAAGCATGAAGAGGGGTTCCGCCTGGTGGTCCAGGATGACGGGATTGGCGTACCGGATCCGGACAAACTCAAAAGCCCTGAGAGTTTTGGCTACACCATCATCCATGGCCTGGCCGGACAGCTACGCGGTGAGCTTGCGTTTTCTTCTCCTCCTGAGGGAGGACTTAAAGTAGAAGCGTGGTTTCCCGAAAAAGGACATATTGAAAAACTTACAAAAGCCGGATGAAACGGGATTTGCGTTGGCCGTTGTGTCGTGATCATCATTCTTTAATTTTACCATCCCCACGGTTAAACCGTCCTGTATTGATCCCTATAAGCAAGCCTGCAATAATCAAAATTCCGGCTAATGTTATTAATCCGGTGTAGAAGAGTGATTTCTGCACCGGGAAAAAAACAGTGTTTCCGGTGACCTGCATGATGCCGGTAAGAAACAGAAGAATTACCATGCCGATGCTTCCGGTGAGATAGAGCAATGCCCCGGCATGAAGCATTTTCATGACCCGATCCGTCTGCTGTGATTTGAATAATCGTTGCAGTATCCCGAAGAGCAGCAGAGTGGATACCACCACCAGCAGATGTAAATGGATATAGCCTATTACCAAAAAATCGGAATGCAGCCATATTTCCCGAAAAGGGGGCCAGGCCATGGCGACCGGAAGCAGGAGGACAGGTACGGCCCCAATTAGACCTGACCATAACAGTTCTTTGCATACCCAACGGGGCTGATGACCAGTGCCATGAGAGTATCCATTATTGGCATAGGGCCGGCGACCGGTGAGGGACCGAAGTGTAAAACCCAGTACGGCCAATCCTCCGGCTGCAAACAGAAGAGAACCGGCTAATCCGGACAGAACTACCGCATAAGAGGGTTCCTGTAGTGGAAGTTGCGGAATCAAAGCCGGAACCAACCCGACCATCATGATCCAGAAAGGCCAGGTAATATGCCGGTATTCCGGATCAATGAAATAACGGAAAGCAAGTCCGCATAGGGCAAAAAGAAACCAGCCATTGAAAAGTATGTGCAGGTAAAATTGTACAGACGCATCCACCCAGAAGGGGGGTAACCCACGACCAACAGCCAGCAGCCATATACCTGCTGTAGCCATCACCATCCAGAACACAGCGCCTTCAAGGAAATATTGGGAACCGGGATTGCCTTCCCCGACTGCTTTTCGGAAAAAGATCCATGCCAGCCCATAGCCCAAAAGCATATGAACCGTAGACAAAGCGATGGAAAGCGGGGCATAACCTTCACGTACAAAAGCAATAAACAAAACAAGGGTGACCAGGGCGGTCAATATCCCCAGAGTGGTGACACTGCGTCGCGGAAGTGTACGCCGGATTGTTCCCGCTTCCAGTACCAGTCCCATCAACCCTAAAAAGGCCCATCCCAGCAGTGCAACATGAGAATGTCCGTGTATCAGATAATCGGCGCGAAACAGCATCCCCTGGGGCCAGGCCCACTGCAAACGGAGCCAAATGCCGCTGACAAGAGTCAGAACCAGAAACAACAGGGCCGGTATGTAGTACCATTTTCGAATCATCGCTTAATAGCCACCCCGGCAGGTTCTGATTCGCGGGTAAAGCACATATGCCATAAAATCTAAAAGTTTCAAGGTCATCTGCATCAACATATACCTGTCAGACAACCTGTTTGGAAGTCACATAATAGTGTTTCCAGGTGAGTAATCCGGCAAGCATCAACAACACGCCATCTCTTCCATTTTATGGTGTCATGATACGGAGAATACATGGTATGCCCTGAGGGTGTTACTGCTTCTTCATGATTATCAGGGCAAAACGAAGCACCTCATCAGAGGTGGGAAAAACCGCATGCTCTTCGGCAGGTTCAAGATAGATCCAGCCGCCGGGGGTCATTTCGTACTCTTCATCCGGCGTCTTGAGCTTTCCGTCACCTTCCAGGGTCTGTATCCATACCGGAAACTTTGAAGTGTGTTCATTCAGCTCCTCACCCGGTGCCAGATGCATCACCACCAGGGAAGTGTGTTCATTTTTGAAAAGGGTTTCACTCAGTATCCCCCGGTCCGGTTTGGTCCAGGCAAAGTGTTCGTTCATATCAATATCATGAGCCATTGTAAATACCTTGTTTGTGTTAATCAGAAATC
>CAYMBG010000173.1:0-3270 GCA_964388615.1 uncultured Chitinophagales bacterium | reverse complement strand
TTGATCGTTTCGATGCTTCCTGGGCTTCCATTGAAAAAAAAGAAGGACAAAGCCTTAAACAACTAAAATCAATCTCTACAGTTCGAAGCGTTGGTGCATCAACAAGAATAGAAGGCTCAAAACTATCGGACGAGGAAGTCGAAGTTCTCCTGAAACAAATAGACATAAGCAAGCTGGCGGATCGTGATTCACAGGAAGTGGTGGGATATTATGAAACGCTAGACTTTATTTCCGAATCGTTTGATGATATTCAGATTAATGAAAGTAATTTAAAGTATCTACATCGACTCTTATTGAAATATAGTACAAAAGATGAATGGCATCGAGGAGACTACAAAACACAAAGTAATGCCGTCGAAGCACGAATGCCGGACGGATCCACCCAAATCATCTTTCAGACTACACCGCCTGGAGTTGCAACTATAACGGCGATGACCGAATTAATTCGGTGGTTTTCCGAAGACAATCAAACACATCCACTGGTGAAATGTGCGTTGTTCGTCTATGATTTTGTATCCATCCACCCCTTTCAAGATGGCAACGGCAGGCTTAGCAGACTATTGACAACGCTCTTGCTACTGAAAAGCAGCTATAAATGGATCGAATATGTTAGTTTTGAAAGCGAAGTTGAGCATCGAAAAACGGAGTATTACAGGGTGCTGCGTAGTTGTCAGGCAAATCGACCATACGAAGATGTGACCACATGGATTGAGTTCTTTTTCGATGCCCTCGGAAATATTCAGAATTTGTTGATGGACAAACTCCATACACAAGGAGTAATGGCTTCGCTTTCACCTCGTGAGAAGGCTATTTTAACTTTTATAGAAAATCGTCCCGGGTGCAAATCAGGTGATATCAGCAATCAACTTAATATTCCTAATCCAACCGTTAAGCGTATATTAGTCGAATTAATAAAGCAAAACCTGATTCAAAAACACGGTGTTGGTCCGGGTACAAATTATACGATTTCTTAAAAGTCGACTTGCGCTGTAACAACCATTACTCTTAGCCAAGAGTCAAGTATCTGGTAAAAGATCTTGGTTTTAGGCACACCTCTGCTAAAAGGGTATTCCCACAAATTCTATTTCATAAATGATTGCTTATCCGGCAATGTTACTTTATCTGGATGCTGATCACATTTAGGTAATGATGACCGCACATTCTTACAGTATGGACCGTTCAAAGCAAACAGCCGAGCGATACACCCGCTCGGTTGTAAATTCTTGATTACTCATGGCTGCACCATAAAGCAGCTTCAAAAGCTTTCTCATGCACGCCGTTATGTGGCTTGCTCACTCTATCTCCCTATTCCGACCGGCGCATCAACCGGTACAGATCCGAATCCGTTGAGAGAATGAGTGTGGCTGATTCGTCCAGCGTATTCTCGTAGGTTTCAAGGGTCTTCAAAAAGGCATACAGATCCCGGGATGTTGCATTTTGATTATAGGCGGCGGCATAGGTCGCGGTAGCCTCAGCATCGGCCCGTCCGCGAATCCGGTCCGATGTCCTGACCGCCTCCGACATGATACGGTCCATTTCACGCTCTTTCTCTCCGGAAATCCTGCGGGCTTCCCCCTGGCCTTCGGAACGAAACAAATCCGCTATCCGGTTGCGCTCGCTGATCATACGCTCATATACCCTGCCCCGGACGTCATCCACGTAATTGATCCGTTTGAAACGGAAGTCCAATACCCGGATTCCCAGATCAGAGGTACGTTCATTGGCGGCTTGCAGTACGTTCGCCTCGATAGCATCCCTTCCCACATCAATCAGTTCCAATACTTCCATATCCTCGTAAAAATCTTCGGTTTCTTCCGGTGACCGGTTGGTTGAACGGATGAGTTCGAGCAGTTCGTTGTTGGCAACAGCATTGCGTGTTTCGCCATCAAGGATATCATCCAGGCGGGATTGTCCTCCTCTTTCGTCCCTCAGACGCTGGAAAAACTGCAACGGATCTGTTATCTCCCATCGCGCATACGTGTCTACAAACAGAAATCGCTTGTCTCGGGTGGGGATTTGGTTTACATCACCGTCCCATTCCAGATATCGCTTATCGAAATAGTTGACGCGCTGAATAAACGGCACTTTGAATTTAAGCCCCGGAGTGGTGACCGGCTCGCCGATGGGACGACCGAACTGGGTAACAATCACCTGATTTTGTTCATTGACAATATAAAAGGCATCCAACCCCAGAAAAAATATCAAAGCGGCGGCACCGATGATAATATAATATTTAAGTGTCATCAGTTCGTATTTCCCAATTGGGTTTGACCGAGTTGAAGCAATGGCAGCACATTGCTGCTGTTCTCATCGATGATAATTTTTTCTCCCATTTTCGGAATAATCCGTTCCATGGTTTCAAGATAGAGTCGTTTCCGGGTTACTTCGGCTGCCAGGATGTATTCTTCATATACAGCGGTAAACCGGTCAGCTTCGCCTTGTGAACGGTTTACACGGTTTATGGCATACCCTTCGGCCTGTTCAATCATTTCCTGGGCTTCGCCCCGGGCTCGTGGTATAACGCGGTTATAATCTGCGAGCGCTTCGTTGATGAGCGTCTCGCGCTGCTGCTGAGCTTCGTTTACCGCATTGAAAGATGGTTTTACGGGGTCGGGTGGATTCACATCCTGCAAGACCACCTGATCGATGGCTATACCCAGCTCGTATTCATTACTTAGTTGCTGCATCAGCCCTTCAACCTCGGTAGCCACCTGCTGACGGCCGACCGTGAGCACTTCATTAACGGTACGATCTCCGACGACCTTTCTCATAACCGACTCGGACATATCCCGCAAAGTTTTTTCGGCATTCCGGACCCGGAAAAGAAACAGATAGGGATCGCTGATACGGTATTGAACCACCCATTCCACTTCGGCAAGATTCAGATCACCGGTCAGCATGAGGGTCTCCTCATCCAGGTTGTTGGTGGCATACCGGCTCCGGACGCCCACCTCTTCGGTACGGAATCCAAACTCCTGCTTCAACTGACGTTCCACCGGAATGTTATAGACTTCCTCAAAAAACGGAATTTTGTAATTGAGTCCCGGCACCGTGGTGCGATGGTATTTGCCGAACTGAAGTACGACTCCGACCTCTTCGGGCCCGACGGTATAGAGGGAAGAGTATCCGGTCAGAACGATGAGAGCCCCCACCACCACTTTCCAGATGTGTTTCTTCATTGAAATAAGCTCCGGCGGTATTTCCAGATTGCCGAATTGGTTTTTATCTGCCATGCGTTACGTCTCCTGATGTAATATGGTTGAGTAGGGG
>CAYMBG010000172.1:0-3274 GCA_964388615.1 uncultured Chitinophagales bacterium | reverse complement strand
ATCGGCGGATATCCGGATCGGCATTCCCCGTACATATCCTCTCACATGCAGATCGTCTGTAATATTTGCATTAACCGTCTCCGTCAACGCCGGCATGAGCATCAACAGCACGACACCCCAAAGAACTACGGATGTTAACGGTTCTTTATCCATGTTGCTCTTCCTTAGCCTGATACGTGTCGGTATCAATGGCACCGTCTACCATAGAGATAACCCTTCGTGCCCGATCGATTACACGCTGGTCATGTGTTGAAAACACAAAGGTAACATGATGTTCCATATTCATTCGCAACATGATATCCAGCAGGTTCATAGCCGATTCTGTATCCAGGTTTGCCGTGGGTTCATCGGCCAGAATAAATCTTGGTCTGGATGCCAGAGCACGTGCAACAGCAACCCGCTGCTGCTGTCCGCCTGACATCTGTCCCGGTCGTGCATCTTTGCGGTCAGCGAGTCCCACGGCCTCCAGCAACTCGTCCGTCCTCTGCTCCATCTCTTTTTTACTGCGGTTTTGCAACAGCATGATGAACGACACATTTTCACGCGCCGTAAAAACCGGAATGAGGTTATAATGCTGAAAAACGAATCCAATATTTTTCAGCCGGAAGTCAATGAGTTTGTTGTCTTTCATAACGGTGATATCTGTACCGTTCACATACACTTTGCCGGAAGTGGGGCGATCCAGGCCGCCCAGCATATTCAGCAATGTGGTTTTTCCGGAACCCGATGGTCCAACGACACTGGTAAACTCCCCCTCATCGATGGAGACGGATACATTGCGCAAGGCATGCACAGGCACCGTTTCCGGGTTATATATTTTTGAAATTTTTTCAGTTTTTATGATAGTCATAACTGGTTATTTATCTATTCAACCATTCCTTTTTAAAATGTAAATGGTTGAGCGAGATTTACAGCTTTCTGGGTTTATGTGTCTTTGGCTGCTTCAAGCGGGTGGATACGAATGGCCTTAAAAGCCGGATAAAGTGATGCTACAAGGGTAATCAGTACAACGATCAAACTGACACCGGCCATTTCACGCAGGGATATAACCGGATAGATGATATAATCGAAGCCGATCTCAGCTATGCCCTCAGCAAACATCTCAAAGTTGATTCCTGTGTCGCTGAGCATTTGAATACTGATCAGCGCAAGTATCATTCCTGCGACAGCCCCGGTGATCGTCAGCATGAAAGACTCAACCATAATCATCGCAAAAACCCGTCCCTTACTCATACCAATCGACAGCAGCATCCCGATTTCACGCATTCGCTCAAAAAGGGCCATTAGCATGGTGTTCAGAATGCCGAACGCCAACGCCGTCATAATAATGATGGTGATTAGCATCATCATGAAATCACCCAACTCAACAATCATGCTCAGCTCCGGGGAGAGTTGCTTCCAGGTCTGAGCCTCCACCCCATCAAACCTGGAGTTGATATCCGATACTACCGCTTCGGCTTGGTCCATCTCTTCGAACATCATGGCTATTTCATGATATACAGGGCGATCCGAAAGGATCTCTGCAAAATCCTCAGCCCTCACAAACACATTGCGTTCGTCATAATTTGATGAAACTGACTCAAAAAGCCCGGAAATATTAAATGATGCGGATGTAAGCTGATTATCTACATCCTCAAAAGTCAGTACCAGCCTGTTGCCAACCTGAAACTGATGCTCCTCTGCAAACTTTTTTCCAACAATTACCGGGTTTCTTATTTGCGTATCCAAATACTCCCCTTCCACCATGTTTTCATGGAATTTGGTGGTTCGGGTCTCTGTTTCGACATCTATCCCGCGAATCCTCACTGCCGACGTTTTCACCGGTGACCGCGCCATTCCATCCGTTATGGTTCGTGATGTGTAGTTACGTACCCGGACATCTGCATCCAGCCATGATGATATTTCTTCATGCTCCGAAATAAAAAGCCAGGAGTAACCCTCGGCCTGAAATTGCGGATGGTGTATCTGGGCATGGGTTATCTCACTCTCGATAAGGTAATTGGCGCGTTGTTGTAACAGCCCGTTTATTGTACCGACAAAAACAACTCCCGCCCATAGGCCTATCACCATGGCCGCCATTAACACCCCGCTCCGGGCCGGGTGCCTCCATATATTTCTCCAGGCGATAACAATCAGCGTTTTCATTTTATTTCTTCGCTGCCTCCAGAATATTGAGTCGGAATATTTTAATAAGCGGAAACAAAAACACCAGCATGGCTACCAGGAATACATAGATCGCTTGCATATAAAACTGATCTGCATCAAATGACATAGGCAGATACGGTTCAAACCCCATGTCCATAACAGCACGAGCGGCATCTCCGGTCAGTTCAATCGGATTGAGATGCAGGTAATAAATGATCAACCAGGAGAGGATAACGCCTGTCACAACACCGATCACACTTATGAACAACATCTCCAGAAACACCACAGATACCAGACGGCCGCGCCTCATGCCCACCGACAGAAGCATACCAAATTCCCGCAGCCTTTCCATAGTGGAAGTGAGGATAGTTCCCAGAAAACCAAAACCAATGACCAGATACAGCACCAGTGTCATAAAACGAGCCGGTGCAAGATCAAACTCCCGCAATTCCAGAAGCTCAGGCATCAGTTCGGGCCATGTATAAACCACCAGTTCATCCTCTTCAACGTCAAACTCCCGGCGGAAGGAAGCCGCCACAGACTCGGTTTGACGTTCCCTCTCTGGAGCTATCAGCAGTGCTGAAATGCGGTCGTCGGCCGAAAACAGATCCTGTGCTACCGGCAGCGATAGATATACCCCCTGGTCATTCATCACTCTGACCGGGTGCTCCAGCAGTCCTGTAATTTCAAACAAACCACTGGCTGACATACTGAAACGACCCTGTCCGATTAAAACCAGTGTATCTCCGACGGACAATTGCAATCGCTCTGACATACCAAGGGTCAGTACCGCACTGCGCTCTCCGGGGTCAAAAAAGCGACCTTCGGTCAAATAGTCTTTAAAACTGTTGAAATCATGCTCCAGATCTGGATCTACACCCATAACCAAAGCCCCGCGTGTAGACCGGTCACTGGCAGCAAGCATAAAGGACTGAATTCTGGGCAATATCTTGTCAATATTGTCATCGGCCTCCAGGACCCGTTCTTTTACAGCCCCATCATAATAAAAGGTGTTATCCAGTGAAGGTTCATCATTGTACCGGTAATCCTGCAATTGGAGGTAGCCGGTATCGAACCTAACCCCCTGCTCGATCATGATTTCGTAGCTCCCTCTGTTAAATGACTGCAT
>CAYMBG010000171.1:0-3286 GCA_964388615.1 uncultured Chitinophagales bacterium | reverse complement strand
AGTTCTGGATGCAGGACACCGGCCTTGTACTTCAGCGAATCGTGATCGAAACCGAAGATACCGGAGCCACCTTCCTGGGACCTCCGCAAAGTTTTTTCAACCATGAATAAACGCCTTTTCATGCTGCTTCTATTTTTGCTGGTACTTTCGGTTGTATGGACATCCTGCGATGAAGGTGGTCAGTCAACCGAACAGGATGACGAGCCTGCGGAAATTATCCTGGCTCATGCCATGCATCTTGCCCATCCGGTCTCGATTGCCATGGAAAGAATGGCGGAACATGTCGAAGCATACTCCGACGGACAGCTAACCATGACCATCTACCCAGCCGGACAGCTCGGCGGTGAACGGAAACTGCTTGAACTGATTCAGATCGGAGCCGTCAATATGACCAAGGTCTCCACCGCTACTCTTGAAAACATTGTACCGGCAATGCGGGTCTTCAGCCTGCCTTACCTCTTCCGTGACAAAGCGCACTCTTTCAGTGTTCTGTATGGCCGCGTGGGAGAGGATCTACTTCTTGAGGGCAGTTCCTACCGTCTGCGGGGAGTCGGCTATTACGATGCCGGGAGCCGAAGTTTTTATACCACAGATCGACCGGTACACACCCCTGATGATCTGGAAGGGCAAAAGATCAGAGTTATGGAAAGCGTCATCGCCATGCAATTGATGCGAACTCTTGGCGGATCGCCTACGCCGCTTTCGTACGGTGAATTGTACACGGCATTTCAAGGGGGTATTGTGGATGGCGCCGAAAACAATCCGCCCAGCTTTTACACATCCAGGCATTATGAAGTCTGCAACTATTATACGTTGAACGAACACACGACCATACCGGATATCCTGGTGATTGACAACAGGGTCTGGGAGCAACTCTCCGAAAAGCAGCGTGAATGGCTTCAGACCGCTATCGACGAATCAATCAGATTTCAGCGTGAGCTTTGGCAGGAGTCGGTTGAGGAGTCCATGCAAGCTTTCCGGGATGCCGGTGTGGAGATTATCCGACCTGACAAAGAACCTTTTCGAAGGGCAATAAAACCGTTATATGAAAATATTCGCCGCAATGACCCTGAATTGTACGGATGGGTGGAGCGAATCAGGAATGTTGAATAAGTCGAAATGCCATGCGTGAAAAAATCAATAAAATAACGCGATCTATACTGGTTTTTCTGATGGGCTTGTTGGTGCTGGTTGTGGTATGGCAAGTTTTCACCCGCTATGTATTGCAAGCACCCAGCACATTCACCGATGAACTTGCACGGTTCCTATTAATCTGGGTAAGTCTGCTTGGAGGAGCGTATTATTCAGGACAAAACCTGCATATTTCGGTGGATGTATTACCAAGATACCTGAATAAGGTCAACCGCTTCCGCCTGGTTATCTTCATAAAAACCCTGATTGCCCTGTTTGTCCTGGCGGTATTTGTGACCGGGGGAGGGTTGCTGGTTTATACCACCTGGACATACCTTCAGATTACCCCGGCTTTGCAGATTCCCATGTCATTGGTATATCTGATCGGCCCAATCAGCGGCCTGCTTATTGTCTACTACAAACTGTCGGATATCCGGGGCATGATACAATCGGGCCCGGACCCCGCTCCCCCTACCCAAACCGAAACGTCACCTCCGGCACCAGAATAAGTTGGAAAGATATCAGCCGACCTAACCTCTTGATATAAAAAGTTTGCTATGGAATTAACCGAGATCCTGATTCTTGTACTAAGCTTTCTGATTCTGCTTGCCATAGGTGTGCCGATCGCATGGACACTGGGTATTGCAGCACTGTTCACATTGCTTATGACCATGGAATCGGTCACGGCCATTACCGCCCTCGCCCAGCAGTTTCTTACCAGCCTGGACAGTTTTACCCTGCTGGCCATCCCGTTTTTCATTCTGGCGGGACAGGTGATGAACCAGGGCGGTATTGCAACCCGCCTGATACGCTTCGCCAAAAATATCGTCGGATCACTTCCCGGCGGCCTGGCCCACATCAACGTTGTGGCAGCTATGCTTTTCGGTGCGATCGCAGGCTCTTCGGTTGCAGCAGCATCGGCTATCGGCAGTATTCTGGGTCCCAAAATGGAGAAAGAGGGGTACTCCAGAGAATTCGGAGCCGCGATTAATGTGAGCTCATCTTCTATCGGTCTGGTCATCCCCCCATCCAATGTCCTGATCGTCTACTCCCTGGCCAGTGGCGGAACATCCATAGCCGCTCTGTTTATCGCCGGATATATCCCTGGTATTCTAACCGGGCTCATCCTAATGGCCATCGCCACCATCTGGGCCATACGCAAAAAATATCCGACCGGTGACCGCACCTCCGTAATGGAACTGATACGATCTTTCGGTGCCGCACTGCCCAGCTTGTTGTTACTTGTTATTGTAATCGGCGGCATTGTCGTCGGTGTTTTTACTGCTACCGAAGCGGCTGCCATTGCGGTTGTGTATACCCTGGTGCTCGGGTTTGCCTACCGCGAAATCAATCCCGGCCATATTCCGGAAATATTGATGGGGGCGATCAAAACCACCTCCATTGTGATGCTGCTCATCGCTGCATCCATAAGCCTATCGTGGGTAATGTCCTACGGCAACCTGCCGCAGACCGTAAGCGAAGCGATGCTCGGCCTCAGCGACAACAAGATCGTCATCCTTTTGATCATCAACCTTCTTTTGCTTTTTGTCGGTATGTTCATGGATATGACCCCGGCGGTCCTTATTTTCACGCCCATTTTCCTGCCGGTGGTCGTGGAACTGGGCATCGACCCGGTACATTTCGGTATCATCATGGTCATGAACCTTTGTATCGGTATCTGCACCCCACCGGTCGGAACCCTGTTGTTTGTAGGAATCAGCGTAGCCGATACCACTATTGAGAAAATTATTCGCCCTTTGCTGCCAATGTTTATCGCTATGCTGATTGCCCTCATGCTTGTCACGTTCTGGGCCGACCTCAGCCTCTGGCTGCCACGGTTCTTTGACCTGATGTAGCCGGCTGTTTCATGCCGTTCCCAACAACAAATGAAGCTCCCTTTGCATCCATATATTTTGTTCCAGATCCAAAAAGCAGTACCATGTGCGACAATTGCCCGTTAATCCTACGTTAAGCAGATCATACATCACCGCTCAGGTCATCATGCACTGACCGGTGAATATTTCCCGTACATACTTTTACTTTTATCACCAACGAGCGTTTTTTGCAACGGAATGCGCTCCCAACTCACTGTTACGAATCCATGTATTTTTTTTACAGGCATTCTCGATTCCTCTCCTTACTTGCCTTTGTCTGC
>CAYMBG010000170.1:0-3394 GCA_964388615.1 uncultured Chitinophagales bacterium | reverse complement strand
GCGCTGCAAACGAGTCGGGCCAAAGCGAGTGGAGCGATGTCTGGAGCTTTACGACTCATATCCCTACTGATGCACAATCCGACAAGGTCCCTGAAGACTTTAGATTACATCAAAACCACCCCAATCCCTTCAATCCTTCCACACAGATTCATTTTAACTTGCCGGAGCAGGCGCATGTTCGGTTGACCGTCTACAATATGCTGGGCCAGCAGCTTGAGACACTCTTGAATGAAACGCGTCAGGCCGGCCGGCATGAGGTAACCTTTGATGCAACCGGTTTGTCCAGTGGTGTATTTATCTACAGGATTGAAGCTGGTGAACATGTAAACACACGGCAGATGATGATGGTGAAATGAGGAAAATTTTCCGCTAGGTCTTGCTTAATATACCGGTTACCCGGGTGCTTTGAGTGCTTGGGTAACCGGAAACCAAAGACCAAAACCGGAGAAACAGATGCTTCACACGCATAATAGCCTATATGATCGCTGTCTGGAAAAAACACCAGAACAGATTTTTGTAAAATCACTTCAAATGTCACGAACCAATTTCCTGTGGCAGATGGGCCCAGCGTGAGTTCAGTATTTCTGTAACTCTGAAAGTTTTTCCATCGGCGGGGAATTGTAGTATCATATCGCTTTATCTACCCGATGGATCAGATCTGGTAAATCTTCCCAATCCCGGTCTGTTCTTAGACACCATCCACCTGCAGGAAGTCAAAGCCAGTTCTGAGATTGAGAATATCATCACCACACATGACGATTTGTATAAATCTGTTGTGGCGTAAATCAGGTTAAAAAGTTGGTGGGATGTGTCGCGATTTCTGGAAATGCACTGATCCATAAGACAGGGGCGATCCATTCCGGATCCTGTTAAAAAAACCTCTACGACTCCGAATCGTATTTACCGGG
The DNA here is from genome assembly GCA_964388615.1 of uncultured Chitinophagales bacterium. Taxonomy (GTDB): domain Bacteria; phylum Bacteroidota; class Rhodothermia; order Balneolales; family Natronogracilivirgulaceae; genus SLLW01. Next base: position 2,486 of record CAYMBG010000170.1, on the reverse strand, counting down.
AGCCATGTGGCGGCAAATACTATTTGAGGTTGATTCTCTGCCGGTTTGAAACCTCCGAAAATCTTTGTAATATCATCCTGTACGATCCGGGACAAAACCACAACCTGCACACCCTGATCGACGAGAACGGAAATGTTATCATGGCAAAAAACGACTGCGTCATGGCAAACAAGGATATTGATCAACAATTTACCAAAGAAAGTATCCTGAAGGTGATCAACAATGAGCTGGCCGGGCTCAACCTCAGCACCGGCGATTATGTCCAGGTGGCTAATTCTATTCTCGACTACGCCCTGGAAACCCGTAACGGCCAGGATGATACCAATAACTTCTCCTCGCAAAAGATAACCCGCCTTCCGATTGTCACCGATGAACTGATCATTCGGGCTTGTGACCCTAAAACGGATTTTCCAATTTTCGAGCAGTGGACGCGTGACGAAAGGGGACGTGAGTTCTTGCTTTCCCGGCTGGAAAACAACCTGGAAACGGCCAGCGGAGTGCTTCATAACCCCAACCACCGGTTCGGCATGGTCTGCGATCCCGACATGACCCCTATCGGCATCGTCGGTTTCCTTAATCGCGACCGCTCCCAGAACCGCGCCGAACTCCGAAAACTGATCGGCGAACCGGACCGCCGCGGCCAGGGACTGGGTAAAAAAGCGTCCCGACTCTGGGTGAATTACGGCCTGAACGCCCTTAAACTGCGTAAAATCTACCTCTACACTTTCGATAGCAACCTCCGCAATATTCGCATCAACGAGGAGCTGGGATTCCGCCTGGAGGGGGTCTTCCGCGAGGAACATGTCATCGACGGCCAGCCAAAGGATATCCTGCGCATGAGCCTGATTCGTTAACCATTGCGCATGCGATCCCGTCCGATGTTTTCACTCCCGATTTGCCGCTGCGGACGGTCGCAACATATTCTCCTTTGCTGGTTGATCGTCGCAGCCTTAAGCCTGCCGCTATCGGCAAACGCCGGACAAGCACCGGATCCCGACGCCACCCAAACAAACGTGCTCTTCGGGTGGCAGCTCCGTACCGCCGCATCCACCGCCGGTGACCTTCCATTCTGGCTCCACTCCAACCGCTTTGGCGCCATCGACCCCCATAGCGCCCAGGCCGGCCTTAACCTGTCCGGCTCCTGGCATCACTCCCTGGATTCCGGCCTCACCTTCTCCACCCGGACCAACGTCCTGTTCCGAACCGCCTCCGATACCGATCTGCTGCTGCAGGAGGGATACCTGCAGGCCGGCTACGGACCTTTTGTGCTCTGGGCCGGACGAAAACGGGAGTATTTCGGATTGGTGCATCCCGAGCTGTCGATGGGTACCATGGATTTGTCCACCAACGCCCGCCCAATGCCGAAAATCACCTTTGCTACCGACGGTTTTCAGCCGGTTCCCGGCACCCGGCGTGTGTTTTACTATGATGGCGGCCTGTCCCACGGATGGATGACGGATGACGATCACCGCTTCATGGACCATGTCTGGCTCCATCAAAAGTACCTTTATTTGCGCTTCTTTACCGAAGACGCCCCCGTAGTGCCGCGCGCCGGACTGAAACATTTCGCGCAGTGGGGCGGTCAGTCAGACGATTTCGGCATCTCTCCCAGAAGCCTGAAAGCCTACCGGGATGTGTTTTTCTCGCTGGCCGGCGACTCCAAAGAGATCTTCGGCGGCGGAGAACTGCCCAACCAGTTTCAAAACCACTTCGGCACCTATGACTTTGCCCTGATGTTTAATCTCGGCCGCTATAAAGTGTCCGTCAGCCGCCAGTTTATCCTCGAGGATACGCCCAACGCACGTTTTGGTACCCCCTGGGATGGAATGTGGGGCGCCTGGATCGAACTGCGCCCGGACAAGCGAACACGATGGACCGCCAACCGGCCGGATGACTGGCGCACCGATCACCGGCCGCTGCTGAAAGCCGTCAATTATGAGCATATCAACACTCTTGACGGACTCACACGTTATGAACATCGCGATGCCGAGCAACACGTGAATTATTACAACCACTGGGCCTACCTCGGCGGATGGACCTACGGCGGACGCGTACTGGGTAATCCGCTGTTTTTCGGCGATCCGGATTACTACGGTGTGGTCAACAACCAGCTGGTCGGCCACCACATCGGACTCAAAGGGTTCGCCGGTCCCGTTGACTGGCGCTTCTTTTCTACTTATACCCGCAACTATGGCGCCGGACGCACCTATGTGCTGGATGATGAGATCGTGCGGGATACCGGACTCACATCGCGTAACGATCAGTGGTCATTTATGCTGGAACTGCGTACCACGGCCCTGCATCCCGCGCTGGAAACCGCCGCCACCATGGCCCTGGATGTCGGCGACGCCCACCCGGATGCCTTCGGCTTATTGCTGTCGCTAAGATGGAGCGCCTACGGGAAACGATAACCCGGAATGTTTAAAAGAAACATCACGGTTTGGCCACTTCTACGCCACACCGGTCAGCAGATTTGCCTGAAAAAC
>CAYMBG010000169.1:0-3410 GCA_964388615.1 uncultured Chitinophagales bacterium | reverse complement strand
GAGAACAAGATGATGAACAGCACCATGAAGATCGTTCGCGGAAAAATCAACGAGCACTATGAGTCGCTGTTGCAGGATCTTTATCTGCCCGAGGCAAAAAATATCCGCCACAAGCATAACCGGGAGGTGATGCGCCTGTTGTTGAAAAGTCCACACAAACCCAACTCATAGCAACCTGATCCATGCGCACCACCCATCCTTTTATTGTATTGCAGGCTTTTGTTTTAGCTTTCTCGTATTCATTTACTGCAAGTCATATCCAGGCCAAACCGGCTGCCGAAACCGGTGATGAAGTGATGCCGGCCGAAGCGTTGTTTGCGGGCCACGCATCCCCCGAAGGCCGCTCCATGGAACCTGATCAGCGTGTATCAACAACGGAAGACGGAACGGTACTGGTGGGAGTGCGGGTGGTTCCACCGTTTGTCATTGAGGAACCGGATGGCCGTTACAGCGGCCTCACTATTGCTTTGTGGGATCGTATAGCCGATGAGCTGAATATCGATTATGAATTCGTGGAGCGTGACATTCAGGGACTGCTGGATGGGGTCCACACAACCGCAAATGGACACGGAGGTGATCTTTTTGCGGCGGCCTCGGCATTGACCATCACCGCCGACCGGGAGGAATCGGTGGACTTCACCCATCCCTTTTATGTAACCGGACTCGGTATCGCGACCTCCTATGTTCCTTCCGGTTTGTGGCAGGCTTTTACTGCGATCTTTTCCGCTGAGTTTCTCTGGGTCGTGGTGTTACTGGTTCTGCTGCTGTTGTTTTGGGGGATGCTGGCCTGGTGGTTTGAACGTAAGCATAATCCGGAACATTTCGGGGGCTCACCACTAAAGGGAATCGGCAGCGGTTTTTGGTGGGCGGCGGTGACCATGACCACCGTGGGTTATGGTGACAAAGCTCCGGTGACATTCGCCGGACGCACGGTGGGTTTTGTGTGGATGTTTGCCGGTATTATACTGATCTCGTTTTTTACGGCTTCCATCGCATCCAGCCTGACCATAAACCGGCTTGATACCCGTGTATCGGGTCTGCAGGATCTTCCCCATGTCCGTGTCGGTGCCCTGGAACAATCCGCAACATTGAGTTATCTGGAGGTTAATCATATTAGCTATCAAACATTTCCTTCGATATCAGCCGGACTTGAGGCTATCTCGCAAGAGCGTATTGATGCTTTCGTGCATGACGCTCCTATTATCCGCTATTACGCCTCGGGGGCGTTTCCGAATCAGGTCCGTGTGTTACCTCTGACTTTTAATGAGCAGTATTATGGTATCGCTTTGCCCCTGGACAGTCCGTATCGGAATGAGATGAATCGTGTTATTCTTGAATACATCGGCAGCGAAGAGTGGGAGTCGTTGTTGCGCCGCTATATGGGGCAGTAAAAGCTGCTGAGTGAATCAGTAAAAGCTCCTGAGTGGGTCGGTAAAAGCCGCTATATGGGGCAGTAAAAAAACCGTTGTCAGGGAGGATCAACAAAGCTGCCGGCTTCACGTTTATCGTCCGGCGTCCGGGATGATGAGCTGATCAAGCCTGCCTCCCTGATCATTATACATATCTACCTGTATCAGATCGTCACGGATCTCCACGATGGAAAAATTCCGGACAGAGTCGGCGTTAGCGATATACCAGGGCAGGTTTCCGTGTTCATCGGTTCGGGGATTCCGGACGTTGGTACCCCATCCCCCATCGCCGACATAATAGATACCTGTTTCATCCACCTGATTGTTGCGAATGGGATGGCTGAGCTTGAATGTATGGTCGTGATACTCCATTGCCAACCGTACGCCATGCTTCTCGAAAAGCGGGACCCAATGCTCCCGGATCTCGGTCTGCAGAAACCCGTCGAAGTTCCGGGCCGATGGGTAGGCCGCGACATGATACACCGGGAGGAGATGACGCACTCCGGACCGGCTCCGCAGCGCATCAGCCAACCAGTTGGCCTGTTTTCCGGCTATAGGATTCAGATGTCCGGAATCGAGCAGGAAAAGAGTAAGATAATCGCCAAAATCAAGCAGGTCATAGCCTTTTTCACCTGGCAGCGGTATGAAAGTGGTAAAATACGGGGCCTCGGTCCGTGCAAAATCCTCCTGGCTGTAGCGGGAAACCGGATAGTTGTACACGAAATGATTTTTGACTTCATGATTCCCGATGGCGGCCAGGTGGGGGATGACGCGCCGGTCATCGGTGATCATGATACCGGACCAGGCCTCAAAATAGTCAAACCAGCGGAATGCCTTGCGTACAACGGCGTCACCATAGGCGAGATCACCTCCGATCACGGCAAAATCCAGGTCATCTCCAGCCACTTTCATAGCGCTTTCGGCGGTAATCTCCATCCACTGCCGATGATGCATGATATCGGCGGCAGCTATGAACCGTATAGGCCGCTCCAGTGTCTGCGGCATGGTTCGAAACCGGTAAACCGGATCATCACCTGAAAACCGGAATTCATAGTTGTGATCCGGCTTCAAAGAGGTCAACTCGGTGCGCAACAGGAAGCGATCCATGCCGGTCACTTGCTTCTTCCGGGCGGTTGGCACTTGCCATTGCGCAGATCCCTGTTCACGATACTCCATCCATACGTTTGTACCCGGTTCGGGATGCCAGTCAACCGTCATGGTCGTGGTGGGATCTCCCTGCCATGACAACAGAAAGGAACCGGGTTCGGCTACCGGAGTCGCCGATTCCTTTCGGCATCCTGCGGCAAAAATAATAATGACGAGAATAACCAGACGCTTATCCATAGGATCTTTATGGCTACTTGTTGTACAGATAAAAAGAAACGTCAGTATTGTTCCAGAAATTTCCAAATAAAGGAAAAATCATCGCACCAATGTCATTTTTCCGTGTGCGGTCCAGCCGGGACTCTGAACCCGGTAGATATAGATACCGGTCGATAGATTCCCGGCATCGACCCGAACCGAGTGATGGCCTGCGGGCAAGCGCATATTATCCCTGACTATTCTGACCTTCCGGCCGTTGATATCATATAGTGCGATGGTGACCTGCGTTTCCTCTTTTAGTTGAAGTTGAATGAATGTGGCGTGGTTAAAGGGATTGGGATAGTTGGACAATTTCCGGTCTTCCCGAATGGGTTCTCCTTCATATTCCTGCATCCGGTCGCCGGTCACCTTGATATTGCCCAGGCGCAATCGTGATCGGGCGCCACTTTCTTCGAATATCCGCTGTCCCGTGTAGTAATAGAGCCATCGCAGTTCAACCCTCGGTTTGTTTTGTGCATTTCCGGAAAGGCCGATATTTTCAAAATGCCGGCTGTGACCGGGTTCCGGGTTTCGTTCATACTCCACCGGTTTGCCATCATCGCCGATCACATCCTCAAAATCGCCCTGTGTATCGACGCGATACTGAAGTCTCCACCGATACACCCGTGAATGGGGTTC
>CAYMBG010000168.1:0-3422 GCA_964388615.1 uncultured Chitinophagales bacterium | reverse complement strand
TGGTAACAACATAAAAAAAGCCTTGCAACACAATAGGTTACAAGGCTTTCGGTGCCCTGGACTGGACTCGAACCAGCACGCCAATTAAGGCACTACCCCCTCAAGATAGCGTGTCTACCTATTCCACCACCAGGGCATTTTTTTGAAGGAGATTTCAAATATACGATGATAAGGCTAACTATTGCAATAGGTTTGCAATCAAATTATTCCTTTTTTTGTCCCGGTTCCTCTTTAGGGATCTCTTCAAACTCAGCATCCTCCACATTCTCAAATCGGCTGCTGGAAGATCGGTTTTTTTTGTTAAAACGGTGATCTCCATTGTTTGTGCCGTAAGGATGGGTGTTGTTGACCCGGTTACGTTTCTGCGAGGGGGATTCAGTGAGTAAAAGCCGTAAAGTAATACGTATGACCAGATAGCTTATAATTAAAATAAGGAGTATACGCAGCATAGGTTATCGGGGTGTAATGTGTGTAGTATTGCTACGAATAGGTTCTGAAAATATTTGATCCTCGATGTATTTAAGGTGACATTCATCTTTTACGAAGTCGACTTCGGTGGCATTGACAATCAAAAGCGGAGACCTTGAGTAGTGGTGAAAGAAGTGATTATAAGCATTATTGAGTTCTTCAATATAGTCCCGGGAAATTTCTTTTTCGTAGGGACGGCCACGCTCTTTAATATTTTGCATCAGACGATCGACTGAGCACTGGATAAATACAACCAGGTCGGCTTTTGCAGCTATGCTGTTCATTATACCATAAATACTGTCATAAAGCGCCATTTCATCTCCGGAGAGATTGAGCCGGGCAAAGATGCGGTCTTTGTCAAAAAGGTAATCGGAGATAACCATCTCCTGGAATAAGTCACGGTTCCGCAGCGCTTCCTGCTGTTTAAAACGACTGGCAAGAAAAGCAAGCTGGGTCTGAAAAGCATAACGCTCCCGGTCCCTGTAAAAATCCGGCAAGAAAGGGTTTTCCTCAAACTGCTCCAATACAAGACGAGCATTGTGGCGTTTTGAAAGTAATCGTGCCAGGGAAGTTTTTCCCGCCCCGATGACACCTTCTATTGCTATAAAATCGAATTGATTCATAGAAGAGAAGCTACCAATTTACCTCTTTTTTAAAAACTTCAATTTTTGGAGCCGATGCGATCAGCGTGTCTATGCTCTTTCCGGATGGCAGATCTTCCCAATTCGGAAAAATTTCCTGAAGCGGATGTAGCACAAAAAGCCGCTCGGCATAGTGGGGGTGTGGAACACGGAACGTATCCTCTGATATGACTTGCCGGTTGTAATCGATGATATCCAGATCAATGGTTCGATTTGACCATCGTGGTGCGGTGGGGTCCCTTCCGTAATCTTGCTCGTATTTTTTCAAACGGTCCAGTAATTGTAGTGGCGGTAGCGTGGTTTCCATGGCGCAGACCGCATTATAGTACATTTTGGTGGACGCTTCCCCAACAGGCTCTGTTTCATAGATAGAGGAGATGATCAAGGGTCTTCTGCTCAACGTAGTGAGAAACGCTTTCGCCTGGGTCAAATGAGAGGCGCGGTTACCAAGGTTGGAGCCTAATGCAATTACGACTTGGGCCATTGACTTCTTAATTCTGTGTATTCGCAAGAGGGTGACATGGGGGGGGCAAGCTTCCTGACCGCCACTTCTACTTTTTGTGCTTGAGGATAGGTGCTGACCAATGCTTCTCCTATGTTATACAATAATGTTTCCAGCAGTTTAACAGAGGTGCCATCCATAACCTTCTGGACTATCCCGGCAACTTCGCTGTAATCTATTGTTTGCGATAAATCGTCATTGCGCGGGGCGTTTGGAGACGGCACCGATAACAGGATATCTACTTCAAAATCATTACCCTCTGTGCGTTCTTTTTCAAAATATCCATGAAAACCCCGAAAGCGGAGATTTTTTATTGTAATACAGTCCATTGGGTTATCCTTACATACTTGCCAACTCAACACGCTGCTGTATATCTTTGATGACCTGTTCGAACTTCGGACTGGTTTCCAGACGATTTTCCACCGCGCTGATGGCATGAATCACCGTTGAGTGGTCCCGCCCGCCAAAGTGAAGCCCGATTGTTTTCAAACTGGACTTGGTCATGGTTTTTGACAAATACATTGCAATCTGTCGGGCCTCGACAACCTCCTGTTTTCGGGTTTTTTCCCTTACTCTGTTGGATTCAATGCCGAAGTAGTCACAAACCAGCCGTTGAATATTCTCAATGGAGATGTGTTTTTTGGTCTCCTTAATAAGATCCTTTAAAATTCGCTTGGCCATCGGCAGGTCAATGTTGTCGATGTTTTGCAACGAAGAGGTAGCCAGTAACTTAATGATTGCTCCCTGTAAATCTCTAATGCTGGACTTGAAATTGTGAGCAATGAATTCAAATATCGCCCCGTCAAATTCAATTCCGTTTTCAATCGATTTCTTCTCGAGAATGGCATAACGGGTTTCGTAATCAGGCATCTGAAGGTCGGCACTTAACCCCCAGTTGAAACGAGAGATGAGCCGTTCTTCAATGTCCGGGACATCTTTGGGTGCCCGGTCACTGGTCAAAATAATCTGCTTTCCTTCCTGATGCAGGGCATTAAAAATATGGAAAAACTCTTCCTGGGTTTTTTCTTTTCCACTGAAAAACTGAATATCGTCAACAATCAGGACGTCAATGGTCCTGTAGAACATGGAGAATTCCCGTGCCCGGTTGTTACGAATAGCGTGGACAAACTCATTAGTAAACTGATCGGAAGAGATATAAAGGATCGAAAATTTGTCACCGAAGTCCTGCCGGATTTTGTTTCCGATGCTCTGCACAAGGTGGGTCTTGCCCAAACCTACCCCGCCATACACAAAAAATGGATTAAAGGAGTTTTTTCCCGGATTTTCGGCTATGGCAATGGCCGCTGAGCGTGCCAATCGGTTACAGTCACCTTCGATAAACTGACTGAAAACGTAGTTTTGGTTGAGATTAGGCTCGATTTTGTTTTTCTGGATGCCCGGTATGACAAAAGGGTTCTGAATGGATTCGGCTGTGTAGGAGGTGTTGTAATTATTCTGTCCCTGTGTTGCCGGGCCATTTTCATTTTTGACCGGCGGTGTGGAACGTTGTGGCATGCGTACCGCTAAATCCTGATGTTCTTGTTCCGCTTTTTCCAGAACAATGGAGTATTCAAACCGGGCTCCGTCCCCCAGCACTTTGGTAATAGTGGAGCGCATGATGTTGTAATAGTGCTCTTCCAGCCATTCATACCAGAACTGAGAGGGAACCTGAATGGTTAACGTCTTTTGGTCAAGAGTAACAGGCTTAATGGGATGAAACCAGGATTTATATTTTTGATAATTAATATTATCCCGAATGATTTCCAGGCATTGCTCCCAGATATCTGATGCTGTCCCTTGTTCCCCTACCT
>CAYMBG010000167.1:0-3456 GCA_964388615.1 uncultured Chitinophagales bacterium | reverse complement strand
CGGACAATCAGCTTGTATGGAGTATCGAGGACTCTGCCCACCCTGGCCTGGTCGTGTCCGAACAGCACGAAATCTTCCACTTCATCCATAATGGTGAGTTCGACAGATTCCTGAACGCCTTCGAGTGTGGATTCGCCCGTTATGTACGTTGCGGTAAGCTCATGAATCCCTCCGGAGTAGCTTATATAGTTGAACACATTAGAAAACGCGGAAAAACTCCTTCTTATGGGGATTCGTGTGATTTCATTGCCACTGGCATCAAAAAATTGGCCTTCCCTGTCCGATTCCAGGCGAAACCAGGTTGTTTTGTTTATCGGAACGGCGTCGTTTTCATCTGAAACCTGCATATATATTGTCATTTCGGTGCCGGCATCCCCAAAGTCGACAACAGATATCAGGTCCAGGGCAATGGGTGGATCCTCGATCAACTCTTGCGGGATCAAACCGGGATACGTGCCGCTGACGGTTTCCCAGCCGCCCGGTTCGTCAAATTCAAAACCTTCCAGATACGTTTCAGCTGACGAGTCGGTCATTTCGCCGGTCTGCAGGCCGATGGCCTCGCCTTGTTCACCCTCACCGACTCCTTCATTTTGCTGTGTGGTCTGGATATCCCAGTAACTGTTGATGATTCCGTCACCGTCCAGATTATTTTCCCCGGCCAGTCCACCGGTGTGATTCTGACCGCTGACTTCGCCGGTGGCGTAACTGTTTTTAATCTGTTTTTCGAAAGTAATCCAGGCCAGTTCATCCTGTTCCGGTCCGGATTGCTGCTCCATCTGTTGACTCAGCGGGACCTCCGGGTCACTGGTGTCTGTCGATTGGACAGAGAGAAAAGCGAAATCTTCAGGGGTAAACGTACCGACCAGTCCGCCAGTACCGTATTCTCCGCCGCCGATAACGTTGCCGTGGGCGTAGGTATCAGCAATGATTCCGTCCGAATAGCCTGCCAGTCCGCCCACGGCTCCGTTTCCGGAGACATTACCCTCGGCGTATGAAACCAGGATGGCAGCAAACATGTCATTATAGCCTACCAGGCCGCCAACCGCGATCTCTCCACTCACGTTTCCGGTGGCATGAGAGTTGATAATGACGTCACTTGGCCCGTTTTCCCCCACAAGACCGCCGACTTTGTCGACGCCCTGTACATTGCCGGTGGCGTACGAGTCGTATATTTCACTGTTATTGGTTCCTGCAAGGCCGCCGGCGATATTGTCCTCGGTTGTGACATCTCCGGTGGCATGGGAATAGCGTATCAGTCCGTTATTCCTCGCTGCCAGTCCACCGGCCTGAAAGCCATCGATCTGGACTTCCGTATGGGCTTGCGAGTGATGAATTTCGCCATGATTGACCCCGGCCATGCCGCCACCGCGGTTACGTCCGTTGACCAGTCCGTCAGCCCGGCTCCGGTCAATAACCAGGGCATTGATACCGGCAATGATACCGGTCTCACGCTCACCGGCTGCCCAGCCCGATACGTCGGCATTGTAAATCAGGCCGTCGTTATATCCCGCAAGGATACCGGTGACCGAATTTCCAATAACCTCGGCATCAACCAGTTGAATATTTTTGATATGCGCGTGCTCACTGGTCATCGCAAACAAGCCGACCCCTTCACTTTCGGGCCTCATAATGGTCAGGCCGGTGATTGTGTGCCCGTCACCGGCCAGTGTTCCCCGGAACGGTTTGTTATCCGCGCCGGCCTGAGTGCCTTCATAATATCCAATAGGTTCAAAACCTTCCGAATTGTTCCATCCTTCGGTTTCTGTAGCGTCGATTTCATCGATCAGTATGTAGTGGGCGTCAAGATCTTCAGAAATTTGCTGCAGTTGTTCAACAGACTCGATCTGCCACGGGTCATCCAGGGTACCGGTACCCCCGGCAAACATAGATTGCTGTGCCTGTAGCGGCATAATGGCGAAGAAAGTAATCGATAAGGCAAGAATTATATGATTGAAACCATAAAGGTGGCTGCTGCAAGAATCGGTAGCTTCTTTACTCATAGTAAAATTGGTTTATCCCTGTTTCGGTTTGATTGCTTCGGGATAAGTCTAATAATGATTTATGATTATATCAAATAAAATCAGACCCTTGGAATGTGAGTTAGGCATAATGTTACCAACTTGGGAAAGCCGATTTACAGGTGTATGGTCCTTTGTAGCGTACTTACCTGCAATCAGATTTATTGCTCCACCGGTGGTATAAGGCCCGTATTTAATTTGACTGCTTCCCTTCATCACCTCAACGGCCTGCATCCGGCCCATTGTAGGGAAGTGATAAGCGGCCGGAGCAGAATATGGTGCGGGTGCCATGAGAATTCCATCTATTTCCATCCCAGATCACACTTTAGGTTTGATTGGGGGAAATGTTGATTTAACAAGGGAGAGGAGAAAAAAACGTCGGCGCTGCCGGCAACAGTTTTTTGGAATACCATTTTGTTCGTCCAATTGACCAGTAGAAGAAAAGCAAAAATGGGGATGAGATTATTTCATTAACGAATCATTAACGAAATAGATTGAAGGTCATTCCAATCTGTTATAGCATGGCGAGTGTAGGAAAATCTCCTACACAGAATTCAGGCTTTGCACTACAAACTTATTGCAAGCATTGCCATATACTTAGTCGGTTGGAACAACTTGTGACGACTCTAATAAATTTTAATCAAAGTATTTAATTTGAAGCTATGAAAAAACTAATCACAATTATTGTGTTAATGACTTTCCTGATTGGAGGGTCATTTCATACTGCTGAAGCACAAAAGCCTGATTACGACAGGAAGGGGATTGAAGTTGGGTCTACCGATAACCTGACATTTACAATGGGGCTCCACTCCGTTGGCCGGGTGCAAGTATTATCTCAGGACAATGTAAGAGTCTGGGATGGAGAATGGGTCACACCAGATGAAACTCTGCACGGCATGCAGACCTCCTTTGCAAACCTCGACTTTTTGGTAACTATCGGAGATAATGACATCGATGTGTTTTTTGACGGCCTTCTGGGTACTCAGAGGCATCCAAGCAGATGGTGGGGTAACCAGGGGTACATGTACATCAGAAACATTCCTGGAAATTCTTTCCTGACAGCTATTAATCCACTTTTAGAACATATTGATATTAAGGCAGGTAACTTTTTTGCAGATTTTGGTGAACACCAGTACACCCGGACTGTTAACGCCGATGCACACCGTAACCCGTTGATTGGGAACCCGGTAATTTCACCATTGGGAACAGAATCAGGAATGGAAATCATTTTTGACCAAAATGCTTTCGGGTTTATGGTAGGTTCAGGTATTGGTGCTCCTGAGCAGGACTTTCAAGATGCCAGAAAATATTCATTCCGGACGAAACTTTGGCTGGACATGATTGACGGTGTATATTTGTCAGGATCTTTTTATACGGTAAATCATGATCAGGAAGCAAACCGTGGGACAAACATGTTTCGTCGAGAAAGACATGGATC
>CAYMBG010000166.1:0-3602 GCA_964388615.1 uncultured Chitinophagales bacterium | reverse complement strand
GATGAAAGTTATGGCAAATCAAACGATTCCCGTCAAACCTCACAGGAGATCGACACCTTCTCCTGTACCAAGAAAAAATCCCAATGCACCCAAACCAGGCCCGAAGACGGTACCCGTGAGTCCTCACAGGAGAACGCCGCCAAAGAGATCGTGATATTTCTAATTCACAATGCTATTTTGGTTTCATCGAGGTAGTTTACAATGAGTAATTCATATTGGTAAACATTCTAATGTATTATCGAAGAAAAATAATCCTGGCGCTGATCGAACGGTTCGGCGGTACTTTGAAACCGACGGATTTTCAGAAATTGCTATTCCTCTTTACACGCATGCAGCAAAAACCGGCGTTCGAATTTGTTCCTTACAAATATGGGGCTTTTTCCTTTCAATCCATGGCGGATAAACAAACAATGTCAACCTATGGACTACTGAAAGATGACAAACAATGGGTACATACCGGCGATGAAAGTTTTATACCGCAATTAAAACCCACGGACCGCCGGCATCTCGAATTGCTTTGGAATCAGTTTCATGCTTCATCCACGGTTGATTTATTGCAGTACACGTACAGGGAATATCCGTTTTATGCTACCCGAAGCGAAATAGCCGAAAGAGTGTTAGACCGGGAATCGTTGAAAATGGTGGCCATGCACCGTCCCGGTAACAGTGATCGTAAATTGTATACGGTCGGGTATGAAGGGATCACGGCGGAAGAATACATGAACAAGCTTTATCTGAAAAATATTGGACTTTTGCTGGATGTTCGAAAAAATTCATTCAGCATGAAGTACGGGTTTTCAAAGAGCCAGTTACAAGGAATGTGTGAAAAGATGGATATCCGGTTTATGCATAAACCGGAACTGGGAATAGCATCGGATAAAAGAAAAAAACTGGAGACCCGGGAAGATTATGATCTGCTTTTTTATGAGTATCAAACCGATACGCTCCCGTACAAGAAAGAGCAGCTGGAAAATGTATATGCATTATTTAAACAATACGACCGGGTTGCCATCACCTGTTTTGAAAAAGTGCATACTTCCTGCCACAGACATAAAATTTCGGAATATTTAGAAAGGGAATTCGGAGTGCCTGTGGAACATCTGTAAATCAGTTTATAACATATGATGAGTCACGAGAGAGTTGAGAGAAAGAGGGTATTGATTACTGTAAAAGCGTATCCGGTACCATCAAGAACTTATGACGAATTGGTTTGTACAGCCGGAATCACAAAAGATGGTGAATGGATTCGGATCTATCCTGTACCCTTCAGATTTCTTCGGGATGAGGGGAAATACCGCAAATATCAGTGGGTGGATATAGATCTTAAAAAAGCGAAAAAAGATTTTCGTCCGGAAAGTTATTCACCATCAGACAACAGTTTGAGCGATTTGGAAATCATTGAAACTGTAGATACATCACATAATTGGAGGAAACGCAAATTTCTGATACTGGAGAATGGTCCGAAAGTCTTTACTTCCATGACAGAGTTGATTAAGGACTCACAGGATTCGAAAAATGTCTCATTGGCAACTTTCAAGCCAACGAAAATTACCGGTTTTGATTTTGAAGAAGAACGTGATTGGAAAAGCGGTTTACAGAAGAACATCCAGCAGCAAGATCTGTTTGATGAAAGGGGTGGCAGGGGAAACTTGGACTCTGTTAACAAACTCCCCTTTAAGTTTTTCTACAAAATTGAAGATGAAACTGGAAAGTCATCCCGCTTAATGATTGAAGACTGGGAAATTGGTGCCCTCTACTGGAAATGTCTTCATAAAGCAGATGGTAATGAAACTCTGGCGATTCAGAAAGTAAAAGAAAAGTATTTTGATACATTTACTCAAAAGAATGATATTCATCTGTTTCTGGGTACTACATTGCAATACCATCGCCGAAGAATGAATAATCCATTTGTGATTATTGGCGTTTTCTATCCGCCAAAAGATCCGATGAAGGACCAACAATCACTCTTTTAGACTTTCTATTGTTTTAAGGGGAATGATATGTCTGCTAGTTAAAACGATGCAATTTGATTTCAATCCTAATCAGGTCCTGAAGACCTGGGAGATATGGCAGGTCATATTTTAAAGGGTCTAGGGCTGCAGAAAGCGCTGAAACACCACTTCCACCCGGCAATCCGGCCGGGGAGTGATATCACCGGCCACCCGTTCAATCTCATCACAGAAATCACAGAGGGCGACTAAATCCAGTCCACCCATCACAGAATCACCAGTCGACGCCCTGACCCACTCAAAGCTTTTTTTCGCTCTTTCGGCATGCTTCCGGGCGCCGCGTGGATTCCCCTCCCGGATTTTCACCCCGGCGGCCGTTAGCTTGATCAGTCCCTTCAAAAACATCGCTGTGACAGCGTCTCCGTCCGAGCGATGCCAAAGCGCCTCCCACATCTCGTGGGCTTCCCAGTAATACCCGTGATTGAATAGATCGATACCTCCAAGATAGATGCGATTCTCCTGCCAGTGTCGCAGGTCTGTCACTGCCGGTATATCTTCCGGATCCGGACCCTGATCATGCCCATTCGGATCCCGAGTCGGATGGGGCCGATAGCCGGGCACATAGGCATAGGAAGGCAACTCAATTTCAGGAACGTATCGGGGAGGAGCGGTCATGGATCACGGTTGTGATTATCTGCAGGTTTTCCGTAATGATATCCCTCATCCGAAAAAGCATCCGTTCGGATCGTTTTTGACTTCTATTAATGCCTCTGACAGGGTCGGGACAACCGGCCTCGGATCATAACCATGCCACTTCAGGTCCGACATCATCCAAAAGAGTTTCCAGTGATCCTGTTTTCTGATGTATGTTATCCTGGCGACCTCTGTCTCCATCTTCTGATCAGGTTTGAGATATTGGGGCCGGATCTCAAAAATATCGACACTTTGTCCGGAGATACGCCAGGAGAGGTCAAGTTTCTCACGGATATGCTCGGGTGGCCGGTGTTGCTTTATAAAATCCTCCATCACCGACCGAATCTGCGACGCTTCTGTTTCTGTAAATGCCATATGTTTACCTCATTTCATTGATGCTTCATCTCGTTGCATTATCTCATTATCCATACTTTATTTACGTTAGAAGTACCGAATGATCGAAACTACACAAATCTCACACGGTCTGAAAATGCCAGTTTCAGTTCTTCTTTCATTGCCCGCCGGGTCGGATATTCTTCAATCAATCTCCTGACAATCCTTCGCGCACGCTCCCGGCCACCCCTCCATTTGCTCATATCCCTCAACTGGTTTGCGATATCGCGGTAATACTTGCGTCCAACATTTTCAGCGGCATATGCTTCAATGGCTTGCTGCATTAAAATTTCGGCCTCGTCAGGCCGCTTACCAGCCATTTGGGGGGCATAAATACAGATGCTGTTAAAATCAGAGGGATTGCGGGCCCTGTCCTTCAGCATCCCTTCCAGACGGTCGAATAGTTTTTCTTCAACATAGATATCCGCCAGAAAATGATCGATAAAAAAATCATTTCTGCGTTTCTTTTGCCTGGCTATGATTTTTTCCCGTTCCCGCGGCCATTCCGCTTTCGGCCATGTTTTTTTGTACGCCCTGAACCATTCCATATGCCGGTAATCGTCAAAA
>CAYMBG010000165.1:1301-3631 GCA_964388615.1 uncultured Chitinophagales bacterium | reverse complement strand
AATTAAAGGATGATTGCGAAACGCTACAAAGTTTTCGGCAGAAGAATGCCCCTCATAGGGTGCGAAATGATGATTTTCCCGGTCGGTTTCATGATTCGCGTTTCGCCATACCTGGGCGTATGCGATGCGCCTTGTTACTTCATTATGGTTTATACCGCCCAGATACACATCGGTCCACCAGGTATCATCAGGTATTTCGTTATAGCCGGATTCGGTAAGTGCTGGGATTTTTCCACGTTCTTCGGCCAGTCTGACTACCGTTTCCAGTTGCCGTACAAATTCATCACGTGTATCTATGGTGTGTAACGACCCATAATCATCATAGCCCATGATATCGGCATATTCCGGACCGGCAAAACGCTCCAGATATTCTTCGCGGGAAGCAAAACGGTCGGTTGAATACGCATAGAGAAGGTTACGGTGCCCGCGCTCGTCACGCAGGTACTCCACGGTGAATCTCCATAGTTGATGAAACTCTTTCGGTGTGCATAAATCCCGCCCCCACCAGAACCAGCTGCCATTCATCTCATGCCAGGGTCGGAAAATCACCGGAATCATCTCACCATCCGTGGTTTGCAGCCCCTGAAGAAAAACCGAGAGCCGGTCCATCCAGGTAAGGAACGTTTCGTGCTCTGCTCCACCCGGCAAAATTTCAGAAACGGCGGGGGTGGTATCCCATGCACTGCCGCCACTCACCGGATTGTCGGGATGCCAGCTGATGGTGATGACTCCTCCACCCTCATAACCTTCCCGGATCCATTGCTGCATCTCTTCAAAGTTGACACCATCCAGGTTTTCTTCAGCGCCAAGCTCAATATGACCAACTTCCCAGCCATAAAGTGCGGGATGGGAACCGGTTACATCCTTTACATCCGAACGCCCGTCCTCCCGGAGCCAATGAACGCCATAAGCCAGTGCATCCTGGTGTCCAAAAAGTACGTGATCATGCCGTATTTGGTCTAAATTTTCAAACAGGGCACGGGTTTCTGGTGTGGCGTCGGAATCTACAAGATCAGGATAGGCTGTTTGATCAGGTGAACAACCGAAAGCCATACCTAAAAGCAGAAAAAAAGAGAAGGTGGCTGGAAGTAGCTGTTTTTGGAATGTCATGGGAATATATTTCTTAAGTTACTGTTTTACTGATAGCTTTTTGCAGATGATGAGTGGTTGACGGAAAGTCACCCTATTTAAAGACTAAATCAAATTGATTGATTTATAAGTGAAATATAGGAATTCCAAGCAAAATCCGCTGAATTTCCGAATTATCTTTCCTGTCAGTTCTAAATTATCTATACTTTGGCCATATTATCTACATGCGCTTCATTTGACTGCAAAAGTTTCAGGGACCGAATAAGTTTGTTTGGAGAGCGTATGTCGGGTAAACACAACGTAAAGAATCGTGTAAAAGACAAAAGGACTTTATTATGAGCAAATTTACAAGAAAAACTTTTCTGCAAACGACTATTACCGGAGCAGTCGGGTTGTCCATGCTGCCATTAATGAAAAGTTGCACTCCGGGTGTAAATGATACCATTCGAATGGGGGTTATTGGCCTGGGTCGACAGGCTGTTTTTTTGATTAATGGATTTAATGAAATCCCGGGTGTCAAAATTGTTGCCGGAGCTGATGTGTATGGAGTGAAACGACAACGCTTTGAAATGATGGTCAGGGAGAATCAGCAAGAGCAGCAACAAACCGTTGAAGTTGATACCTATGAGGATTATCAGCAGATTCTGGATCGTCAGGATATCGATGCGGTTGTGATCTCTTCGCCTGATCACTGGCACGCATTTCAGGCGATTGACGCCGCCCGTGCTGGAAAAGATATCTATCTGGAGAAACCACTGACGTTCACCATTGAGGAAGGTAACAGGGTCGTGGAAGAGGTCAGACAACACAACATTATTCTTGGTGTAGGAAGTCAACAACGCTCGGACCCGAATTTCCAGCATGCCGTAAGGCTGGCTCGCGAAGGGCGATTGGGCGCTATTGACCGTATCAATGCCTGGGTGGGTCCGCCACCAACACCTTATGATCTTCCGGAAGAGCGTTTGCCCATCGATCTGAATTGGGAAAAATGGCTCGGCCCCAATCCTTATGTTCACTATAATCATGAATTGAATCCACCTATCAGCATTGATCCCTGGAAAGAAGAGACATTCTGGGGTGGATGGCGCTGGTATAAAGAAACCGGCGGAGGCTTTATGACAGACTGGGGTGCTCATAATTTTGATATTGCACAATGGGCCCTTGGAAAAGATGACAGTGGACCGGTTGAGATCTTTCCTGCAGGTCACGAGGGACATGAACATATCACATTCCGGTACGAT
>CAYMBG010000165.1:0-1201 GCA_964388615.1 uncultured Chitinophagales bacterium | reverse complement strand
AATATTGCGACATTTTTGGATCGCCCTGTAAGATGGGACCCGGTCAACCAGCGCTTTGCTGACGACCCTGAGGCCGAGGCCTACATACGACGTGAATATCGTAACGGGTATCGGCTGGCATAGTTTCGCCGATCATTTACCCATGCTTGATATACGAAAGTAAAAAAGGTACCTCGTCTGGCTACGGCGGGTACTTTTTTTTTAAAAGCGCTTGCTTGTAGGGAGGAAGATCGTTTTCTTCTTAAGTGTGGTTATAACACCTAATAATGTTGCTTATGAAAAAAGGAATTTTAAATCGAACGCTGCTGCTGCTGCTCTCCACGTCGTTGTTTATTGCTCTGGCATGCAGTCCGGATCAGGATATCTCCATTCGTGATTTCGGGAATCTGGATGACGGCTCGGCAGTTTCTCTGATCACCCTGCAAAACGATCAGGGGATGGAAGTATCCGTAACCAATTATGGCGGAATCATAACCTCCATCATGGCGCCCGACCGGGATGGGCAGTTGGATAATGTTGTACTGGGTTTCAACGATCTGGACGATTACCTGGATGGGCACCCCTATTTCGGGGCGATCGTCGGACGTTACGCCAACCGCATCGCCGAAGGCCGTTTTGAACTTGATGGGGAAGTATATGAACTGGCCACAAATGATGGCGATAATCATCTGCATGGCGGCGAACAGGGGTTTGACAAGGTGCTGTGGGATTATGATGTCATCGATGAACAGACGGTAACGCTGACCTACCTCAGTCCGGATGGCGAGGAGGGATATCCCGGCAATCTCGAAGTGGCTGTAACCTATTCGCTTACCGATGACAATGAACTCAGGATTGACTATCGGGCCCGTACCGACCGGCCTACTCCGGTCAATCTGACCAGTCATTCCTATTTCAATCTCACCGGAGATCCAACCGGGGGCATCCTGGATCACTCCCTGAGGATCGATGCCGATCATTATACACCGGTGGATGACGGTTTGATACCGACCGGTGAACTGGAGCCGGTGGAAGAAACTCCGTTCGATTTCACCACCATGGAACGTGTCGGCGCGCGCATCGATCAGGTTCCGGGAGGATATGATCACAATTGGGTACTCGATCGTCCGGAGGAGGGACTTCGCCAGGTTGCTGTGCTGCAAGACGAGGAATCGGGGCGAATTATGTACGTGTACACCGACAAGCCCGGACTTCAGTTCTA
>CAYMBG010000164.1:0-3647 GCA_964388615.1 uncultured Chitinophagales bacterium | reverse complement strand
ATTTTGTGCTTCCCGGTACTCCAAAGAGTCGAGCGGAGCGTGTTTTTTATGTGGTAAAACAGGAGATAAATCGCATCGAAACGTACCTTAGCCGTTTTATTTCCTTTAGTGAGATTACGGTCATCAATAAAGAGGCTTCAAAAAAACCGGTTCGTCTCAGCAAAGAAACGTTTGAGATACTTAAAAGCTGTCTGGAATATTATCGACACACCAAAGGCGCTTTTGATATCACGTTGCGTCCTCTTATGGATTATTGGAAAAGCAGGGAATCCAATGATGAATCCGATATGCAACTTTATGAATTAATGGATCTCCTTGGATCGGACAAGATTGTGCTTGAAGAAGCTGAGCAGACTGTTTTTTTAGAAAATGAACATGTTGAGATTGATCTTGGAGGATTCGGGAAGGGTTATGCATTAATGAGGGCCAGAAAACTATTTCGCGACTTTTCTATTAAAGACGCCTTTTTGAGCTTTGGTGAAAGCTCCATACTTACACTGGGTTCTCATCCTGCGGGAGATCACTGGGAAATAGGGTTGAAAAATTACACCGATCCCGGGCGAAGTATCCATTCGTTTTCTGTAAATGAGGGCTCTGTTTCCACTTCAAGCAATTTTTATGTGGATGACGATGGGAAGCTACATAATCATCGGCATGTTATAAACCCCTACACGGGCTATCCTGTGGAGGATATTGTTACGGTGAGTGTAAAAGCCGACTCTCCGGTGACGGCCGAAATCCTGTCTACGGCTTTTCTGGTGTTATCGGATGATGTAATTGAATCGATTTTGGCTGAGCTGCCGGAGTCTGATGTCATAAAAATAAATTACACCTCCGGACACCCCAATCTGACATTATTAACAAATCAACAACACACGTGAAACAGTAAGGTATATGAATATCAACAGAAGAAGGTTTATTGAACTGAGCTCAGCTCTTGCCGGTTCCTCCGTACTAATGTCATCGGTACCATGGCTTTCTGTATTTCAAAACGCTGAACCCTCCGGCAAAAATCCGTCTGACCGGGTACGATTGGGGTTTGTCGGAGTGGGAAACCGGGGAAGTACATTGCTGCTGAATGTAAAAGATTTTGCGGATCGTTTAAATGTGGATATTGTGGCGGTTTGTGATAACTATGAACCACATTATCAAGATGCCATAAGGTTAACGGATGGCAACGCTGAAGCTTTTTATGATTACCGGGAAATGTTTGACAGGGTGGAGATGGATGCGGTAGTAATAGCCACACCACTAAACGTACATGCGGGTCCTACCGTAGCGGCTTTCGAGGCCGGAGTACATGTTTTTTGTGAAAAAGCAATGGCCCGGACACTGGATGACACCAGGTTAATGTATGACAAGCACATTGAGCATGATAAAATCATGTTGATTGGTCATCAGCGCCTTTTCAGCCCGGTGTATCTTGAAGCGATGGATCGCATACGCAAAGGCGTCTACGGACCAATCACTATGATGAAAGGTCACTGGCATCGGAATACGGACTGGGTTTTTTATGATTATACGGAGCCGGGGTCTGCATTGGACCGACAATTAAACTGGCGATTGTATAAAGAGACTTCTGCAGGTATGATCACGGAGCTGCTATCACATCATTTGCAAATATCCAACTGGGTGTTGGGGCAACAACCTTCATACGTGCTCGGAAGTGGCAGTATAAATTTCTGGAAAGACCATCGTGAAGTATGGGATAATTTCTCTTTGGTATTTCACTATCCTGATGGTACACATTTTGAGTATAGCTGCCTGCAGAGCAACAAACACAATGGGATGCAGATACAGGCATTGGGTAATAAAGGAATGGTGGATCTTGAGATCAACAAACAGTTCTTTGAAGATCCACCGGCTCCTCCCGCCATACGTGAGATGCTTCACAATATTGAATCGAGTATTTTTGATACCATACCGATCGGCGGAGCTACCTGGGTGCCTGCGGAACCGGTGGCTTATGGAGGTGAGTTTATTTCCGATGAGTGGGAAATGAATGAGACCCAATTGTATCTGGAAGCCTTTGTAGAATATGTTCGCAAGGGACGAGCCCCTGAGGAGTTGACACTGGAGGGTTACAATGCCTCAACATGGTCGTTACTGGCTGAAGAGGCTACAATGACGGGAGAAAAAGTCACATTGCCAGAACAGTATTTGGTGTAATTATAATATATTCAAGCATATGAATGAAATAAAAATTAGTGTTTCCTCGATCAAAAGGGAGTTGATGATCCTGGCTATTATGTTCATCATCGCCTTGTTCGTCAATGTTTATGCAATTATTGCATATGGTGGCCAGTGGATTGAACTGATCTCTCAGTTACATATTGTAATAATCCTATCGGTGTTGTTGTATCTTCTTTTCGCGTTACTGCGCCTGGGTATATTTGCCGGCAGATATCTTGTGAAGCGTTTCTCGTCCAGGTAATGCCCTTGTCTTGAAGAACATTTACACATAACCCACACACTGATTCACCAAACCACGGATGGATATAAATTGCTCTCCAAAATGCGCCATATTGGGATAGTTGGGTGTGGTTCGATTTCCCGAATTCATGCTCATGTTATCAGCCAGCTCAATAACGCCGAACTTACGGCAGCTTTTAGCAGAACAGACGAACGAAGAAAAGCTTTTTGTAAAGAGTTCGATATTGAGGGGTATTCTGATTTTGATCAATTTCTGAGGCATGATCCGTTGGATATGGTGGTATTATGCACTCCAAACGGTACGCATTTGGATTATGGCATGCCGGCAGCCGATGCCGGCAAAGATTTGATCATTGAAAAACCACTTGAAATCAATACAAATAGAGGAAGGCGACTTATAGAACACTGCCGCAAAATGGGGGTGCAGCTTGCCGTAATTTATCAAAACAGGTTTATTGAAAGTGTGCAATCGATGAAACAAAAGATTGATGATGGCCTTATAGGTAATATTATCATGGTAAGTGCCTCGATAAAATGGTACAGGGAGCAATCCTATTACAATGATAACCCATGGCGTGGATCACTGGAACTTGACGGGGGAGGAGCCCTGATCAATCAGGGCATTCATACCGTTGATCTTCTCTATTGGTTGGCTGGTCCGGTTGCTGCTGTGCAGGCTTTTAAAGGAACCTTCACTCATGAGGGTATAAGTGGTGAAGATAACCTGACTGCAGCGTTAGAATTTGAAAACGGGGCATTAGGAGTATTGCAGGCCTCGACATCCATTACTCCTGCCCAGAATCGCATTATTGAAATAAATGGTACAAAGGGCACGATTATATTGGATGGGGATCATCTTGAGGTGAAACTAAATAATATGCCGGGACATGATGACACGGATACCTCCAAGAAACCGAATAACTCCAAAATGGAGGCATTAGGACAATCAGAGAGTTTTACGGAATCCAAATCGACGCAAAAGGCTTCCGCCGGATCCACCAGTCCCATGGCCGGCCTAAAGGGTGTTGATCATTTGTTACAATACCGTACGATACTTGATCATTTAGAGAAAGGAATGGAGCCGGTAGTTTCGGGTCATGAAAGTTTGCAATCGCTTGCGATTGTGGAAGCACTCTATCGCTCAGCTGACACCAGAAAAGTTACTGCGCCTAAAGAGATGTAACCGGTTGGGTGCTTCAAAATGCTACTCAAAG
>CAYMBG010000163.1:0-3654 GCA_964388615.1 uncultured Chitinophagales bacterium | reverse complement strand
ATTCCCTACTCTTTTCAAGTACACCTTATCATCATCAATGCTAAGGGCTTCCGGACGGCGTTCCAGGGTCAGTCCCCAAAGCCCGTCCAGCGGAGTACCAAAACGTGCGTTCGGCGTATCTTCCAGGATAAACTGGCGGTTCATAATCACACGGTAGAGCCCCAGATTGAGCATCAGCGAGAAATCATAGGGCCCAACATGATTCTGAAACCGGTTGGCCAGCTCCCCGCCTTCCAGGATCTCCTTGGAGTCCGATGCCATCGAGAAAAACACATCGCGCCAGGCCTTCAGGTTCTGCGGAGCCTGACCGTGAATGGGCGAATCTCCCCCCCACTGCGCAAAGTGAATCAGCCCGGAACCCGTGGGCCATCAGCTCGTTGGATGGCGCTTCGCGGCCGGAAGCATTTGTATCCAGCACAGAAATTTCTTCACGGGTGTCTCAGGCAGTTGCGTATATAATACTTCAATGCGAGAGAGTCATTGCTGCCATTGCTGAAACGGATAGCCCTCTCCTTCCTCAATAATCCAAACGGTATCGAAATTCCATCCTTCAAAGCTTTCCTGATGATGCATCTGAGCGGTTGTCAGCGGCAAGGCAGATTCAACATCATTCATGCCGCTGGTCTCTTCATCATAATAATTTCGCTCATAATCATCACCAAAGTCAGCGCCAATCAGTCCGCCGATGTCAACCTGGCCGGTAACCTGTCCGGTAGAATAGGACTCCACAACACTTCTGAAGCGGCTGTCACCAACCAGGCCACCCACTCTTTCCAGGCCCGCAGCATCTCCATGGGCATAGCATTGCATAACACTCCCATTCATCAGCAGTCCGATCAGTCCGCCTACGATATCGGCTTCTCCGGTTACATTTCCGGTGGCATAGCTACGTAAAACCTCCCCTCTTCTGTTTTGGCCGATCAGTCCGCCCACATTATCGGCTTCTCCCACTACGTTTCCGGTGGCATAAGATTCTGTGATATCCGGATCCTCACCACGGGATGGGGGCTGGTCATTGATACCAATCAAACCACCGACATGTCTGCCGGTTCCGCTGACATTCCCTTTTGCATGGCAACTCTCAACCGGACTCCGGTTTCTTCCAATCAGGCCACCGGTTTCTTCTCCGCCCTCCACATCACCGGTGGCGTAGCTGAGCGAGATCCGGCCATTGTAATTATTGCCTACCAACCCACCGATTGCATCACTTTCCGAAACAACGGTCCCCGTAGCATGGGAGTTTATGATTTTTCCTGCCAGGACCGATCCGGCCAGACCGCCTATCCGGTCCCCTTTACTGGTGATATCACCTGTGGCGTAGCTGTCGGAAATATAACCGTCACCTCTGCTGAATCCGCCATGTTCGCCCACCAGTCCGCCGATTCTTGCATTGTCCTCGCTGGTGCTGGTGATCGTCATTGAGGAGGAACAGTTGGTGATAAAGGCATCGCTGGAGGTCCGGCCGATCAACCCGCCGACGCTGCCGGTATTAGCAATAATTTGGCCGGATGAGGTACTTTGGGTAATCGTGCCGTCCAGATGTCCGATCATCCCGCCGAGATTCATAAGACCATTACCAAAGTCGCCTTCCAGGGTGACATCAACCTCACACCCAGTGATATATTCACCATAAGCAGCTCCAAGGATACCACCAAGATAGAATGATCTTGCAAATAGGGATCCGGACACATAGACATCTTCAATAGTACCCTGGTGGTCTTCATCGCGTTCACTTCTTCCGGCCAATGCCCCGACATGTCCGCGGCCTGTAATATCGACATTAGACAGCCGGACATTCGAAATTTCAGCATCTTCAAGTGAGGCAAAAAGTCCGATATAGTCGCTATCGGGACGATTGATATAAAGTCCGGTGATCTCGAAGCCATCTCCGTCATACGCCCCCCTGAAACGGCGGACATTGCTGCCGATGGGCTCCCATCCCTCCTCTTGATCGGCGTAGCCGGTCAGGTCAATATCAGCGATCTGGCGAAAATGGCTTTGCCGGTGCTCCCGAACATTGTCAAGCTGCAGCGGGGTGGCTACCAGATAGGGGTTGTCCAGTGTACCATCGCCCTCCTGGAACTCCTTGTAATAAAGGGTGAACATTCCGGCGTCATAAACTTCCTGCTCATAGGGTTGGAAGAGGCGCTCCTTGTCGAGATAGGTATCGTCGCCTTCAATCATAATACGGTATTCGGCCCCGGCGGACATCCGGGTCTCCCCTCCTTTTTGTGCGGGCCCGCCGGACTGCTCTGCGCCTCCGGGCGGTGCCACATCACCGGAGTGCATGCTCATCCGCGTGCTTCCACCGCTGCTGACACGGATCTCGGTCCGGCCGGATGAGGGGCCGGTACTCAAAAAGGTCATCGATCCGGTTTCGGCAAATCCATCGCCAACAACTCGAAGCAGATACTGCCCTTGTGATACACCGCCCAGATAGACCTGAATTTCATTAATTCCGCGACCCATCTCCGATTGCGTGCGCAGAATCTCCTGGCCGAGAATATTATAGACGCCAATGACCGCCGGGGTATTTTCAGGCGAATAAAACGGTACGGTCGTATGCGGATTGAATGGATTCGGATAGGACGCGCCCAGCTTGAATTCCGAAGGAATTGCCGGTCCCTGGGCCTGATCACCAGGATCGGACGAAGTGGGCTGTTGCTCGTAGGAAAGGGTGAAATGTCCCCCGGTGTCAGTCGCTGCCGTGTCGAGCAGATCATCCGTGGCATTGTACAGGCGGACAGTCCGCTCGGCCAGCGGATCGCCCTGCTCGTTGGCCACCGTGCCGGCCACTTCGTAGTGAACCGAAGATCCGGTCAAAACCAAAAGAAAAGCTAACAAAAAAACAAGGTGTGCAGGAATAACAATAGACGAGTGTTTCATGGCATAATCCCTCCATAGATCAAATTAGAAATAACAATGACCAAAAAGCAGATACCCACTTTACCTCTCCTGACATCCTTCACAATTTTCCCGGAGTCAAACCACACGAAAGGCAATTATTACATTTATTATAAAAAATGTAATAAAATGTTAAAACAAAAACCAGACGTCTCCGGTATTGTGTCAATAAATGGGTGAAAAAAAAATTCCGCCCGGATATATTGTCAGCTATTCCGGTCATATGGTGCCACCCATATTACCCGAATTTGTCAACCGGCACCTCACCGGCAAGTGCCGCACATTCGTAGGTGGGAATCATTTTTTTGAACAAGGGTACCACGCTGCCCCGGCTGCCCAGGACGTTGTCGAATCGAGCCTGTTTTCCAGTTACCGTTCATCATTTTTTGCAAACTCCCAAATCTGTGTATCATTGGTCTCTTCCATAGATATATCCTTGACATGTAGAGACCCAGGGAAGTGTTTTATTTACCTTTCCTTTAAACGATGAGATAAATTCTGATCGAATAGCAGCTTCAAGCAGAAATTTTGGTTAATTCCCGTTCCCGATTAGCAGCAAATGCCATACATGCACGGATATCATCGGGAGTCAACTCGGGAAAGTCGTGTAAAATCTCCTCTTCACTCATACCTGAAGCAAGGTAATCAAGAATATCATAAACTGTTATGCGCATGCCGCGTATGCAAGGCTTGCCCCAGGCCACCGATTCGGTGCCGGTCCTGTACCCGTATTCGCGGGACGGCTTGATC
>CAYMBG010000162.1:0-3815 GCA_964388615.1 uncultured Chitinophagales bacterium | reverse complement strand
AAATTTGAACCCAGTGGTACTGTAATCGGAAATCCACACATAAAAATGACGACCTCTGTCATTGATTACATCTTCAGAGAACTGGCGGTCACCTATTTGGATCGGGAGGATCTGGCTCATGTTGGTTCTGAAGATATACTCAAACGCACTTTACGTCCCGTTGACAACACCGCAGGAGAGAAACCCGATGATCAGTCACAAGAACCCGGGAGGTCAAAAAACGCGAATGACCATCCGTCAGGTGTGTCCGGTACACAGAAGGCCGGCACCGAATACCCGGATCCATCATTTCGGTCATCCAATTTATCGGACAGACAAAGTGGAGCACAAAATACGCCGGCATCAAAAAGGGTTCACCGCAATGAGGAGTTGAGCCGTGCCAAAGAAATGGGCTTTACAGGGGACATGTGTTCGGATTGTGGCAGTATGACAATGGTTCGAAATGGTACGTGTCTTAAATGTACTACCTGCGGTTCAACTACCGGGTGTTCCTGATTTTTACTGTTCCAATTAAAAGATGGGTCTTCTTGGTATGAGCGCCAGGGAGACCCATCTTTCGTTGTAGCGTTTTCTTATACGATCTTGCATAAAAAAGCCACTTCGCGAATAATGGAAAAACGCAAAGTGGCAGAGAAAAGATTATTGGAATAATAAATCCTGGTGGAAAGGTTGATTTAATACATTGTTCTCGATTTCGGGGGAAGAAGCCGGCGTATCCAGGATCGAATCATGCTGTGCATGTAGCTATACCAACCACTGTGGTACTTTTCGAAAGAATGAAATTTTTCGTAGAGTTTTGTTCGAGACTTTTTGGCGGAACTCATGGTACCTCCCTTGGTTATAAGTGGTTTGTTGGTATTGATCGTTAAAAGCGCTTTTCTAAAGCAATATTAGGGGTTTTGTACCATAAAGTCAATATCGTCCGGAGAAAAAAAACAGCAGATTTATTTTTACATGGGATTGTATATTTTCATAAAAAGAGGCAACCGTGATGGCACCATATGGAAAATCAATATTTGAAATAAGCACTGAAAAACTTGATCTGGAACTCAAGCACCCATTTACTATTTCAAGAGGTACACGGAAGACGGTGCAGAATATTCTTGTCACTGTTCGGGCGGAGGGAATAACCGGAATGGGGGAAGCCGCTCCTAATCATCGGTATGGTGAAACCCGGGAATCATCTGAGCATTATATCCAGGGGTTGGCTGACAACCTGCGGGATCAACCCCTCGATTACAGAGAACTGGCAGAATATATCAAGTGCTACCAAGAAGGTGAATTTGCAGCGAAAGCAGGACTTGAAATGGCTTTATATGACTGGATTGGAAAAAAGGAACACATTCCGCTATACAAAAAATGGATGGCACCCGGAAGGATCGGTCCTTGCACAACATTCACCATTGGGATAGATCAACCCGAATCCATACGGCAAAAAGTCAGAGAGGCAGCACCCTATCCACGACTAAAAATCAAGCTGGGCTCCACCCATGACAAGGAAATTATAAGGACTTTGTCAGAGGTTACCGACAAGCCATTATTGGTCGATGCCAATGAGAGTTGGACGACCCTGGATCAGGCCATTGAGATGATACGGTTTCTCGAGCAATTCAATGTTTATATCGTTGAACAACCCATGCCCGCGGGTTGTGATCAAGAGATGATGAGGTTGAAAAAACGATCCGCAATTCCATTATTTGCCGATGAAAGCGTGACTGGATCGGAGCCCATGGAGAAACTGGTCAATGGGTTTCACGGTATAAATATCAAGCTAATGAAAACCGGAGGTTTGGATCCCTCGTTTCAACTCCTAAAAAAAGCCCGGAATGCGGAAATGAAAATCATGGTTGGCTGTATGCTACAGTCGGCTGTAGCTGATACGGCATCCGCACTAGTAGCGCTATGGGCTGATTATGCGGATATTGACGGACATTTACTGGTAACCAACAATCCCTGTATAGGGGTTTCTGTTTTGCAGGACGGCAGACTTGAATTACCGGATGGTGACGGCTTGGGCTTGCGGCAAATGAGTTTTTAATTTTTTTTTGTAACAAATTAGTGCCGAGTTACTCCTTTAAATACAAAAAAAAGAAGAACCCACAGGAAGAACCAATACGGAGTAACGGAAATGGGAAAGAGCAAAATGAATATGCCCGGGTCTGTTGATAGCTGTTTCGACAGTGCTACCAATGGCGAATATAACTATTTTTATAAGCCGCATAAGGTTAGGCCAAAAAACTCATTGAACTATATCGAACTTGGCATGAACTTACAATTGATATCCAGTGCCTTTTCGAATACCAATGACAAGCCTGTCGATACCGAAAAGAGCGAAAAAAGTGTTGAAAATGGTGTACATAAAAAAATCAGGGCACTTCACATTGAAGACGATGATGAAATACGTTTTTTGGTGAAAGCATTTCTTAAAAACTATATTGATGTTGACCCCGCGGTCGATGGGGATGATGCGATTTTGCATAGTTCAACGACACGATATGACTTGATTATTACAGATATCAATTTGGGAATTGGAATTGATGGTATTCAAGCATCCCGTCAAATTCGCAACATGAGTTATTACAGGGATGTTCCCATCATTGCTGCTACCGCCAATGGAACGTCACAAGTGCGGAATCAGTGCATGGAGGTTGGAATGGATGCATTTTTACTAAAACCATTTATGAAACAAGACCTGATTACTACTATTGAGCAGGTGCTTGAGAACAGATCTTAATTACCACTATCGAAAAGGGAGTTTTCAACGTGAAAAAAAATGGACACTATAATATTGAAGATCAAATAGAAGCGTATCGAAAAGGTTTACTTTCGGATGAAGAAGTCGAGTCTTTATGGCTCGACTTGATTGAGTATCCCGAGCATATGGAATATCTGATTAACTCTGTAAATCTTGAGGCACTCGCATCCGGGAAACAAACACTTGAACCCGCAAGTAAGGGGAGTTCAAACAATTATAAATGGACAACAGTTTTGGGCCGGATTGCTGCTGTATTTGTCCTTGCAATCGGAGTACTTTCGATCTTCTATCTTTTTAGCTATGATCAACAATCAGAGCCGGAACCGGTCGCGGAGATCGAACTGAATAATTTTCGAACATCTTCTATTCCTACCGATGTATTTGAGTATGAATTACAGCGCGCAATAAACATGGCTTCATTAGAGCATGAAAATGAAGCCTTGGATAAATTGAATGAAATCGATCAATTGCAGCTTTCTGAGGAACAATCGGTGCGCCTTGAGTTGAGTAAAGGTTCGGTTTACTATAATAAGGGCAATTATGAATCAGCAGTGTATATTTTGACCCGCTTGCTTGAAGCGGAGCATGATATGCATTTGCTTACACGGGAGAAAATTCACTGGTATCTTGGAAATGCTTATCTGCAGTTGAATCAGGAAGAGCTCGCCATTGACCATATTCGCATCACCTATGAGTTGAACGGTGCCTATCGCAGATTGGCGGAACAACATTTAGAGTAATAACAACATGGTTATCTTCTGATATTCATGTTGTAGGTTCGCAGACCGGCAATCAAAAAAGAGAGGAAACCGATGATCAGTACTGGAATGACAAGGGTCCATGCACTAAAAGTTGAAACTACGGGATCGGTGTTGCCATAAACTACAAAAGAGCCCCAGGAAGAGGGATTGCTGTTTCTGTTATTGATGTAATCAATTTTTGCTTTTTGCATGGCTTTATTTTTTCCCATGCCCTCATTCAGATGTTTGTAGAATGAAACGGATAACTCATAGGCGGATTGATCCCGGATGTTCCAAAGATTCAAAACCAGGCTTTCGAC
>CAYMBG010000161.1:1521-3834 GCA_964388615.1 uncultured Chitinophagales bacterium | reverse complement strand
TCTTTGAGCTTAAGCGAAGGAACCCTTACTTACAGCCAGTTTGCAAGGATAACTGTGGATTACCGTAATTATTCACCGGTATTGGAAAGTGGTGTTTTTGCGTGGAGAGGGTATGCGGGATACGCGCATGCCTTTGGAAGTAATCCCCAAATCCCGCTTAACCGGCGTTTTTTCGCCGGTGGCAGTAACGATATAAGAGGATGGCCTCCACTGCGACTGGGGCCCGCTGATCTTGACGCTTCCGCGGGTGAAGCCCCCATTAATGGAGGCGATATCAAGCTTGCCGGTTTCCTTGAATATCGTCATACCATTTTTCACTCATTTCTTAGTACCGATTGGGCTATAGCGGGTTTTACTGATTTCGGTAATATCTGGTATGGCAGTCGCAGCCCCTTTGATGAAGGCAAATTCCGTCTCGATGATTTCTATGAAGAGATCGCTGTGGGATCGGGTTTTGGAATGCGTTTGGACTGGGACTTTTTTGTCTTCCGCATAGATGTCGCCTACCGAATTCACGACCTGCAACGAGGATGGTTTAACAACAGCAACCCATACTGGCATTTTGGAATCGGCCATTCCTTTTAGTTTTCCAATCCCCTATTTTTCTCTGGATATAGTTGGATATATAAAGAAATACAACAATACAATTTTCCCCCGGTAACCGATCATGTATAAACCCAAATTTTGGCAACGTATCAAATCGCAATCAGATCTGCTTTTCCAATCCCCTTTTCTAAAGCGCCTGTCCCAACTGGAAAGATATGAGCTGTTGCAGTTAAGTCACCGGCGACGTTATAAATCCGGGGAATTCGTTTTTCATCAGGGCGATCCCGGAACCGGACTTTACTTTATTGAACAAGGCTCCGTGGAACTGCTGTACCAGGAAAATCCGGAGCAAGACGCGGTTCCGTTAACGCAACTGCATCCACCCGAGACGTTTGGTGCTTTCAGTATAGATTACCAGGTTCGCCGTAAAGCTTCCGCCCGATGCGTTTCTGACTGTATGCTGAACGGCTTTTTCATCTCTGATTACCAAATCATGGGAAAACGTCACCCGCGCATTGCTCTGCGATTTCTGGAAACACTGAACGTGGTTTCCATGCAACAACTTGATCTTGTCTTGTCACGTCTGGGTGACCATCAAACTGAAATGGAAGCATATGCGCTCTTGTTTGAAACATACGATATTCCGTCTGAAGAGTCTGTTAATGAAAAAATTCGATAAATGAATGCACAGCAATTGCCTTCCCCGGTAAAAAAGGGACGTGAACTGGAATTGGACATCACCGCGGCTGCATTTGAAGGCAAAGGCCTGGGCAAGGTTGGTGAGTACGCCATTTTTGTAAAAAACACGACTCCAGGCGACCGTGTCCGGGTTCGCATCATAAAAAAGCGGAAGAAGTTCGCTGAAGGAGCATTAATTGAAGTAATTATGCCTTCACCCGACCGTATCGCTCCCAAATGCCGACATGCGGGAGTTTGTGGTGGCTGCACCTGGCAACATATCCCCTACGACAAAGAGTTGGTTTATAAATCGGGTCATGTCGCGGATCACTTTCATAGAATCGGCGGATTCCGCGACTTGCAAACCGCCCCCGTTATCGGTGCACCGGAACCTTATTATTATCGCAACAAAATGGAGTACACATTCGGTGACCGGCGGTGGCTTACCGATAGCGAAGTACAATCCAATGAAGATATTCCTGATAAAGATTTTGCCCTCGGACTACATGTCCCCGGACGCTACGATCGTATCCTTAACCTGCATGAATGTCATTTGCAGCATCCGATCTCCTATCGCATACTTGAGGCGGTTCGCTCATATGCCGTCAATAATAACATTTCTCCATACAACACCCATCAACACACGGGTTTTCTTCGTCACCTGGTTATTCGCAATGCAGATCACACCGATGACCTGATGGTCAACCTGGTTACCCGGACCAACGATCAACTTGCCGTTGAAGATATTGCCTCTCATTTACTGGAAACTTTCCCCGAGATAACCACATTTATCCATACCATCAATGACACCAGGTCACCCACCTCGGAAGGCCGTTACCGAAATATCCTCCACGGTCCGGGTTACATCCATGAATACATCGGCAACTATCGGTTTCGGATTGATCCCGGTACTTTTTTCCAAACCAACACGCGTCAGGCTCAAGTATTATATGATGTCGTTACTGATGCTCTTGGAACCGAAAAACGATCAACCGTTTACGACCTCTATTGCGGTGTGGGTACACTGACCCTCTACGTGAATCATATGGCCAGGCAGATGGTGGGAATTGAGATCAACGCATCGGCAAT
>CAYMBG010000161.1:0-1421 GCA_964388615.1 uncultured Chitinophagales bacterium | reverse complement strand
GACGTTGCTTTATTGGCCGACCGGTATGAGATCGAGCGCGTTCAACCAGTAGATATGTTTCCCCGTACATATCATATTGAATCTGTGGCCGTTTTGTCTTTACGGAAAGAAGTTTCTTCCCCATAGAATAAAACCAGCAATTATCAACGGTAAACAGCAATGAAGGTTACAGTTATCGGTGCCGGAATAGGCGGACTTGCAACAGCAGCAATGCTTGCCGCCGATGGGTATGACGTCGATCTTTTTGAACGAAATGACAC
Organism: uncultured Chitinophagales bacterium; assembly: GCA_964388615.1. GTDB lineage: Bacteria > Bacteroidota > Rhodothermia > Balneolales > Natronogracilivirgulaceae > SLLW01. The sequence goes on along the minus strand of CAYMBG010000161.1, from coordinate 1,161 downwards.
TGTTGGGGGAAAAATGCAGGAGTATCGCTCCAATGGGTTCCGATTTGATACCGGGCCGAGTTTGCTTACCATGCCTTTTTTGCTGAAGGAAGTGTTTGAATATTGTGGCAAAAAACCAGAGGATTACCTCGCCTGGAAAAGTGTTGAGCCGATCTGTCGTTACCGGTTTTCTGACGGGACCGTGTTTGATAACTATCTTGACCCTGAGCATAATCGCTCCGGCTTGATGCAAATTGCACCCGAGGATATCGATGCCTGGGATGCATTCCTGGATTACAGCGCTGAATTGTATCGTAAGGCAGCCGGCAATTTTATGTTCAATCCGTTACATAGCATCTCGGATATCTCACTCAAAGATCTGCCGGACCTGCTTGGCATTGACGCATTTTCAACGGTGTCAAAGCGAGTTGACCAATACTTCCGCTCTCCGCGCCTAAGACAACTTTTTAAACGCTTTCCAACCTACAACGGATCCTCTCCTTTTCAGGCCCCCGCTACCCTAAACGTGATTCCCTATGTAGAGTTGCGACTCGGCGGTTTCTATATAAGCGGAGGAATGTATCAGTTAGCTCAGGCACTGCTTCAATTAGCAGAATCATGTGGTGTCAATGTACATACATCGGTTCCGGTGGATATGATTGTACCGGATCCCTCGGAAAAACGCAGGATCTGCGGGGTCATGATCAATGGTGAGCTTCATGAATCCGATATGGTTGTGGCGAACAGCGACGCTACCGAAACCTACCTGAATTTACTACCCGAAAACACCCTGTCCCGTTTTAATCGCAGAAGAATTTCGCGTATAGAACCCTCCTGCTCCGGTTTTGTGGTGATGCTGGGCATTAACCGGACGTACCGGCAACTCGAGCATCACAATATCTTTTTCTCCGACAACTATGAAGAAGAGTTTCGCTCCATATTTGAAAAAGGGGAGCTGCCGGATGAACCTACAATCTACATCACCAATACTTCCCAAACCGATCCTGATGACGCCCCTCCGGGCTGTTCCAATCTCTATATGCTGGTCAACGCACCCTATACCCAAAAAGGCCAGCTTTGGCATGAGTGGATGGAAACCTACACCGACCATATCATTCATACGCTCGAAAAACGAGGGTTGGATGGACTCCGTGACTCAGTAGTCGAGCGTGAAACCATTAC
>CAYMBG010000160.1:1569-3965 GCA_964388615.1 uncultured Chitinophagales bacterium | reverse complement strand
ATGGACAGGCAAGCTCTCGTTTTTTTGGACGCCGCCTGTCCATGTCAGCTGGATTGCGAATGGATGCGTCCGATTACTCTGCCAATACCAATAATCCCCTAAAACAGCTATCACCACGCTTTTCGCTCTCATGGTATCTCACCGGCAATTTTAGTCTCAATGCCAATACCGGCATCTACCATCAACTTCCTCCCTACACAGTACTCGGTTATCGTGACGAGGATGACAAGCTGGCAAACCGGGATAACAGTATCGGATATATTCGCGCCAACCACTATGTCGCGGGTTTTGAATATCTGCCGCGCGAAAGCCTGATCTTTACCATCGAGGGGTTTCTCAAGCAATATCGCGACTATCCCTTTTTGACCCGAAACCAGGTATCCCTCGCAAATCTGGGAAGTGATTTCGGAGTGATCGGGAATGAACCGGCCGAACCTACTTCCAAAGGCCGCTCTTACGGCGTTGAATTTCTGGCACAACAAAAACTCTACCGGGATTTCTACGGCATACTGTCATATACCCTGTTCTGGAGCGAATTTGAGGACACAGACGGCGAATATGTGCCCTCAGCCTGGGACAACCGCCATCTGCTTACCTTGACTGCGGGAAAACAGTTTTCTGGTGGTTGGGATGTGGGACTGCGCTGGCAGTTGCTCGGTGGCGCACCCTACACACCCTACGATGTCGAACGCTCTTCCCGCCAAGAAGTTTGGGAAACCAACCGTCAGGGCTTGCCCGACTACACCCGGCTGAACGAAAAGCGGCTTGGCACTTTTCACCAATTGGATATCCGGGTCGACAAACGGTTTTACTTTGATCAATTCAGCATCACTACGTATCTGGACATTCAGAATATCTACGCTTTTGAGATTGAAGGACGTCCCTTTCTGAACGTACGTCGCGATGAAACCGGTCAGCCAATTCCGGCATCCACCGAATTCAATCCGCATTTTCGACCCGATCGCAATTACTATCAAACCTATCCGCTGGAGAACGAAACCGGCACCGTATTGCCTACCCTTGGTTTGATTTTTGAATGGTAAAAAATAATTGACCTATCCGTTTCAGGGATGGCATCCTCACTGCATAATCGTATTTTATTGCAGCCAAGTCCCGCTTAACAGTTTTAGCCTCAATTTTAGAAAACATGATATTCACCCGATCCTATAACATCCCCTATTTTAATGTGGGCGCTGACCGTAAACTACGTATCACCTCTTTGATGCAATACCTTGAGGATATGGCCATACGCCAAAGCGAGGAATGCGGTATCGGTCTTGACTTTTACGAGCAGACCCAGACGGCCTGGGTACTTGCTAAATGGGATCTCGAAGTTAATGCTTATCCCGCTTTCACTCAGGATATCACGATCACTACCGAACCCCACTCTTTTCGTAACTATTTCGGCTTTCGCCGTTATGAAGTTCGAAGTTCCAACGACAAAATACTCGCCAAAGCCAATACACTTTGGGTCTACATTGATATGCGTCGCAAACGACCGACCCCGGTAACAGAAGAGGTTATCCAGGCTTTCGGAATCTCTCCCGACAGCAAACGTCCCTTAGCTATTCAATCACCGGAACCGCCGGATGAGATCGACTACCAAACCCGCTTCCATATCCGCCTGGGGGATATCGATACCAATCAGCATGTCAATAATATACGATATATTGAGTGGGCATTGGAGACTCTGCCACCGGAATTCATCAGGACCAAAAAAGCGAGCCGGGTTATGGCCGATTACCGCAAAGAGCTCATGTACGGGGATGAAGTGTACTCAACAGCTGAAATCTTAGCGCAGAGTGAATCGGTGAGATCACGTCATAAAATCAGTAACAGCCAAAAAGATGCCTGCCTGGCAGTATTTGAGTGGAATCAAACAAGCTAAAAAATTTTTATCGCGTATTTCATTCCCCTTCAACGATATTCCGGTTGAATTAACCATTTTAAAAAAAGTAGATAATACCAATGATTCCAACCGTCCAGCAGTAAAATGCAAAATAGTGGAACTTCTCACGCTTAAGAAGAATGATCAAATATTTCAATGCGAAATAACCGGAGATGAAAGAGGTTAGAAATCCAGCAAACAAGCTGGCCACAGCAGCGGCTTCTATACCTGCTTCGGCGATCTCCAACATTTCAAGCAGCATCGCACCACCCAAAACCGGGAGTACCATTAAGAATGAAAAATGGGCTGCATTCTCACGGCTCATGCCACTGAATAAACTGACCGATATGGTGGATCCGGATCGACTAATACCGGGAATGATGGCAAATGCCTGCGCCACTCCTATCAATAAACCACGTCCGGTATTAACATCCTTTGTAGGGTTAGCAATGAACTTGGTGGAAAAAAGCATGGTTCCGGTGACCAGTAACATACAGGAGACAATGAA
>CAYMBG010000160.1:0-1469 GCA_964388615.1 uncultured Chitinophagales bacterium | reverse complement strand
ACAACGATTTCAAATGTAATCCCCGGCTCAAGATCCCTCCCAAGCAATGCACGTCCCAGAGCAAGGTGACCGGAGCTGCTGACTGGTAAAAATTCTGTTATTCCTTGTAATATCCCCAATAAAATTGATTGTAATATATCCATCTTGATAAATATTTTAGTCACCTTTTAATGATTGCAACACCTCTAAAGCCTTGCTGCTGATCGTAAAAATCCTGCACAATATATCGAATCTGGGGATATTCTGAAATTAAACTCACTTTACTTTGTCAAACATCACAGTACGCGTATAATCGGACGGATACGCCCCGACCTGCAGCATGTTCGGCCGAAGATTGAAAGTCACTTCAATACCCTCTACAACCGCTCGTCTTCCCAGTACAAATTGAACAAATTTTTCTCGTTGAGCAGGATTGTGCCATACCGCGCGAAACCGGTCGCCCTCCCAGTGTTCCAGGTCTGCCGTCATTTCATCATTATTCCATAAACGAAGTAGCAAGTGATCATCAGCGTCTTTCATGACTTCCAGTTCACCGTACAAATTATCATAATAATCTCCTGTAAAGTGATCCAGCGGCAGAGATGGTGCGATCTGATCCTGTCGCAGTGCGTGTATACTATCCCGTTTAGCCATTTGCTCCCTGAACTCGCGCTCATAGCGATCACGGATGATCTGGTTCCAGGCCGTTTCATCCAATCCCAGATAATGGTCCATGATTTTATTGGCCACCACCTCACGAAAATCAGAAAAGGTGTTGGTAACAATAATAATTCCCAGATCCTGTCCGGGCATCAGAATCAGTGAAGTAGTAAAACCGTCTGTTCCACCGCCATGCCGGTCGATGCGCTCACCCCGGTAACGTTCTATAAACCAGCCCATCCCATAAGCGCCGGGATCCCCGTACATTTCATTTGCAGGGATCGTCGTTTGGGCGGTATGCAACTCCTGGATTACGGACTCATCGATAAGACGCTCACCATTGTAAACTCCCGGCACGCCAAGATGCAGTCTGACCCATTGAGCAAGCTCAGTGACCGTCGTATTGATGGATGCGGCTGGACCTGCGTTATCGAAGTTTCTGCGTGGAATAGGTTTCACCTCACCCCGTATCTCCTGATGTGGCCAGGCGGCGTTCTCACCATCCACTATTTGTGTGATAGAGGTGTTACTGCGCCGCATGTCCAATGGACCAAAGAGACGTTCTTCCACAAATGCATCCCAGCTTTGACCTGTCACTGCCGGAATAATATGACCCGCCACCAGGTACATCATGTTATTATATACATATCCGTGGCGAAACGGTTTCTCCGGATCCAGATAACGAAGCCGGTAAATAAGCTCGTCTCTGTCACGATTGGTCATGAACCGCAACCGATTGCCGATCAACCGTCCCAATCCACTGCGATGGGTCAATGCATCGCGGATCGTCAGGCTTTCGGTGACCCACGGGTCATACAGTTCAAAACCGG
>CAYMBG010000159.1:2550-4005 GCA_964388615.1 uncultured Chitinophagales bacterium | reverse complement strand
AAAAAATTAGCTATTTGAGACGTGTAAACCAATTTCAAAATGGCAGCGCGATGATGTTTTCAAAGCTTTGCCCGGTTGCTGCGAGCTCGACACTCTGGCGTTGGTAATGCTGGTCGAGGCGTGGCGGGGATTCGGCGTATCCCTATCATACAATGGCAAATGCGTGATTATTCTCCAGCACGATATTCCGTGTTATGGAAAGTGGTTATATTCCATTCAGGATAATCGTGAAATCTGGAATGGGTGGAGTTGGTTCGTTGGGTGCCGCCACAGACGGGAAATGAATCAGAATCGCCTGGGAACTGGCAAGAAGCGCATCAGAAGCAGGTGCAGAAGCATACTCCTCCCCCAAGCCAAGTAAGATATCGCTATCCGCCATCAAGGAAATGGAAAACCTGCCTGTTAATCGGCCTGTTCCCACCATCTTCGGATGGCCGGTATTTCATCGATCGCCTCTGGTTCGGACGGAGCTTCATCTTGCTCCACGACCGTCTGCTGGTTGGACTCCACGGTCACCGTATGATTACCCTGTAGGTCTGAAACCTCCACTTCGCCTTCCAATACGGTCACAATGGTCGTACTGTCCCGGGTCACTTCCATCAGAAAATCCGTACCTCTGACACCGAGGACGGCTATAGGAGCACGGACGATTACAGGTTCCGTCACATGCTTCAACTTCATGTACATTTCTCCATAGGCTAACTCCAGATCGGTGGCGGCAGGCTCCGGTCCGCTTGTGAGCATTTCAATTTCTGCCTGGGCGTCCAGAAACAGCTCAAACTGTTCCATAGGATCCATGCCATCCGGGTCTTCCACTTCGTGCTCCATTTTCTTCCGGGTGTGCTCATCGGTTTCGATCACTTTTCCGGGTTCCAAAACGTCTTCTTCCCAGTGCACACGATAAAGCTCTCCCTCGACCGAATACGAGAGGTCGATGCTTTCACCCTCGGCCTCCCGGATGATATCCTGGTATAGTACCGGCACATCGTCGATATCCAGGTCGTCGATATCCACGCTGACTTCATGGAACTCCTCCGGCAAATGGACCGGCATTCGGTCATCTTCTATGATAAAGTCCAGCGGTATGGAGCTTACATGGAAAGGAAATCCGACAATATGTGGACCCCATGCTCCCCCGTCAAATCCCAGAATGGAAGACCCGTGGTCGCCTTTTGGATCGGTACATCCAAGAAGAGGGTGACAAGTCCAATGGGTGATGACAGGGCGCACATCAGGGTAACTAAGCCCCCAACCTGAACCCAGATCTCTCCAGACTTTGCTCCAGTGTAACCGCCCCTCTATCTCACCGGAGATGCGGGGTGTTTTGACGTTGTAATGGCGTGTGAATTGCGATAAATCCGGATCAATGAACACATAGCCGGGTTTCTGATAGTATGCGGTCGCCCAGCCGTCAAAGGTCTTTCGCTCCTCAAACCATGCATTGGTACTGACCGC
>CAYMBG010000159.1:0-2450 GCA_964388615.1 uncultured Chitinophagales bacterium | reverse complement strand
TCGCCCAGCCGTCAAAGGTCTTTCGCTCCTCAAACCATGCATTGGTACTGACCGCAATATTGGCGATATCCATCGTAAAGCCGGATGTAAACTCTGCTACACCTTCAACGGTCATTTCGCCCTGGCCGCTGATCCAACCCTGCCAGTAACTTTTTTTCCTCGGAAGCGTAATGATGCCGGCATCATAGTCCTGTTCGCCGGGAATATTCAGCTCTTTCCCCGGATAGTCTTCGGATTCTTCGATGACAATAAGAAACCCTTCTTCATCGGAGAGTGTCGGCTTGCCGGAGATTTGCGGTTTTTCGAAAGACCGGCCGGCTTTGGTGGCCGGACCGGAGCTACTGACGGTAATCGCTGTATGTTTATGACCGCTACCCGTGCTTATAAATGTCATAGCTTCGGTATCGGAAAACCCTGCACCCTGTACGCGCAGCAAATATTGACCCTGTGCGAGACCTTCCCCGAGAGAAAGCACAATTTCATTCATCCCGCGGCCTATTTCCGTATTGGTCCGGGTAATCTCCCGGCCAAGAATATCAAACAAGACAATGTCGGCTCGGGTGTTTTCAGGAGCTTCAAACGGAATGGTAGTCTGCGGATTGAAAGGGTTGGGGTAGGAAGAACCCAGCCGGAACGCCGATGGAATGTCCGAAGCATCCCCCGGCTCAGCCGAGACGGCCTCCCTTTCATAGGTAAGAACAAAAACGCCTTCACTGTCCGTTGTAGTGGTTGCCAACAGTTCTTCAATGTCATCATACAGAGCGACGGATTGATTAACTACAGGAGCAGCTTCTTTATCATCAAGCAGTCTGCCACTCACTTCGTAATCTGTGACTTCTGTTGGTTGGCCAAAAGAGCAAAAGACAAGCAGAAGCACAGGAAAGGGGATGAAATATCCAGTGTGTTTCATAATGATAATATTTTGTAATGCCACTTACGTTGTGGTACCTCCCAAATAAATACAGAAATACTACCCTCTTTGATATTTGCAAATTTTTTATCCCGAATTCAACAAAATTCGGTAGTGGGCCTCGGTACCGCACCTCCCCGATACGTTCCTGAAATTTTGCTGCCTTCCTATGCCTATGTGCCCGGCTATCGGCCCCACCCGAACCGGGATCCGAATGGGCATGGACATGATAACTCCCTTTCGCGGATAATCACCTTTGCAGGCTATATTTGACGTTGTAGGCGACTGCACTGACTTATCATTCTGACAAATAACGGGTAATGTCTAATGCCCCATGGAATACGCCTAATATTATTATTGACTCATCGGGAGAAATCATGTAGGCAATACGATAATGCCCATAAAGTAGAATTCGGATATTAGTATCCTTATCACTGCTGAAGCTGTAGCCTGACTCAGGAAGTTGTTTTAATGATTGTACTTTTTCATATATACCATCGATTACTTTAACAGCTGCTTCCGAATCATCCAGGGAAATATAATCATGGATATCTTTCAGCCAATTTTCGGCCTCCCGTGTCCATATTATTTCCGCCATGATCGAATAGTTCGATACATCTCTTCATTGGACATGACACGTTTTTCGCGAACATCGTCCAGGCCACGTTTTACCATATTTTCAAATGCCAACTCTCTGAGAATATCCCTGTAAGTGGCATCCTCCGGTTGTGCATCAATAATCTCTTTCATTTTGGTTTTTGTCTCAGACATAGACACGCTGGATTAATATGACTGGTTTCTTAGTGTCCCCAAACGATCAATATAAACAAGCTCGCAAATCTGCATGTTCTTTAATAACATATTTGCTATGTGTTTTACAATTTACTACTACATTCTGTTTCAAACAACGAGTGATAACCCTCATTTTGTTTCAATAACCCTTCATTTGTTGTAAATAATGTACCTTTAATGCGACCTGGCATCTAACAGCTTTTCCGTAAATCCATCCCACCTGCGCCGTGCTCAGAATTTTTGTCCAGCTGCTCCTAATCCGAAACAATTTCCCTCAATCATTTATCCAGACTTGCAACCTTTCCCGGGATCATCGAAAGTATTTTACCAACTCCCAATACGGTACATACCGCACCTCAACCCGTCTTCTTTGAATTCAGCATATTCGGCATATTTTTTTCCGATGGTGAACTCGTGCAGGTGGATGTCGGTCCAGCCCATGACGATTTGAATGACGTCATGAAGCCGGTTCAACGTGATGCGGTTGCATGTCAACATCGCCGCAACGACATCAACGACAATAACCGGACGTCCGACAATTCGCTCCGGCCGGCCGAAGTACTCCTTTCAGGAAGATGCAATGAAGGGGATATGTTATTCCATCAAAAGCGGTCAATCACCGTGACGCCGGTCCCGGTATGCCGGTCCATTGTGGTGAGCGCTTCCGGTGAATCTTCCAGCCGGATCGTCTTACCGACAAGTTTTTCCGGATGAAGTTTTCCCGCCCGGATCATGGCCAGCATTTCGG
>CAYMBG010000158.1:0-4097 GCA_964388615.1 uncultured Chitinophagales bacterium | reverse complement strand
ATTGAATCCATAGCCTCACGTGATGATAACGGCTACGACAAACGGGCCGCTGATTTCCTTATGACGCAATAAGAGCGGTGGGAGTCCCCCTACTGCAATGTGAAATTTGTTTTTTTCCGGATATACGGGAACGCTCGATCTGTTTCTACTTACTAAAACCGCGGATTCACAATATTGTTATAGATCGAACCAAAGGTATAGCTGAGGCCGATCCGGGTGAAATAGGAAAAATCGGTAGCCTGTTCACGGATATCCAGGAGCACTTCTTCGTCAGTAGCATCACCGGCCGGAATGGATAGCTGGTCACTGATGATATCGTAGCCGCCTATCATGTACAGAGAGAGTCCGCGCGTGAGCCGCACTTGAAGCCGGGTAAAGAAATCCAGCCGATTCATGTCGAAATTATGCAGATAGTGAGAGGTGGATATCGAACTGCGTATGCGTCCCCAGCGCCGGTTCAGGTCCAGATCAAGAGAAAGGCGGTGATTGAAGAGTATTTCGGAGCTCTGCAGGTAGATAGTCTCCTCAATGTAACGATTGTAACTGGGTGTCATCCGGTACATCAGTCGCAGTTCCCGCTCGCCGTATTCTTCGTAATCGAAGAAGTTGTATTCAATCGCGGGACTTGCTGCCAATCGCAAGTCGTAGTTGTCATAAGTAGAGGATTCGGCTTCCGTATACAGTCCAACGGACCAGTGCGGGGAGACCGCCCGTGCAAAAAGCCCCTCAAAACTCTGGTCGCGTACCTCGGTGGTGGTCGTTCGACCATCGGAAAGCTGAAACCAGTTGTATTCGTATTCTCCTTCCAGTTCCATCCGGATTTTCCAGTTCCGGGTGATACGGTCGGCCGACAGTTCGCCATCCAGGTTGAATTCCTCCCGCGTATCGTCACCGCTGATGGAAGTGCTGGCACTGATTTCAAACACCCAATAATTCCAGCCGTCCGATACCTGGTCGTTACCGTTTACGCCAACGCCATCTGTTTGCTCCACACGGAGATCCATTCTGTCGGTCAGCCCGGTTTCTATCAGATACGGCGCCAAGCCCAACTTAAGGTAGCGAACGAGCTTTTGTCTGCGCTCATCGTCGGTGTCATTGTCGGAGCTGAAAAACCGGATTTGATTTTCACGGCCGGCGAATGTTCTCCGGCCAAAATAGTTGAGTGTGTATTCCCTGCCGCTGGCTGTTCTTTCGCGGTTGATCCGCAGGTGAATATCGGCATCCTCCTGGTCACGCACATAGTTCACGAAAGTGACCTCGTTCCTGATATAGTCAGTGTAGCAGCCCCATGTCTGGCAATCCAGATATACATCAATCAATTCTACCGTTTCGTCGACGGACGCCCCGTCATCAGCCTCTGTTTGTGCAACCGCATGGGCATCTGGCCATCCCACTCCCAAAAAGATGACCACGGCTGCGGCTAAAACGCCTCCCTGATTACAAGTCCGGAATAGTATGTTGATCGGTTCGAGTAGTTTGCACAGAAGAATTTTGCTGCTCATTGGGCGAAGCATCATTGATTATTTTGCATTTTTAATTTTTGACAATTCGGACTGTCACGATTTGCGTTTTGGAATAATGGGATAGTGACGACTTGTATTTAAAACGGCTTTTATATTAGACGAATGATATTTCGAATTGTTCAAAAAAAATGCAGCCTACTCCATTTCCTTCAAAAACCGGCGCAGCACATATTGTAAAATACCTCCGTTCTGATAATATGCTATTTCTACCTCGGAGTTGAGTTGTGCAACGGCCGTGAATGGGATCTTGCTGCCGTCATCCTTCACTGCGCTCACCTGAAGCTCTTTGTTGGGCGAGAGTCCTTCCGCAACACCGGTAATGGTAAAGGTTTCATCACCGTCGAGGCCCAGACTCTCCCGTGTTTCCCCCGGTTGGAACCGCAGAGGCAGTACGCCCATACCCACCAGGTTGCTGCGGTGAATACGTTCAAAACTTTCAGCGATCACTGCTTTGATCCCCAACAAGTTGGTTCCCTTGGCAGCCCAGTCGCGGGATGAGCCGCTGCCGTACTCTTTTCCACCGAGAACAACCAGCGGGGTGTTTTCTTCGGCGTATTTCACGGCGGCGTCATAGACCGGCATCTCTTCTCCGGAAGGGTGGTGGATGGTCCATCCGCCTTCACGGTCAACGAGCTGATTTTTGATTCGCACATTGGCGAATGTGCCCCGGATCATCACCTCGTGGTTGCCTCTTCGGGATCCATAGGAGTTAAAGTCCGTCGGTTTGACCCCCTTACTGATCAAATATTTACCAGCGGGTGTGTCCTCACCGATCTTGCCGGCGGGGGAGATGTGGTCGGTGGTGATGGAATCGCCCAGGACAAGCAGGGCGCGGCCATCGGTGATATCTTCAAGAGCTTCCGGCTGTTCGGAAATATCTTTGAAGAACGGGGCCTCTTTGATGTAGGTAGAATCCTCATTCCATTGATAGACATCTCCGGTAGGAGCGTCGAGTGCCTTCCAGGCATCGTCGCCTTCAAAAAGGGTAGCATAGTTGCTTTTGAAATCATCCGGTTCAATGACCCGTTCCATCACCTCGCGTATCTCCCTGGTGGTTGGCCAGAGATCTTTCATGTAGACCGGCTTGAAATTCGGGTCATAGCCAAGTGGTTCATTGAGCAGATCCAGATCGACCCGGCCTGCAATGGCATAAGCGACCACAAGCATCGGAGAAGCCAGGAAATTCATCTTGATGCTTGGATGGATACGCGCTTCGAAGTTGCGGTTGCCGGACAGAACCGAGGATACCACCATGTCATTTTCCTCAACAGCTTTGGCGATATGAGGGGGCAGGTCACCACTGTTGCCGATGCATGTGGTGCAACCGTAGCCAACGACATGGAATCCGAGAGCTTCCAGGTAGGGGAGCAGATCGGATTTTTCATAATACGTGGTCACCACTTTGGATCCCGGCGCCAGGCTGGTTTTAACCCAGGGTTTGACATCCAGTCCTTTTTCGACCGCTTTCTTGGCAACCAGGCCGGCTCCAAGCATTACGGAGGGATTGGAGGTGTTGGTGCAACTGGTGATCGCGGCAACTACCACCGACCCGTCGGAGAGTGTAAACTCGGTGTCACCGGTTTTGACATCCACGGTCTTCATGTTACTGTCAACTTTAGCGGCAGATTGTACTTCCACATCCGCACCTTCGGGAATATCCATGCCGGAGTCGTCGCCGTTTGAGGTGTCCGGAACTTGACCACCTTCGCCGTTCCAGCGATCACGCTGATCGAAATCCACATAATCACGATCATAGGACTCTTTCATGATTTTGATAAAGGCGTCCTTTACATCGGTCAACACAATTTTGTCCTGTGGACGCTTGGGTCCTGATATCGCCGGAACTACGTCTTCCAGATCGAATTCCAGTTGCTGGGTATACTGGATGGCATCTTCGTTTTCACGCCACATCATGTTGTTTTTGGTGTACTGCTCAACAGTGTGCACATGATCTTCGTCACGTGCGGTCAGTCGCATGTAATCGAGGGTGCGGTCGTCGATCGGGAAAAATGTGACGGTGCAACCGAATTCCGGTGACATATTGGAGATGGTGGCGCGATCGGGGACACTCAGGTTGGATAAACCATCACCGTAGACCTCTACGAATTTTCCGACGACACCATGATTGCGGAGTAAATGGGTTACGGCCAACACCAAATCGGTGGATGTGGCTCCTTCAGGTAACGATCCGTTCAGCTTGAGTCCGACTACTTCAGGGTTAAGCATGTAGATGGGCTGGCCAAGCATGACGGCTTCAGCTTCAATACCACCAACGCCCCAGCCTACTACTCCAATACCGTTTACCATCGGGGTGTGGGAATCGGTTCCCACGAGCGTATCCGGAAATGCATATCCATCACGCAGATACACCCCTTTTGCAAGATATTCCAGGTTCACCTGGTGGCAAATACCGAGACCCGGCGGCAAGACACTGTAATCGGCAAATCCTTGTTGCGCCCATTTCAGCAGACTGTAACGCTCAGCGTTGCGCTCATACTCCATATCGACATTCTTTTGATAGGCATTGGCCGTACCGAAATAGTCCACTTGAACCGAGTGGTCGATAATCAGGTC
>CAYMBG010000157.1:0-4145 GCA_964388615.1 uncultured Chitinophagales bacterium | reverse complement strand
TCCTCTTGATCAGCGGAAAAACCACCTGCTGTTCCGATGGCAGGAAGCTCAATATGGCGAACGGGATTGCCGTCATAGTCGAATTGCCGGATTTCGGTCTGGACATCGATCATATAATTGGCGAAAAGGTATCCACCTGCGGTACTGGCACTTAATACGTTATCGGTTTCAGGAATCACATCGGTCCAGTTATCGGGATCGGGGTTGCGGATATCCGCTTCAACAAGCCGGTAGTTGGGTGCTTTTCGGTTTGTCTGGATCAGCAGGCGGTCTCCATCGGTATCAATCACGGAATTATTACTTTCAAAGTCAGCAGCTACGTGGATAAGTTCCTGGTCGGCTGAATCCAGATCTTTGATATACAACTCGTTGCCGGTTGTGCTTTCAGCAGCTGAAATGATGAGGTAACGCTGGTCCTCGGAGACGGTTCCGCTAACATAGCGCCTCGGGGTTTCTTCTCCGCCAAAAATAAGCTCATCCTCAGTCTGAGGAGTTCCTGCTTGGTGAAAATACAATTTGTGCTGATCGGTCATGGCGGAAAGTTGACTTCCTTCAGGATTTTCGTAACTACTGTAGTAGAAACCTTCGTTCTTATACCATGAGAGTGCCGAAAATTTGATATCGACCAAGGTATCGCCAATTTGCTCCATTGAGCGGGTATCCATCACAATAACTTTTCGCCAGTCGGAGCCACCTTCGGAGATGGCATAAGCGGCGCGTGAGCCGTCGTCGGTGAAACTGAGGCCGGCCAGTGAAGTGGTCCCGTCATCCGAAAAGGTATTAGGATCCAGAAAAACCTCGGCGCTGTTTTTTATGTCGTTTTTATCGGTGTCGTCAAGATTCCGGATACGGTAAATAACGGAATGATCCTGGAGACCATCATTGTGTGAAAAGTAGTAATAATCGCCATTTGTGGAAGGTGCACCCAGGCGTTCGTAGTTCCAGTCTTCGGTCAGTTGTTCACGGATCTGTTCACGAAACGGAATTTGCTCAAGATAGTCGAAGGTGACTTCATTTTGGGCCTCAACCCACTGACCTGTTTCATCCGACAGGTCATCCTCCAGCCAACGATAAGGATCAGGAACCTCTGTCCCGAAATAAACGTCAATACTGTCACTTTTACGAGTGTGTGGGTAGTCCAATAGGCGGGCATCTTCCCGGGTTATTTGCTCCGTTGAAGAGGCGTCGGTTCCGTCAGCGGATGTTGATCGAGCGGTATCTTGTTGCTTGCATCCCCAAACAAGAAACAGCAGGGGCAGTAGTGTGAAGATTTTTTTCATTAGATGTGATCTATAGTTTATTTCTTGTAGTGTGTAATGTTAGAAAATAAGAAAAAAAGTTTTTTATAACCGATGAGATCAGCCTGTGGTACCGAGACCACCCGCAATGGCGTTGAGTACCAGTAACATGTCTTCAAGCATGGCATTAGCCTGCTTCTCATCACCGCTTCGTTTAAGTTTGCGCCACTTTTTGAGCTGGTCGATTTGTAAACGGTGGAGGGGTTTCAGCCGCTCATTACGAAAACCGATCATGGTATACATCCGGGGTCTTCTTTGCTTGAGTTCATGGCCGTAAAGGAGTTCCAGCATTTGGCGTGTGCGCTTATGTTCTTCTGTAATTCGGGAGTAAAATTTTTGGGCAAGGTCCTGATCATCCATCAGTTCAGCATACCATTTCATGATTTCCGTATCGGTGAGTGCGATTGCTGAAGAAGCATTGGTAATGATATACCGGAAGGGCATGAATCGGATGGCGTGCTTTTTTAAGATGTCAAATGATTCCGGATCATTTTTCTGAAGGGTTTCCAGGGCACTACCGACTCCGTACCAGCCTGTGAGGAAGTAGCGGGATTGACTCCAGCTGAATACCCATGGAATGGCTCGTAAATCCTCAAAACTTCGCTTTCCGGTTCGCCTCGACGGTCTTGATCCAATGCTGCTGGATTCAATAATGTCGATAGGGGTTACCTGTGAGAAAAACGATACAAATCCGTCAGAACGAACCAGGTTTTGATAGCTATTTAAGCTGTTATCATACAAACGGTTGATAATGGGCTCCAGTTTTTGATACAGTGAATCCTGATCCGTGCTCTTCTTCACTTCAGAGTCAAAGGCTCCGAGTGTGAGTCCCGCGGTTCCGGCTTGTAAAAGCTCTAAATTGTAGAGCGCTGTAAGTCTGTTTGCATATTTTTGAGAAATCACCTCTCCCTGTTCGGTTAAACGCATATCGCCACGAATGGTATCGGAGGGTAAGCCGGCGATAAATCGGTGGGTCGGACCGGCCCCCCGGCTGATGGTACCACCCCGGCCGTGAAAGAAGCGGATCCGGATCCCGTTACTTTCTCCCATTGCAGATAGCCGGCGTTGTGCTATGTTGAGACTCCACAAGCTGGCCAGTATTCCGCCATCCTTATTACTGTCACTGTAGCCAATCATGACCTGCTGACAAAGAGTGGGCTGGTCAGTTTGCCGGCTTGTTTCCTGTTTTTGATATTCATCCGGTATGGGTTCATGGTTCTTTTCCTTTGAAAGCGCATTTGGAGAAAGCATCTCTTTGGTTATCATCCTGCCATCGGAGACGGTTTGCTGAAGGGAAAGACTTTGCCGGGTAACGGGATGTTTGAGGTACGCATCAATGATGCCGGGTCCGCGCTCAAGGTCGTCAATGGTTTCAAATAGCGGGACTACAGGAAACAGGCATGCCAATCCCTTTTCTGTGGAGACTACCAATCCGGCTTCCCTGGCTAATACATAGACAACCAGAAGGTCAGACAGGCTCCGGGTCATGCTGACAATCAAAGAACCAATGCCACGTGTTCCGAATCGTCGCACATGCCGGTAGAGAATACGGTAACTGGCCAGCACGGTATCCGCCTCATCACCAATGCCATGGCGATGACGTAAAAACGGCCGTGACGTTTTAAGCTCTTCATTCAAGAATTGTAATCGTTTTTCCTCAGACCATTGAGCGAAGTTTTCTGCATCATCCATTCCAGCCGCTTTCATCAGTTGGGTGATCGCGGCATCATGGAATTTGCTGTTTTGACGGATATCCAGGGAAGCCATATGAAATCCGAAAGCGGATACTTTTCGGGCAACCGGTTCAACATCCTGTTTCGCAATACGTGAGGCATTGATCTCCCGGAGCGAGTCGATCAGCATTTCAAGATCTTCCTGAAGCTCCTCAGTCCGTGAGTAATACTGGTCATCAATGGTTGATAAAAGGGGTTGGCCATTTTCATCCAATGGCAGTCGAACCTGCATCAGGTTCACAAACTGTCGCCAGGGCTCTTCCGGATTTCGGTTCATTGCCTGCTTTCCCGCTTCTCCGGTAATTTTTTGAAGGTGATGCAAGTGGTAATTGAAGAATTCGGGTACGTTGACCTGGTGCGAAGAGATGCTGATTTTACGAGCCAGATCGCGCAGATCCTTTTGGATCATCAGGAGGGCATTTTTTCTTAGTTCCAGCAGGGTATGTTGCGTAACATCGCTGGTCACAAAGGGATGTCCGTCCCGGTCACCGCCGACCCAGTTACCGAAGGATATTTGTGGAAGCTGACTTCGGTGTTCGATGAGCTCTGGGGAAAACCCCGCGTAATGCCAGGCATCCCTCAATCTTTGGTCCAACAAGGGCAGTATTTGGGGGAATACGTTTTTGAGGTAATGCATAATGTTGCGCAATTCATCATGGATGGATGGTTTTTGCAGGAAAACCTGGCCGGTCTGCCACAGGCGTTCGAGCGCAACTTTGATATCTTCGGCGATCTGATGTTTTTCACTTTCTGTCCATACCTGATTTTCACGTTTAACCATCAAAAGATAGATAGAGCGCAGCTGGTCAATAACCGTGGATCGTTTCGATTCGGTAGGATGGGCTGTCAGTACCGGTTCAATACGAATTTCCGGCAACGTAGCGGCAATAGTTTCAGCCGGTATATTTTGCTTTTTCAATTCCACAAGCGTGCGGCCCCAGAGTCCGGAGATCCGGTCAAGGCCGTGTGTATCTTCCAGCTTACGCCGAAGCTGCGTGGCTGCGTTTTCTTCAACAATGGTTATAAGCTGAAAATACAGCGAAAACGCTTTGCTCACTTTGTCGGGGTCTGCCTCGGCATCATAATCTCCTTCAATTTGGCGAATAATTTGATG
>CAYMBG010000156.1:0-4190 GCA_964388615.1 uncultured Chitinophagales bacterium | reverse complement strand
CCGGTATGGCCAGGTGAAATCGGGGGCTTTGATACCCGGTATGGCCAGGTGAAATTGGATTTATGAATAATGTAGATTAGAAGAACATGTTAAAAAGAGCTATGCCATTTTTGAAATATACGGCAATTACACTCATTGCTATTATTCTCCTTTCGATTGCCGGCCTGTTAATTTATTATCATATCCAATACGAGTCTACCCCTGTACTCTCTGAAAAACCGGAACTTGAGCTTAAAAGTTACCCCACCGCAAGTGAATCAGAAACTCCGTTTGTACTTATTCCCGTACCGCAACAAATGGAGCTCACCTCAGGGATGTTTTCGCTGCCCCAAACGATTCATTTCAATTCACCCGAAGAAAAAAGGGGGCTTATCAGCGGCATCATAGAGCGGCAGCTTGGGTTATCCACCATCCGTACAGGTCCCGTATCAATTCGTTTCGAATCCGATTCCGGCCTGCCTGATCAAGGTTATTCCCTGACAGTGAATGACAACGGCATTGACATTGCCTATGCGGATGATGCCGGGCTTTTTTATGCCGTCGTATCCCTTGCAGACATTTCTGAGCAAACCGATGGAGAGCTACCCGGCTTGACCATAACGGATTGGCCGGAACTTTCGGTCAGGGGTGCGATGCTGGACATCAGCCGTGATAAAATCCCGACCATGGAGACCCTCTACGAAACCATAGACTTTCTGGCCGGACTCAAATACAATCATCTACAACTTTATGTTGAAGGGTTTTCGTTTGATTATCCATCTTTCAGACACCTTTGGGATGAATCAGAGACGCCGATTTCAGGAGAAGAGATCCAAAAACTGGAAAAGTACGCCGCCGAAAAATTTATTGATCTGGTACCTAACCAAAACTCATTGGGGCACATGAATGCCTGGCTGGAAACCGACGAATATGCACATCTCGCCGAATGTCCCGAAGGCTATCAATTACTTGGCTTACTTGACATGAAGTCAACACTTGATGTATCAGACCCTGAAAGCATGGAACTAGTGCAACAAATGACGGACGACATGCTGGCCTATTTCAGTTCCGAATACTATAACGCCAATCTTGATGAACCGTTCGAGCTGGGCCAGTGCAAGAATCGTGAATCCGCTCAAGAGGTGGGTGTGGGTCAGCTTTATATCGATTTTGTCAACGAGCTGAACGATTATGTCAGCGGGCATCACGGCAGGCAGATGATGATGTGGGGCGATATCGTGGCAAAGCATCCGGAAATTATTCCGCAAATACCCGATAATGTAATTTTACTGGAATGGGGATACGAGGATATTCATCCTTTCGAAAGCCGCGCAGAAAAGTATCAGGAAGCCGGTCTGGAATACATGGTATGTCCCGGCACAAGCAGCTGGACCACCATCACCGGCCGAACCGACAATATGATGGCCAATGTATCCAATGCTGTCGAAAGTGCCATCAAATATGATGCAAAAGGGATGCTGATGACTGATTGGGGTGACTTTGGTCACTGGCAATACTGGCCGGTCAGCTACGCACCGTTTGTTTACAGTTCAGCCCTTAGCTGGAATTATGACAGTAAAGATCAGTTACCCTTATCAACTTATCTGAACCGGATGATATTCCGGGACCATTCAGAAATTATGGGAAACCTGGTTTTGGATATGGGTCGATACAACCAGTTTGAAGAGTATAATATGTTGAATATGACTACAACCATGCAGGTATTCCTGTTCGGTATTCTTGATAAGGTTATGATGGATAGTATTCTTGATGCTATGAAAGAAGGCATATTTGATTTAATCCACTATGATGAGGAGGTCGTGGAAATGGTGAAGCGACGGTTTGAAGCCCCTTCTGCTTACGACCATCAATCCATTATTTCATACACCGGTATGCTCAGAGAGAGGTTACATGAAACCGATATGGACAGGCCTGATGCAAACCTGGTCATAGATGAATACACCAATGCTGTTAACATGATTCATCTGGGCGCCATGACCAAACAATACATCCTTGGTAAAAGAGAAAACAGCGCACCTCAAAATGTTGAACTGCTGCGGCAAATGGCAGAATTGAACGATACATTGATAGAAGAGCATGAACGTCTTTGGCTCGCCCGTAACCGAAGCGGGGGGCTGGATCGCAGTTTGCAGTCATTATATGATCTAAGAGATCAAACAGAACGTGAGCTGAATGTTATGAACAGGAATGCCATTTCCAGGTTTTTCATTTCTCAGGGAGAAAAACTCTTTTCCGCCGCTGCGTCCATATACATAAAACTGCAATAAGATATACGCTGTACCGCCTGTTTGCCGGGGGTCACCAATAAGGCATTTCCGGCATTTCTATTCTGATTTATCATATCCATTATCAGCAACGTAAGACCAGTATCGCGGTAGTAAAAGAACTATTCCCGGCGAGGATGGTATAAGATTTGGTTTATCTGTTTTCTTTTTGAAGATTGTAATTGCATTGAAGAACACCAAGATGATTATAAAAGTACATCAATTTACAGGCTCTTGACTGCAACGATCCAATTTTTAGTAGTATTAAACGCTGTTTTCTTCCTGCTCTACGGGTTTCAGGCCTTGCATTCCCAGAGGATGATAGAGGAGTTCAAGCGATTCGGCCTGACTGATACGCAGCGCAGGCTGACAGGAGTTTTGCAAATAGCAGGGTCAGCCGGCCTCCTGACAGGTTTCATTTACCCATTTATTGGCCTAATGGCCTCTGCAGGATTCACTGCCATGATGTTTCTGGGCTTTATCGTTCGCATAAAAATAAAAGACAGCTTTGTTCAGTCTGCGCCCGCTCTTTTTTTCATGCTGATCAACTTGTGGTTGATGATCGTGTTTTACAATCTTTTTAAATAAGACGTTAGAGAGGTGCGAACGACCATAATTGAACCAACCGCCCACATAAACCATAACCGGGAGTCCATAGGCTTTGAACTCATTCACGATGATATTTGCATCACCGCCTCTCCAGGATAAGTCCCCAATGATGTACATCCATTTTGACAGTCTCGAGTAACGCGAAACCTAATTAACCATAGGTCATGCATTGCCTGAATAATTAAACAAATGAAACAAATGGAGTAGATATTGAGTACATTTACTAACAAAACAACATTCAATAAATGTTACATATGCAACTTACTGTAACCAGGAAAAAGAGCACCTTTCTCCCAGATCCCAGAAGGGTCATCGCTCGCTTTCTTTATACTTCCGATGAAAGAAGCAAAAATATTATCCGGAAGATATTGGCAATGTCGGACAGTGAGATCGGTGTTGAATTAAATCAGGTGCTAAGAGAGTATTCCAAGCGTCATAGAAATATTTCAAGGACTTTTGAAGCACATTTTAACAAACTGTCGCACTTGTTTGATGAAATGGGAATAGAAACGAGTAAGATTGGCTCATTTCGAAAGGCACTTATAGGTTCCTGTTTTACAAAGGAATATTCCATAGAATCGGCTGCTTTTTTCAATCCGTCTATTGTAGAAGATCCCTATCAGTCGAAATTGGCACCGGGCGAAAAAAGAGTGATTCTGAGTTTCAGGGCGACCGGTGAAGGGCACATATCATCTATTGTTTTTCGTTCCGCTGTTATAGACAGGAATGGCAATATGAGAGTCGAACCAGTCGGGAATATGCTGGCAGAAGCAGAACGAATCAAAAGGCATAAATACAAGAAAAAAACTTTTATAAATGAACTAAAGGAAATGTATGATATCGAAAATGACATTTCTTCCGTATTTGTACTGGAAAATCTGAGCGACCTTTTTACTTATGGTGATTTAAAAACAGCCGTAGAAGAAACAAGAAGAGTGCACCAGCTTTCATCCAGCAAGGAATTGATTATCAATCAAATGATGTGGCTGGCCCGATCACATTATGAAATTGACTTTTCACTTGATTCAGCACTATCCGAAAGAGTTATTTTCCCTATTGGCAAGAGTGAAAAAAGTGGTATTGAGGATGCCCGTTTTGTCAAATTTACTGATGAAAACGGTGAAATAACATACTATGCGACATATACTGCTTATGACGGCAACACCATATTATCAAAGCTGCTTGAAACCAAAGATTTTTATCATTTCAAAGGGATGCCTGTCCATGGCGAGCTGGTGCATAGCAAGGGGATGGCATTATTTCCGAGAAAAATAAATGGAAAATATGCCATGCTCTGCAGGACCGATGGCGTAAATA
>CAYMBG010000155.1:1524-4226 GCA_964388615.1 uncultured Chitinophagales bacterium | reverse complement strand
CGGTCATCCAGGAGCGGATTGATGATCAGGTCCCGTGTAACCTGCCGCTGCGCCTCCAGTGGAGAGGCGGTGAGCAGAAGGAGTGGCAATAGAAAGAGGAGGCTCCGAATCTGTTTGATCTGTAAGATGCTATCTGAATAAAGCATCGGTATTCATGCTTTGCTGTGGATATGGCGAAGCTATTCGTGCAGATAAATCTCTTGTTTGCCGCTTTCCAGCCGGACCTCCCGGCCATTCCAGAGCAGGCGTCCATCCAGTCCTTCGGGCAGTGTTACAGTACCTTCCAGGTGATCACCGTCGATTGCTAACGAGACCCGGATATCGCCCTTTGGATGGGGCATGGATGAGGTAATTTCATTCAGGTAACCGGGATGAGGCTCGATGAGAACCGATGAAAAGCGGGGGGTGTCCGGCCGTATTCCCGTCACCGACGCCAGAAAGTCATAATTGGGACTGGCGCTCCAGGCGTGGGCATCTGAACGGGATGGTTCCGGGTGTTCCGGGAAGGTGGTCATTCCCAGATCCAGGGCCTTATGCCACGGATCGAGCATATCCAGGTACTGGTTTCCCAGTCCGGCGTGACGCATAGCCCGGAACAGGTAAAATTTGAAATAATAGGTAGATTTAGCCAGGGAGTCATCCTCCATGATACGCCTTATCAGGTCCTTTTGCTCGTCTTGCGGCACCAAATCTGTGAGGATCGCCAGGATATTGGCGTGCTCACTGTAATGGCGGTGATCCGGTGTGTCGGCCATCATACGGTTTTCGGTATTCCACCCGTGCTCCGGGATGGATTGTCGGAGCTGTTCCACAAGTTCCGTGTACCGATCGGCATCGTGCACTCTGCCGAACTCCTCCGCCATCTCTAAGGCGTATTCGAGTACATACAACATCTGAAGAGAAATAACGATCGAGTTGCCCCGGTCGGAGCCAGGCGGCGTTCCCCGTTCGAATTTTGCAGTGGCGTCAACATAATTCCACCAGGGCATGGGTCCCAACAGGCCGTATTCTTCATCCATATGTGCTTCAAACCAGTCGATCACACTCCGGATACCCGGGAGGAACTGCCGGACAAAAGCATCGTCATTTCGGTGCATCCAGTAATCATGGACCATGGCGATCCATAGCAGCGAGTAAGGCGGTATGTATTGCGGGTGTCGCGAGGGGTAGCGGCTCATGGTGATTCCCTCCGGCATGCGCGAATCGTTGAAATGGTGTATGGCATTGCGCATCAAGCGGTCATCCCCCGACACATAAAGTGAAATCAAGGCCTGGATTCTTGTATCACCTACATACTGAAGTTGTTCATAATAGGCGCAGTCCCAGTAGGATTCAAAAGCGTTCAGCCGGGCTGTACGCCATCCTGTCTCCCAGATTTCGGTGAGGCGCTCATCGTCTGTTTGGAACACCGCATTTTCCTCGAAAGGATAGCCCGTGGCTATGCCATACATTTCATGAAGGACGAGTGGCTGGTCGGCCGTTTCAATTTCGATTTGGATATATCGATACGATCGCAACCAAAGCGGTCGCAAGGTTCTGCGGTCTCCGCCGTCGGAAATAAACGTATCATGAAAACCAAGAATCTGTTTACCCTCGATTTCATTGCGGTTGCCTTTGGTGTTGTCATCGTGACGAAGTGCCTCCGCGTAGGTGAGCCGGATCTCCGCATCACGACCGCCCGAGATGTCAAGTACCGGGTAGGCATTGGTGATATACGTTTGATCGACCAGTAAGACCACATTGCTTTGGGCGGGTATTTCCAGGGAACCCGAGCCATCCAGAAAGCTGCCATTGGTTGCGATGTCGCGGGTACGACGGACCGTTGGTATTTGCTCCTTCCATTCATCCATCATTGGAATATTCCGCGGGATCAGATTCCAGCCATAGACATTGCCGTATGGGTTGGTTCCCCTGGGCTGACCCGGATGAGAATACCGCACCTGTTTCCAGTGCCGATCATCGTAAGCGGCTGTCAGCCAGCCATGGGGATAGGCATCCATTCGAACGTGCTCTCCGTGAGGGGCGGCATAATAGCCGTCAACATCCTGATAGGTGACAGGAATGGGGTTGTATCCTTTATTTTGATAAACCTTCCAGCCGTTTTCGTCAAGGTCCTGCTGCGTGTTGAAGTGGGATTGATCAGGAAGGTTGCCCTGAAGCAGAAACGCGGTTTGATAGCTGTGGTGCTGTACGGCGTTGTATTCGGCAAAGTTCCATACTGTAGCGGCCACGACATTTTCACCGGGTTGGAGGTGATCCCCGATATCCACGGTTTCAAAACGCCAGTTGTGTTTATCGCCGGCGGCCGGTCCGGTTGCAACAGAAGTGCCGTTCACAAAAAGCCGGTATCGGGTATCCCCGGATGTATGAATGACATAGGATTCGGGTGGATGGTCGATAGTCACGGTCTTGCGGAAATGAAAAACGCCGTAATCGGTAGGGGAAGTGGTGGGATGCATGACCCATGAGGCTTCCCAGGTATCTTCAAGTAAAGAAGGATGGACCGGTGAGATATCCTGGCCCGTAACGGGGACGGCATTTGCAACGATAAACAGCAAGGGCAATAAGAGCGCGAGTTTAGAAAAGCGGAATCCGGGTATCATAATAACTTCGGTAGGTTGGATGGGGTCAAAGAGCGAATGGGGTGGTCGAGCGTTATGATACCGTAATATAGATTTTTCAGATACACTCCCCAACCGGAT
>CAYMBG010000155.1:0-1424 GCA_964388615.1 uncultured Chitinophagales bacterium | reverse complement strand
GAATGCTTTGTATCTTGCTGTCATTATTCATGGTATCCAAATCTCAAACATGTGAAAAAGACCCAATCAAAAGAGGTAATAAATCAGAAACCCGCCATTGCGGCCATAGCCACGGCACTTGGCGAAGCCGGCATTTCGGTGATACGAGTGTCCGGGAAGGATTCTTTCGAGCAGCTGGCCAAAATATTCCGAGGCAAGGATTTGTCAAAGCAAGTCACGCATACGGTGCATTTCGGCCGTATTGTAGCAGAAGGGCGCATTATTGACGAGGTGGTAGCGACGATATTTCGTTCTCCCGCATCCTATACAGGTGAAGATGTGATAGAGATTTCATGCCATGGCGGCGTGTTGGTCACCCAGGAGATTCTGGAAGTGATACTACGGCAGGGGGTACGCCATGCCGAGCCAGGGGAGTTCACACAACGGGCTTTTTTAAACGGAAAGATGGAGTTGTCCCAGGCCGAAGCGGTAGCGGACATGATCCATGCACGCAGCCGAAAAGCGGTAGAGGCGGCGGGTCAGCAGCTGGAAGGTGCGCTTGGCAAACATGTGAAGGAATTTCGTCAGCAGATCATTGATGCGACGGCGATGGTGGAACTCGAGCTCGACTTTATTGAGGAGGATGTCGAGTTTGCCAACAAAGAGGAATTAAGGCGGCTATTAGAGGAAGTTCAGTTGGAGATTGGGCGATTGCTGGAAACCTATGAAACAGGCAGGCTGGTAAAAAACGGAGTACAGACGGTATTTGTAGGTCGGCCGAATGCGGGGAAGTCCACATTAATGAACACGATGATGGGCAAAGAGCGGGCGATTGTATCGGCAACGGCGGGGACGACCCGCGATGTCATCGATGCGGACTGGAGTTATGGGGGGCTGACCTTCACGCTTACGGATACGGCCGGACTGCGGGAAACGGCAGATGAAATAGAGTCAGAAGGGGTACGTCGCTCGGAATCCGCAGTAGCCGAAGCGGATATAATTATCTATCTCAAAGATATATCAGAACCGCCGGATGACGAAGAAGAGCGATTGCTGTTGCGAATAAAAGAACGGTCAGAGGGGAAGGTGTTACTGAAAGTAGGCACCAAAAAAGATCTTGCAGTAGGATCCAATCAGGAAATTCATGCCGGGGATTGGTGCGACATGGTGGTTTCAGCCAAAGACGGAAGTGGCATAGACGCACTTAAGGAGCGGATGAAAACCGAGGTTTTGCAGAATCGCGAAATTGACACGGGGAAATTGCTGGTCACTTCGTCGCGCCACCGGGACGGACTGGAGAAAGCCCGGCATCATGTACAGGAGGCGTTAAAAGCGCTGGAAAATGAGATGACCGGAGATCTTCTGGCCATAGATCTGAGGGCGGCACTCAATGAACTGGGCACGATAACAGGAGAGATTACTACCGAGGATTTATTAGATAGTAT
>CAYMBG010000154.1:0-4254 GCA_964388615.1 uncultured Chitinophagales bacterium | reverse complement strand
ATTATACAAGGTGTAGCTGGTTCGGGGAAAACCTCCATCGCGCTGCACCGTATTGCTTTTCTCCTTTACCGTTTCAAAGATACGCTCTCTGCAGAGGATCTTCTGATTATTTCACCCAACAAAGTTTTTGCCGACTACATATCGAATGTATTGCCTGAATTGGGGGAAGATACCATTCCTGAGATGGGTATTGAAGGGCTTGCGATGGAACTACTTGAGGGAAAGTTTACATTTCAATCCTTTTTTGAGCAAGTAACCAGGCTTTTACAACGATCTGATGAGGCGTTTGTCGAAAGGATGCGCTTCAAGGCGGGTTATGATTTTCTGACACAGCTGAATAAGTATATCAATTACCTGGAAAAAGAAAACTTTGTCGCCAATGACCTTCAAATCCGGCGCAGTTTTGTGCCGGCTCGTTATGTGCGGGAGCGTTACCTGTCATATCGGCACAGGCCCATGTTCAAGCGTCTGACCGAGGTGGTTCGTGATGTCACAGACAAAGTCAGAAAGGATTTTCGTTATGACCTTAAAGCGGCCGAAAAAAATAAACTACGCTCCGATATCAAAAAAATGTTTCGCAATACCAATCTCCGGGCGATTTACAAAGCCTTTTATGAGTGGCTTGAACGACCTGATATGTTCAAATATGCCACGAGGTCAACGTTCGAGTATGCCGATGTTTATCCGTTGATCTATCTGAAAATGCATTTGGAGGGTGGTATGAGCTATCACCGGGTGAAGCATCTGCTTGTTGACGAGATGCAGGATTATACGCCGGTACAGTATGCGGTTCTCTCAAAACTTTTTACGTGCAATAAGACCATACTGGGTGATGCGAATCAATCTGTAAATCCTTACAGTTCGACGAATTCCGAGGAGATCCAAAGAGTTTTTCCAAAAGCGGATGCTGTCAAACTTAATAAAAGTTATCGATCCACCTGGGAGATCACACGTTTTGCGCAACAAATATCGCCCAACGAGGATTTAGAGGCAGTCGAGCGGCATGGACAGGAGCCTGAAATTCGAAATTTCAAACGGCCGGACGATGAAATAGCTGCGATTTTTGAGCAGATTACGCATTTCATTGAATCCGGGCATCAAACCATGGGGGTAATCTGTAAAACTCAGAAACAAGCCGACAAGCTTTATGAGGAGTTGACACATTACATCAGTCATGCGGAGGCTAACGGCCTTTCAAATGGCCCTCGCAACAATGGTAACAAACAGGAACGTGATCACACTACCGGTATATCTGTTCATCTGATATCATCCGGAAGCACAACTCTTTCGAGCGGGGTGAATATAACAACCGCTCATCTGGCCAAGGGTCTGGAGTTTGACGAGGTGATCGTTCCCGGTGTAACAGCCAAAAACTATGCTACCCCGATTGACAAAAGCATGCTTTACATTGCTTGCACACGGGCTATGCATCGGTTGACCCTGACCCATACCGGTCAACTGAGTTCTTTTCTCATTGAATGACATAATATACCTGTATGAACGAACCTATTCGCAATATCGCGATTATTGCCCATGTTGACCACGGAAAAACCACTCTGGTCGATCAGATGCTTATGCAGAGCGGTACTTTTCGGAAAAATCAGGAAGTAGCAGAACGGATGATGGATTCCAACGCCCTGGAGCGGGAGCGGGGAATTACCATTATGGCCAAAAATACGGCGGTGAACTGGTTTGGAACCAAAATCAATATCGTCGATACGCCCGGACACGCCGATTTTGGTGGTGAAGTTGAACGTATTCTGAAGATGGTTAACGGTGTGATTCTGCTGGTTGATGCTGCCGAAGGGCCGTTACCACAGACCCGCTTTGTACTGCGCAAGTCATTGGCATTGGGTTATAAGCCTATTGTGCTTATTAACAAAATCGATCGGCACGATGCGCGTCCGGATGAGGTGGTCAATGAAGTTTTTGACCTTTTTGTGAGTTTGGATGCCAGTGATGATCAGCTTGATTTTCCTGTCCTCTTTTCGGTGGCGACAAAAGGTTTTGCAAGAAAAGAATTATCGGACACCAATGAGGATCTGGCTCCGCTTTTTGAACAGATCGTCGATCATGTTCCTGAACCGGAACGGCCGATAGAGGCTCCTTTCAAGATGCTCGTATCCAATGTTGAGTGGAATGATTATCTGGGACGTATTGCCATTGGTCGTGTCGAGCAGGGGGCCATTGAACGAAATCAGCCTATCCTGTTGATAGGAAGGGATGGCGAGGTTAAAGAGAAGTCGCGTATTACGAAACTGTTTACCTATGCAGGCTTGGAAAAAATCCCTGCCGAGCGTGTCGAGGCCGGCGACATCGTGGCTTTGGCGGGTTATGAGCAAACCGATATCGGTGACTCTATGGCCAGTGAATCGGATCCCACACCGGTTCCTTTCTATGACATCGATAAGCCGACGATTGCCATGTATTTTCGGGTGAATGATTCCCCTTTTGCAGGTCGCGAGGGGAAATTTGTCACTTCTAACATGATCAAAGATCGTTTGATGAAGGAGCTTCGCACAAATGTTTCCCTGCGGGTCGATCTTACCGAAAATCCTGATATTTTCAAGGTTTCGGGCAGGGGGGAGCTGCAACTGGCCATACTGGTGGAGACCATGCGCCGGGAAGGGTACGAGTTTGCCGTCTCACGTCCTGAAGTACTTATGCAGGAGATAGATGGTGTAAAACACGAACCGGTTGAGGAAGTCATTGTTACGGTCGAAGAACAGTACAGCAGTCGTGTTATAGAGATTTTAATGAACAGAAAGGGGAGTCTGGTCACTATGTCACAGGAATTGGAGATGTCACGACTGGAGTTTCGGGTTCCATCCCGTGGGTTGATTGGGTTTCGCAGTGATATTATGACCGAAACCCGTGGCACAGCGATGATCCATCAGCAGTTCGATACCTATGAACCGTACAAAGGGGATATCCCCGGCCGGACAAACGGGGTGTTGGTTGCATTGGAAAACGGAGAAATTACCCACTATGCGCTGGAAGGATTGCAGGGACGAGGCGAATTTATCAGTGATCCGGGTAATGCGGTCTATATGGGACAAGTGGTAGGCATCAACAACCGGACCGACGATATGGTTGTAAATGTGGTAAAAAAGAAAAACCTGACAAACCACAGAGCTTCTCAAAGTGCCGATGCAATCAAAATTGCGCCGGCTAAGAAAATGAGCCTTGAACAGTATATGGAGTTTATTGACGATGATGAGCTGCTTGAAGTGACCCCGGTAAGTTTTCGTGTGCGTAAGAAATTCCGGGATCCGAATGAGCGGAAAAGGACCGTGTAGATGAAAGTCTACGTGTGAGCATTGCTGTTTCTTGATAATCATATTAAGATGGTGTTATGTTTCAGGACGGGATGTGATACAATCAGCCCGTTGTCTGACAAGCCGCCCGTATATCGTCAGGATATAAAATGACAGTATCCAGGCATGTAATCAGGGCTGAAGGAATCCCAGAACGTAATCAGTTATTCGATTTTTCCACCTAAGAATCGCTACTCTCATGTACCAATCTTACTTTTTTCGGTTCGTATTTCCGTTATCTCCGTTAACGGTCGCTTTTTACTTTTTTCTTCTCGGTGTATCCGTAATGCTGGTTTCAAGCGCATCAGGAAACAGTCCGACGTCACAGAAAGCGGATCCGGGTGAGCATGTTTTAATACATCACTGGAATTTTAATGACATACCAAATGACTCCAATTTTGCTGTTTCCACTCCGGAGCAAATGAACCGTCAATTGTTGAATGTATCCAGCCGGTATTACGGGGCGTTTTTGAGCTATGACGGAGCCCGTTGGGATCGTGTTAATGAGCCGACATCTCTCAATGCACGTGAAAGTCCTTACGTGGAAGAAGATGATCGTGCTTTGAGGTTGCGGAATCCGGCCGGATCGATGCACCTGTTTCTTCCTACGACGGGTTATCGTGATATGATATTCCGGTACGCGGTTACAAGAACCTCAAGCGGAGCTCATGCGCATACGGTAGAGTATTCCATTGACGGCGGGCTGACCTATTCAGAGGAGGGTTTGTCAAACAATTTGGTATTTGTAAGCGAGGATAACTACGGCTGGGTGGAATTCGATTTTTCGGATATACCGGGAGTGAGTGACAACCCTGACTTTGTTGTGAGGATTACGATGACCGGAGAGAATTCCGAACCGGATAATGATAGTGGCAACCAGCGTTTTAATAATGTGACACTGGATGGCACCGTGATGGAACCATCTCTTGATCGCGAC
>CAYMBG010000153.1:0-4330 GCA_964388615.1 uncultured Chitinophagales bacterium | reverse complement strand
TCGCGTCCAGATCATAGATCTGCTTGACATTATCACGAATCTGATCAGCCGGGATCGTCTGGGCATAATGAGGTTCTCCAATTGTCGGAAAATCGAGCAGCATCTCCATCCGGTCGCCCGAGATATCATAAAGCTGGGCGGGGTGCAACTGTTTAGGTCCGGTCGGAAGGAAACGATCGCGACTGGTCTTGGTCAGTCCAAGCATATATCGCTTGTCGGGATTCGGGGTATCACCGCCGGTGATCATCAGGTGACCGATGGAGTAGTAGGAGTCAATTCGATCCACCACTTCAAACGTCTCCAGCGACCATTTCACAATTTCGGAAGAGATATAGACCGAGGTATAGGCGTGACCATCACCGTCAAATTCGGTATGCAGCGGCCCCAGGCCGGGATTTTCCACCTCACCTACAATCGTGGACTCATATTCCAGAACCGGAATACCGTTAATGATCTCTTCAAACGCGTCATTATCGATCGCGTCCAACATCCGGCTGAACGAATGCACCGGAATAACAGTCGCCAGTTTTCCACCACCTACGATATATTCACCGGTCGGATCGATATCCACACCATGCGGGGATTTGGGGGTCGGCAGAAAATAAATCATATCCGGAGCATCTCGTGGATCCAGAAGCAGCACCTCGTCATGCACATTGGAAACCGCTACACTGGTATTTTCGTCTTTCATATTGTGATAGTACTCAGCCGGAACAGTCTCTGCCCGACCTTCCCGGACATACTCTTCGGCCATTTTCCAATTCACCGCAACAATGTAATCCTTGTCAAATTCCGAAGCGTTGATCTCCAGCAGTGTATGCGCCTCTTCGGTGTTGTAAGTGGTAAAGAACACCCAATCGGCCGATGGGCCCTTGCCGGCACGCCCCAGATCGTAGTGATAGGGAGGCATGAGGATCTGGAAATCCATACTCATTTCGCCCGTCTCATCATCCACCCCGATAAAACTGAGCGAGCCGTCAAAATTCTCGCTGTAGGTATCGATCGGCACATCCATGTCCATATCATAGGGGATACTGAACCGGGTGGCGCCGATAATATATTCGGTGTTTTCGGTAGCAAATGTCGAAGCGTGGTTACCACCGGTATTAGGCAGTTCCAGGGTTTCCACGGTTTCGAAAGAGGTAAGATCGATCCGTGCCACCCGAGGGGTGTTGTTAGCATTGATAAACATCCATCTTCCATCCGGCATACTGTTGGTCAGCGATAATTCGGGATGATGGGAATCGTCCCAGGGAATAAAGCCGTAACTGGTCATCAGCAGTGGCTTGGTCTCTTCCGAGTAGCCGTAACCCGACTCCGGGTCCTGAGAAAAGACCGGTATGTTCCGGAACATACGTCCGGACGGAAGCCCCCACACACTCAATTGTCCACTATACCCGCCGGACAGGAACGCATAATACTCATCATACTCTCCGGGGGCGACATAAACCCGCTGGGCGGCATCCCCGGTATCCAGCATCTCGGTCTGTGAGGGACACCCGTACATCAGAACCGACACCAGGCCGATGCCCAGTAAAACCGTCGACACCTTCCATATTGTTGTTTTTTGTATCATATTGTTCTCCGTGTTTACTATCAGTAAGTGATTGGTGGTTGTTTGGTATTACTTTTCCGGTTGCTATTGCTCGCGAAGGTCCTCTCCCGTATCCGCGTAGTGACGCAGGAAATCAAGTATTGCAGCAGCCTGCTCTTCATCCACATTCTGGTATGGCATGGTCGTCATATACTCCTGAAGAAGTGCCTGTCCCACCGGGTGCCGCTGCGTCATCTCTTCCGGATTGAGGATGAAGTTGATCACAAATTCATGAGACCGGTTTTCCGCTACACGCCCCAGCGCCGGACCTACAAACCGCTGCTCCATCCGGTGGCAGGAGGCGCACCGGCTGTCGAAATATTCGGCCCCTGCCCGTGCCCGTTCTATCTGAACTTCGCCGAGATCCAGGGGTTCATCAATCGGACCAATACCGTGCTGCAATTCAAAATCGGTCAGTTCAGCCTCGGCGTCATCTCCGGCTCTTTCAGCCGTCTCATCTCCATTTCCGCACGACGTAGAAAACAGTAGTAATGCTGCCAGGATCAATACTCGTTTCATAATAATAGGATATAAGTGTATTTTATCTTAAAAAGGGGTTAAAAAAATGACGCTGGTAAGTCAATTGGCTTATGTTCTGATTTTTCTTCTGATGGATACAGTTCGGTAAGCCGGGTATTAGAAAAAAAATCGCTAATATTATTATTCAGATTTTGCCATTTGGCACGAAATTCAGGAACAAGCTCCATGTGCTTCTCCGAAAGACCCAGCCAGAACCGGTCAAAAGCCTCCTCCCCGTCGATAGCTGTAATAATCTCCTTCAGGGTAATTTCCGAAGACGGCTTGTTCAGCGATACTCCTCCACCATGGCCACGCATGGTTTTGACAATGTAGCCGGAAGCCAGACGCTGCATAACCTTGGTGAGAAAAGCGGCCGGAATGTCCAACTGCTCACTCAACTCACGAATGGAAACCACATCCTTCTCTTTTTGGGCCGCTATATAAGCAACCGACCGGATTCCGTATGTGCTGGCCTTCGAAAAATGCATATATCGTATTTAGGAGTATTTTATCTTATTTATAAGATCTTCCGACCCACCAGTCAAGAAAAATATTGTTTTTTTCCGGACCTCACCGGAAGTATGATGAGTATCATCCGACAAATCACAATTCAATCTTCACGAGTAGATATCCACACTTTCCTGGGCCGAAGGCAGATAATTGACGCCGAACCAGCAGATCAGCAGGATCATAAACGGCTCGATACGCATGGTAAAAAGTAGGTGATGGCGCATCCTTATTAAAATAATAAAAGCGGTTTGCACCGTTTATATTGATTATAAGCTCCGGGATGGTTATTATTCCCCCATCATGGAAAACAACTCCAAATTACATATTCTGGAAACCATCAAGCGGAAAGGCCGTATCGGGCTCAACCGGCTGGTCGATGAGACCGGTTTGGCCAAAACGACATTGCGTGAACATTTAACGCAGCTGGAGCGTGACGGCCTGGTCGAAAGGGAATACCATCGGGCAGGTCCGGGTCGTCCGGGACTTCGTTATGGGCTGACCCTTGCCGGACATCGCCGGTTTCCCTCCGAAGAGCGGGAGCTGCTGGGTGATCTTCTGCACTTTCTGAAATCGGAAGACCAGGAGGAACTGCTGCGTTCCTTTTTCAGGCGGTTCTGGAGCAAACGGGTTGATAGGGCCCGGCAACGGATGAATGAGGCCGCAAATGAAAGCGGAGGAACCCCGGACGAGCAGCTTCCCGCTCTTTGCAACGTGCTGGAGCAGGAAGGCTTCATGCCGGAATGCATGGATGACAAACAGCAGGGAGCCTTTGTCATAAAGGAGTGCAACTGCCCGTTCCAGTCGGTTATCGGAGAAACACAGCTCCCGTGTGAACTGGAAATTGAATTTTACAGGAAATTGTTCGGTGGAGAAGTCACACGAACTTCCTATATCCCCGACGGAGATTACTCCTGCTCTTATCGCATTAATCGTCCGAATAACTGAATTCCGCAATAACTCAGCAACATTCCAAACACAGCGAATATTGTAACACCCTTAATAAAGATATCATACTCTTAAATCATAATATATCACTCTTAATTACACATCCCATGTTACAACTTGAACAACTATCCGAACAAAAAGTAGGTGACATTGTCACCCAAAACTATCACGCTGCTGGTGTTTTCCGGGAACACGGCATTGATTTCTGTTGCGGAGGCGGGATTTCGGTACAGGAAGCGTGTGAAAAGAAGGGAATCGAACCGGAAAAAGTGACGCTGCAGCTGCGCCAGTTGGCCGAATCCGCCCCCTCCGGCGGTGACAATTACAGCGAATGGAGCCCGGATTTTCTGATCGATTACATCGAAAATACCCACCACCGTTTTGTCCGGACCAAAGTACATGAAATCGGGGCCTATGCCCAGAAAGTGGCGCAGGTTCATGGCGAACGACATCCCTGGAATATAACCATATTCCACACTTTCGTCGATCTGGCCCGTGAACTTCTGGACCATCTGGAGGCCGAAGAAAAAACTGTTTTCCCGCTGATCAAACAAGTGGCCGAACTTCGTGATAACGACAAACCGATCGACCCGGAAATTACCACCTCCCTCCGCTCCGAGCTGGAAAAAATGGAGTCGGATCATGACGGTGCCGGAGAGGCCATCGCAAAAATCCGTGAATTAAGCAGCGATTTCACACCGCCTGCGGATGCCTGCACCACCTATCAGGTACTTTATCAAAACCTGGCCGGTTTTGAAGAAG
>CAYMBG010000152.1:2807-4356 GCA_964388615.1 uncultured Chitinophagales bacterium | reverse complement strand
ATTCTATCCAAGGTTTGGCGCGAACTATGATGTTACCTCATCCAAAGGCAGGTATGGCTGGACTTAAAGCGCTGAACCAAAGTGATTTCCGCAAAGGCTATGAGCATAGATACGATCCAACGACAGCGGTTCGAACACAAATACGTTATCAACGAGCAGGTTGCGCTTCGTATTCGCGACTTTCTGTCGTCGTATCTGGATCTTGATCCCTACGGGGCAACACAGCCCAACCTTTCCTACCCGGTCCATAGCTTGTATCTCGATTCACCCGGTATGCGGACCTACCAGAATACCATCAATGGGGATCGTAACCGGTATAAGCTGCGTGTTCGATTCTATGAACAGATGGATGACTCGCCTCTCTATTTTGAGATAAAAAGGCGGTATAATAATGCTATTGCGAAAAAACGCGCCATTGTAAAAAGAGAGGCCTCTTACAAAATGGCAACGGGTTTTATCCCAAGCCGTGGCAGCCTGGTCGATCCCTCAGCCGAACAAATGGACGCCCTGGTGGATTTTTCCCGCATGGTCAACAACCTCAGGGCGGAACCCAAAGTACATGTTGCCTATATTCGGGAAGCGTGGGTGGCGGATGGTTCAAATAAAATCCGGGTTACCATTGATCGCAATGTGCGAAGCGAGCCTCAAAAAGTCGTTTCTTTTTCCCCGGAAATGCGCAACCCCAAACTGGTTTTTGGGAAGAATCTTATTCTGGAACTTAAATTCACCAACCGTTTCCCGAACTGGTTTCAGGAGCTGGTTCAACGTTTCGGTTTGCGCCAGGGTGGTGCCGCTAAATATGCCGATGGCGTGACCAACCTTGGTGAGTATCATTTTTTGCGAAATTATGTTTGATCATTTTGGTAATCTAACTTATGTCTGATTGGATTTATTTAGGGGATGTAGCACCATTGCCTACTGATTTTACGGCACTCATCATGAGTTTGCTGCTGGCTTTCCTGTGCGGCCAGCTTCTGGCATGGGTCTATATGTACACCCATTCCGGATTGTCTTATTCCCGTACCTATGTCAGTTCCCTGGTTCTTATCCCAATAACGGTGGCTCTGGTCATGATGGTTCTGGACAACAATCTGGTGACCGCCTTCAGTCTGATGGCCGTTTTTGCTATTGTTCGTTTCCGGAATATTGTGAGGGATACCCTGGATACGGTCTACATCCTGAGCCTAATTGTGATTGGTATGGCCAGCGGTACGCAGAAATATTCCACAGCTCTGATCGGCACCCTGGTGGCCTCGTTGGTGCTTGTCTATATCTGGTATACTTCTTTTGGATCACGGCAAAGGTATGACCTGATCCTGAATCTGCACTGGTCAGACTCCATGAACAAGCTCTCCGTTTTGCAACGTATTCTTGAACGGCACTCGCTGAAAGTACAGATGGCCAGTCAACGTTTCAGTTATGATGATGAAGGAACGGACCTTTCCTACCGGTTGCTTCTGCGTGATCCGAACCGGGTACAGGACCTGCTGGGCGATCTGCAATCCAGTAATGCCATTTCGCGTGTAACTACGATGACCGCCGAAGAGGA
>CAYMBG010000152.1:0-2707 GCA_964388615.1 uncultured Chitinophagales bacterium | reverse complement strand
ACGGATCCAAAAATTGTCGAAGCCGAACTGGCTGTCGTTTTGGCGGAGATAGAACTGACCCGTCTTTCCATGGATCCGATTGCCGCTCAGCAGCGAAATTTACTGAATTATGAGTCCATGCAGATGGATCTCATGGAAAATCAAGCCCGGCTGGGTATTGCAGAGATCCGTAAACAGTCGGCTGAAAGGGAGTATGAAAGACTGAAAGACCTCCTCGACCGGGGATTGACATCCGATGAGTTGTTCGAAACGGCTGAAACCGAATTCCGGGCTCTGGAAGAAGAGGTTCGCACCATCCGAAGGCTGGTTGAACGGTTGGAGGAACGCCTCGACGGTATCAATCTGGAAAATTTGATGGCCACCTGGAAGGAGGAAGACCCAAGGGCCGCCGCTATTGAGGTTCAACGGCGAAATATCGATCGAATCCGTGCCGAAATGATGCCGATTGTGTTGAATGCGCCAATGAGCGGTCAAATTGCTGCCATTCACAGAATGGGTGGCGAATATGTCGACGAGGGGGATACCATCGCGATAATCCGCTCGGGCCGACCCGACTATATCCTCACACATTTGCGCCATCCGCTTGTTACACAACCCGAACCGGGAATGGAGGTGTTGGTTCGCAAGCAAGACCGCGGACGAAGTGAGGCGATCATGCAGATCGAAGAGGTGGGCGTCCAAATGGAGACGATTCAACAGATGACCGCTCTGTTTCCTGATCAGCCTTTTGAAACCATCGGCCTGCCGGTTCGCATCGCTATCAACCATGAACTGGATCTGACTCCCGGCGAAGTTGTGGACATGCAGCTCATGATACGGTAACGTTTATCGTATGTTTTATGCCTTCTTTTTTTTCCAGGATCAGCTTTTGGGCTGCCCTGTTTTTTGCTACCTGCTTTTTGCATGTCCCCGTAACACAGGCCCAGGTGGTTATCAACGAGGTGCAGGCTTCCAACAATACGACCGCTTCGGATGAGGACGGGGATTATGAGGACTGGATCGAACTTTATAATGCCGGAAAGGATGCGATACCTCTTAATTCTTATGGTCTAAGCGACACGGAAGGCGCTCACCACTTCTTCAGATGGACATTTCCGGACACCACCATCCAGCCCGGCCAGTATCTCCTGATATGGGCCTCCGGTAAGGATCGACGCACCCCCGGCCAACCGCTGCATACCAATTTCAGTATCGCAAGCGAAGGCGAGCCATTGCGGTTGAGCAATATCCAGGGAGAACGGGTGGATTCACTTCCCCCTCAGCCTGTTCCATCGGACTACTCCATTGGACGCTATCCCGATGGAGCTGATAATTGGTTTTTATATGACGTGCCGACACCGGGCCGGGCCAATCACTACCAGGGATATGAAGGCCTGGTAAGGGCGCCCGCATTTTCGCAACAACCCGGATTTCACCGGGAAGCATTCAAACTGCATATCATACCGCAACATCCGGAGGATGTCATCTACTTTACACGGGATGGCTCGAAGCCGACGACGGATGATTCGGTGTATAGTGCACCGATTCAAATCGACCGAAGGGACAATGAATCGAATGAGTTGTCCACTATTCGCACATCTCCGCATATCAGTTGGGGTAAACCACTCGAACCGGTCTTCAAAGGACAAGTGATCCGGGCCATGGCAGTACGACCCGGTTATCGCAAGAGTGAAACAGCTACCGGCACCTGGTTTGTCGATCCACAGGGATGCAACCGGTATTCGTTTCCGGTTATTTCCATTGTTGCTGATTCAATGGATCTGTTTAGTGATGAAAAGGGATTGATGGTCCCGGGCCATTATTATAGTCCACACCCCGATTCGGTTTTAACAGGAAATTATTATCAACGTGGCCGGGATTGGGAGCGACCCGCTCATATGTCCTTCTTTGATTGCAAAAACCCGGCGGATGATGAGCCAGGGCATGGTTTTAGCCAAAATATTGGCTTGCGCATTCATGGCGGCGCTACGCGCCGGTATCCCCAAAAATCGCTGAGATTATATGCCCGAAGCGACTATGACTGGAATCCTGATATCTCGTATCCTCTGTTTCCGGGTCACACGCAGGCCGCCACCGGAGAACCACTGCTCAATTTCAAGCGACTTATCTTACGATCATCCGGCGATGACTGGTTTCATACCATGTTCAAGGACGCATTGGTGCAATCCCTCTATTCCGACCGAAAGGTGGATCGGCAGGCTTACCGGCCCTCCGTAGTTTTTATCAACGGTGAATATTGGGGAATTCACAACATCCGGGAACGGTATGATGATTGGTACGTTTCATCGCATTACGGAATAGACCGTGAAGATGTGGTGATTCTGGTCAATGATGCCACCGTCAATACCGGCCGGCCCTCCGATCATCAGCACTACAGCAACATGCGCCGGGAGGCTGCCGAAAGGGATTTGTCCGAAGAGCAGCATCTGGCGTATATCAAAACACTTATGGATGTCGACAACTACCTGAGGTATAAAGCCCTGCATGTTTATGCCGCCAATGCTGACTGGCCACATAATAATATTCGTTACTGGCGTAAACGAACCGATGGTTATCGACCCGACGCACCGTATGGAGCCGACGGACGATGGCGCTGGATGATCTTTGACCTGGACGCCAGTTTTGGTTATCCCGCTTATACCGGGGAAAATGATTGGTGGGCGGAATATGACCATAACATGATCGAGTGGATTACAGGTCACGGCAA
>CAYMBG010000151.1:0-4491 GCA_964388615.1 uncultured Chitinophagales bacterium | reverse complement strand
AACAAGCCTCCGAACATGAGCATTTCGGTAACAAGGAAGACCCACATCCCCAGTTTTGATGATTCGAACTGTTGATCCTCGTCCACAAAGTGATGTTGTAAATGCGACTTTTTTGGGGTCGCGACACTTTGATTCCCCATAGTATTAGCCAAATTGGTGAGTGATTTTTTTTGAGAAAAGTAATCAGTGAGTTCGTTCCTGATCAGATATCCTTATTGGTTTTTAAAGGTTTGGATTTCTCCATTTCCAGATGTTCCTCGTCCTGGGCTATGCCCATTCTGAACTCCTTCATAGGTTTGTGATGGTCATAGGGCCCGTGTAAAATAACAGGAGTATGTTCAAAGTTGTGATGCGTTGGCGGGGAGGATGTCATCCACTCCAGAGTTCTCGATTTCCAGGGGTTGGCAGGAGCTTTTGGTCCCCTGAAAAGGGAATATGCCAGATAAACGGCCATGATAACGAATCCGATCCCCAGTATATATGAGCCGATTGTGGAAAACTGATGGAGTCCCTGAAACTGGTCGACATAATTGAAATATCGCCTTGGCATACCCTGACTGCCCATGATAAACTGCGGAAGGAAGGTCATGTTAAAAGAGACGAAAATGATTCCACAAGTAATTCGGCCCCACAATTCGTTGTACATTTTTCCGGTTATTTTGGGCCACCAATAATGCAAACCTCCCAGCAGTGCTATTACAGTTCCGCCCATCATGACATAGTGGAAGTGCGCTACGATATAATACGTGTCATGTAGGTGAACATTCACAGAGAGGGCGCCGATCATGATGCCGGTCAGTCCGCCAATGGTAAACAGGAAAAGAAAGGCCATGGCGTATAACATCGGGGTTTTGAGGTCGATGGAGCCTTTGTACATGGTGGCTACCCAGTTGAATATTTTGATTCCTGTCGGTACGCCGACAAAAAAGGTGAGGAAAGAGAAAACTACCGAAGATAGTTCGGATTGACCGGATACGAACATATGGTGACCCCATACCAGGAAACCGATAAAGGCGATCGCCAGGCTGGAAAGGGCAATTGCCCAATAACCGAAGATGGTTTTTCTGGAGAAGGTTGAAATCAGCTCGGAGATGATACCAAAAGCGGGAACGATCATGATGTAGACGGCGGGATGCGAATAAAACCAGAAAAAGTGTTGATAGAGCACCGGGTCACCTCCCATGGAGGGATCGAAAATACCGATTCCGAATACACGTTCCATGATCAGCAAGAGCAATGTTATACCCAGTATAGGAGTTGCCAGGATTTGTATGATCGCGGTAGCATACAGGGACCACAAGAACAGCGGCATTTTACCCCAGCTAAGTCCGGGACTGCGCAGTTTGTGGAGGGTGACAATGAAATTCAGACCGGTCAGGATGGAGGAAAACCCCATGATAAACACCCCGAATGTCATCGAGATGACTGCCGTGCCGGTTTCCGTGCTGTATGGGGTATAGAAGGTCCAGCCGGTATCAACAGCACCGGAAACGATGGAATAGAGTGCGAATAGAGCTCCGATTACATAAATCCAGAAGCTGGCGAGATTCAATCTGGGAAAAGCCACATCCTTGGCACCGATCATCATGGGCAAAAAGAAGTTACCCAGAGCGGCAGGTATAGAGGGAATGATGAAAAGAAAAATCATGATCGCCCCGTGCAGGGTAAAGATCTGATTATAGGTGTCGGCATCGATGATGCTTTGAGCTGGTGTTAACAGTTCGGTGCGTAGTAGCAGTGCCAGCAATCCACCGATAAAGAAGAAAAACGTGATCGATCCCAGATAGAGCAGGCCGATCCGCTTGTGGTCTACGGTAATAAGCCAGGAAAGAATACCTTTTTCATGGTTGAGGTACGTGTGTTCAGGGTTCTCCTCAACGGGAAACTCACGGATCTTGAGTGTATTGTCAGCGCTGTCGGCCATGGATTTTTCAGTCTTGCAGTTCTTTGATAAAAGCGATTAAGCCATCTATTTGGCGTTCATTTAAACGACCGGCATAGGAGGGCATGTTGGCCGGGTAACCGGCTGTTATTTCGGCCTGAGGATCGAGGATGGATCGGCGAAGATAATCTTCGTCAGCTTCTATAACCGAACCATCCGTCAGTTCTCTTTCGGATCCAAATAAGTTCTGAAAAGTGGGTCCGACCCGGTCTGATCCGTCCAGAGAGTGGCAGGCATTACAACCTGCACTGGTATAAGTAGCCTCTCCAAGCTCCGCCAATGGCATATCTTCGTCAATCTCCAGCCCTGTTTCAAGCCACTCCTCAAAATCTTCGGTGCTCAGCACATGAACGGTAGCCAGCATGTCGGAGTGCCCGGTACCGCAATACTCACTGCAGTAAAGTATCGATTGACCTGTTTCTGTGGCCTCGAACCATGTTGTCGTGTACCGGTTAGGCAACACATCCATTTTTATACGGAAATCAGGTACATAAAGCGAGTGCAAAACATCATCGGAGCGCATGATAAATTTTACGGGCCGGTCAACCGGAACATAAACTTCATTGACGGTCGTCCCGCCATCAGGGTATCTGAACTCCCATAACCATGAAGCAGCTGTAACGTTAATTTCGTAAGCATTGGGTGGCGGACTTGAAAGGGTTAAGAAACCCCGAAAACCCCAGCCGAAAACAATCAGAATGAGAATGATCGGGATGATGGTCCAGGTCACTTCCAGGATACTGTTGTGTGTAATGACCGGTGTAACGTCGTCTTCCGATTTTCTGCGGTACTTGACAATAAAAATAAGTATGGTGATGATAATCCCTGCAAAGAGAATAAAACCCGCTGCATTGATAAAAGTAAACAGACTGTCCACTTCGCTGGCCACGGTGGAGCGTTGTGGAGGTAGCAGATATTCGATGATTCTGTTCATGGTATTGGCCGGATCGTAACCTTTTCGTTATTTTTTTGACCTGTTTTCGCGGTAGAAGAAAAATCCAAGAAATACCCCCAGAACAAGTAGCGTTGCGATGCCACCGACTTTCATAATGTTGACGGCAACCGGTACATAAGAACCCGATGAGGAGTCGTATTGAAAACAATAGAGAACGACCCGGTCCATTGTGCTTCCGATACGGCCATCAGCCGCATCGTAGAGCGCATTGCGTAACATGAGTTCAGGGT
Source organism: uncultured Chitinophagales bacterium (assembly GCA_964388615.1). GTDB lineage: Bacteria > Bacteroidota > Rhodothermia > Balneolales > Natronogracilivirgulaceae > SLLW01. The sequence goes on along the minus strand of CAYMBG010000151.1, from coordinate 1,364 downwards.
AATCTATCCCTTTTAAATACCGGGAAATCCGGCCTTCTTCAGAGAGGAATATGAGTGTGGACCCGTGCATGTATTCCTGGGTTTCCTCGTTCCATTCATAGTAGAATCCAACCTCATCACCCAATTGCCGGACCTGATCTTCGGCGCCGGTCAGAAAATGGATCCCCCCGGCGGCCTCCGGATTGCCAAGTTGTTCCAGGTAATTCTCCTTGTTGACCCGTGCCAATTCCGGAGTTTCTGTCGGGCTTATGCTCACTGCCAGAATATCAAACTCTTCTCCAGGTTCCCATTCGAGATCCCTTACTCCGCGCATCATGCCCTGAAGGATAAGATTGCATAACATAGGACACTCATAATATACCATGGCCAGGATCAGCGGACGACCGTTACCGAGGTAGTGGTCCAGGGTTACGTTCTCACCCTCTTCGTTGTAGAGTGAAATATCATGGCTGACATACGCACCGAGCTTTTCAGTGACTCCAACGTTTTCCAGCTCTTCCGGTGGAATGTTGTGCTGTGAGGCGACGGGCTTGCTCATGAAAAATATGAGCATTGCCAAAAGCAAAAGCTTCGTAAATCGGCTGTTTACCAGCATTGGATTTGAATGATTGGAATAAGAAGTATAATGCCTGACACCCCTGCGATACAGTGTGGTTCGGGTCGACTTTTTATGTTGCTTTTGTTTCATGCCCTATTTGTCAGCTATTAAAGTCATTGCACTGTCGATGGGTATGCGATAGCGACGATCTTCCTCATCGATGAGCTCGAACGTGTTGAGTATTCTTTGCTCTTCCTCCAGCCGTTTTTCCAACTCCTCATAGCTTGTGTCAATGGCCGCCTGTTGTGATGATAAAAATTGATTATATGAATAGAAATGGTATAATCCAAAAAGACTTACCGAAATAATGATTATGCCGGCCATAAACCAGAATGATACTCTGCGAACATTGATGTGATCCGGGGAAACACCATGACTGATGGATTGCTCCAACTCTTTATTGTTATTGGGATCGGATTGTTGTGCCATAAAAGTAGTATAAGTCGTGGTTATTCAAACAATTATGTGTAAGTTAAAATTCCGGTGGTTACAGCTATTCTTACTGTAAAATGGGAAAAAGCCACAGCGACTTTCAGGGAAGCGAGGTCAATGTTTGTTCAAGGATTCCTTGAGTAGCGGGTCGTTTTTGGGGATCATGCTGTGTTTGCCGAACTGGCGGAAAAACAAGCCTGTAGATATTCCAAAGAATGCAAGCAGCATACTGATGTCCAACCAATGTAAGGTAAACGAGTCCTGGTGCAGTATAGGCATGACTATCCAGAACATTTCCAGGAATTGCAGGGCTATGATCCAAAGCGATACACCG
>CAYMBG010000150.1:3336-4513 GCA_964388615.1 uncultured Chitinophagales bacterium | reverse complement strand
TGCTCTTGCAGGGGTACCGGCTGAGCGGACAACAATCCTACCTTGATGCCGCTCAATCAAATTTCGATTATGTCATGGGACGTAATCCGACCGGTTACTCTTTCGTAACCGGCGTGGGAAGTCGTACTCCGATGCAGCCGCATCATCGCCAATCGGCCGCCGATAATGTTGAAGACCCGGTTCCGGGATTTGTGGTGGGCGGACCCCAACCGGGTCAACAGGACAATTGTAATTACCCGTCCGATCTTCCGGCCCTTTCCTATGTGGATGACTATTGCAGCTACGCAACTAATGAAGTGACCATTAATTGGAATGCCCCTATGGTCTATGTGGCCGGCGCCCTGGAAGCGATCCACCGGCAATCCGAGGAACGGGTTAGCGCCCGCTTGTCGGTCTGGCCGGAGATCATCACGGAGGACCTTGCTGCTGAATTGACCTGGTCTGCCTCGGGTGCTCAGACAGTCACGTTGAATGATGAACCGGTTTCTCTCAGCGGAGCACGCCGGGTATCACCAGCCGATACCACCGAATACACCCTCATTGCGCTTAATGCCGATGAAACCGATACCGATACATCCAGGGTTACGGTTTATGTCGTGCCTCCGGATAAGTTCAACAGAGCTGCAGGCAAACCCGCCATTGCTTCATCAACCTCCGAATCCGGTGATGCCGCACATATCACCGATCTTGACCCTCAAACCAGCTGGATCGCCGCAAGCTCCGGAGAGGAGTGGATCCATGTGGACCTGTCAGCTTCTTATGAGTTATCCAGCATAGTGCTGTCATGGGATAATGAGGGGTACGCGGCTTTATTCGACATTGAAAGCTCATTCGACGGTGTGAATTGGCATCCTGTTCGCAGCGGAATCTCAGGTGAACAGGGGGATCAGCGGATCGAGCCCGAAAACCCCGTTCACAGCCGCTATATACGGGTTTATGTCCACCACAGCCATGACGGTAAACCTGCAGCTCTTCAATCTATGCAAGTATTCGGTCTCAAATCAGAACTACAACCACCCGAAATTAATCTTGCCCTGCCGGCTGAAGGTTTTGAGATAGAAGAAGGCGAACAGGTGCGATTCGTGGCAAATGTGACAGCAGGCAGCGAAGAGCTCTCTGGGGTCCGTTTTCTGGTTGATGGTGAGCCGGTGAATGCATGGAATGCCGACGAACCTTT
>CAYMBG010000150.1:0-3236 GCA_964388615.1 uncultured Chitinophagales bacterium | reverse complement strand
GTTACATCCGGCCGGACCGGGAGCTTCGATGTGCGTATCGGTTACCGCCTGGTGGAGACATCATCAGCCGACGTCACTCTTAGTAAAGCTCCATGGACCAGCGAACAGCTCACACTGACAGCTTCAGATGAATCGTGGCACTATAACCAGGTCACGAATATTCCATTGAACAGCGGTAATAACACCATAATTATCACCGCAAGTGATCCCGTTGATATCGACTACCTGTCGGTAAGAGGCGAGGGACAGCAAATCACCTCGGCAGGGGAGTCCGGCGATATTCCGGACGCCTTCCATCTGGAACAAAATTATCCAAACCCGTTTAACCCGGTGACCGTCATCCGCTATGACCTTCCGGTTGAAAACCATGTTCAAATTGCGGTCTATGACCTGCTCGGTCGCAAAGTCTCCGTTCTTGTGGATGATCATAAGGCGGCCGGCAGCCATGAAACCCTTTTTGATGCCACCCGGCTGTCTTCGGGGATTTACCTGTACCGGATTACATCCGGAGATTTTGAACAAACCCGGCAGATGATGCTGGTCAAATAAAGAAACCTGACAATATCATGGATCCAAAAACGCACAAACTTAAACTCAACGAAAAGATCGGGTATGGTCTCGGTGATGCCGCATGCTCCATGTACTGGAAAATATTTACCATGTACCTGGTGTATTTCTACACCGATATTTTCGGGATTACTGCAGCCGCAGCCGGTACACTTTTGCTTGTAACCCGCATCTGGGATACGGCTAACGACCCCATCATGGGCATAATCGCCGACCGTACCAGTACCAAGTATGGAAAATTCCGACCCTATCTATTGTGGTTTGCTATACCTTTTGCCGTGATCGGCGTGTTAACTTTCACCACCCCGGAATTTGGATATACCGGCAAGCTGGTCTACGCGTACATCACCTACCTGTTGATGATGATGGCCTACACTGTTGTGAATGTACCCTACGGAGCACTGTTAGGGGTCATGTCACCTAATCCGAAAGAAAGAACCAAGCTGGGTAGTTATCGTTTTCTGTTTGCTTTTGCCGGAAGCATGCTGGTGCTGGCTATCGTTGAACCCCTGGCTATCTATTTTTCCAGTATGTCCAGTGGCGCCGGCGCCGAAGCTTTCGGCTGGCAAATGGCGATGGTCGTGGTCGGTGCCTTGTTTGTCATCTTTGTACTGTATACCTTCTTTAGCACCAGGGAACGAGTACTGCCGCTGAAGAGCCAGGATACCAACCTCAAACTGGACCTCAAGGATCTTGTGGCCAATAAACAATGGTGGTTGCTGGTTGGAGCAGGGATCTTCACCCTCATTTTCAATGCCGTCCGTGATGGAACCATCGTCTACTATTTCCGCTATTTTGTAGAAACAGAAGGGGTCATCAATATCGCATGGCTGGATATGACCTATCCGTTCAGCTCATTCTTCATGGTTGTGGGTCAGGCTGCCAATCTGTTCGGAGTACTTTTTGCTGTCACATTCGCCGGCTGGATCGGTAAACGTTATGCTTACATGGCATCCATGCTTATTGCCGCTGTTGCCAGTGTCTTCTTCTTTTTCCTTAGCGATACCCAGATCTGGCTGATGTTCCTGCTTCAGATCGTAATCAGCTTTAACGCCGGACTCATCCTTCCGTTGCTCATTTCCATGTATGCCGATGCCGCTGACTATAACGAATGGAAACAGGGCAGAAGGGCAACCGGGTTGATATTCTCCTCATACACAACCTCTCAAAAATTCGGATGGACACTCGGTTCGGCCCTTTTAGGTTATATGCTCGCTGTTTTTGGATACCAGGCCGGGGTAGAGCAGACCGAAGCAGCACTAACCGGAATCCGTTCACTGATGAGTTTCATTCCTGCTGCAGGAGCTTTAATTTCCGGAGTCTTCATCTTCTTTTATAGACTTGATGAAAATCAAATGTCCAAAATCTCCAAAGATCTGGAAAGCAGAAGGGAAGAGGAAGATCAGGAAGCCTGACTATGAACCACGTACATATATGTTTACAAGAAATATTTTGTAAAAAACTGTATATTATGTTTGTAGGGTTGGTTATGTTTAGTTTCAAATAGTATTTGAATTCTCTTCAAGAGGATGATGCATCAAATAAAACTGAAAGTTTATCATATAATCTGGTGATAGCAGATGCTGGTTGGTACGAATTTACAGTATGCCAATTCCTACAATAACCGTATCGTACTGGAAACGATACGGTTATATGGCCCTTTATCACGGGTGGAAATTGCAAGGAAAACACAACTCACAGCACAGACAGTAACCAATATCACGAAAAAGTTGATAGATGGTGGTCTGGTTCTCGAAGACTCCCGCTGTCAGGACGGAAGAGGCGCACCCTCAATCATGCTGAAACTGAACAAGGATGCGGCCTATTCCATCGGTATTGACTTTGACCGGGATCACATGACTACCGTGATGCTCAACCTCAAGGGGGAAATTTGTCAGCAGGCCAATATTGACCTCGATTTTCCCTCTCCCGATGAGGCGATAACGCGTATGTGCGATACCGCCAATGAGCAGATTGAAGCCCAGGGAATCGAAAGGGATCGCATTTGGGGGCTCGGTGTCGTTCTGCCCGGACCCATGACCACCTCCAAAGGAAGTGCCAACGTAAATCTGGCTAACCCGGAAGCCCTGCCCGGATGGGACGATGTGCCTGTCGTGGCCAAACTTGAAAAATGTCTCGGTATTCCGGTTGTTCTCGAAAATAACGCTTCTGCCGCCGCTATGGGCGAACACTGGTATGGACGGGGCAAACACGTCCGATCGTTTTTTTATACGTATTTTGGAGCCGGACTGGGAGGCGGACTGGTTATTAACGGACAACTTTATTCTGGCCATACCGGTAACGCCGGCGAATTAGGCTATTTTCCGACTCCTATCTTTCCAGACCAGCATAACACCTGCGAACATGACCATCTGGGAGGTTTTTTCAACATGCCCACCCTCCAAAGAAAGATGCGAAATGCCGGTTATCCCTTCACCACACTGGATGAACTGAACCACTATTTCAATGATAATAATCCGCTTCTATTGGAATGGCTCGAGACCGGCGCACATTACCTGACACCCCTCATCCTTGGTATTGAGTATCTGGTTGACCCGGAGGTTATCTTTTTCGGAGGACGCATTCCCGATCCCATGCTCAACGCCCTTTTGGAAAAGCTTGAAAACGCCCTTCCTTCCCACCGTATTGATCGAAAAACCGAACGCCCC
>CAYMBG010000149.1:0-4522 GCA_964388615.1 uncultured Chitinophagales bacterium | reverse complement strand
GATGCCAACGCCCTGCCGGTTAATAAATTCGATGCTGACCTGGCATTTGATTACGCTGCCTGCATCGGTTGTGGTGCCTGTGTAGCAGCCTGTCCCAACTCTTCGGCTTCATTGTTTACCGGTGCAAAGATAGCACAACTGGCACATTTGCCTCAGGGAGTACCCGAGCGTAAACGGCGCGTAGTCAAAATGGTCGACAAAATGGCGGAAGAAGGTTTTGGCGACTGCTCCAATTATGCCGAGTGCGAGGCGGTTTGTCCAGCTGAAATTTCAATTACTGCTATTGCCGAAATGCGCCGTGAATACGTCAAGGGTCTTAGTGAAATTGAGTAAGTAGTCTGTTCCGATCTCGTAAACCGGACCTGATTATAATCGCCTTCAGCTGGTAATACCTTTTTGTGCTGGAAATGTAAAAGAGCTCCTTATGCGGAGCTTTTTTTTTGTACAAATTGCTTGATATCTATAAGGCTTAGGCAAAATAACAGCAAGTAATTTGCATCGTAATGAAAATATTCTCATTATTATTGCGAGGTATTTTGTAAATACTGGCAAGAAAGTATGCCGGTAGCGGCGTTATTGCTACTTTGAAAGGACATGTGAACCTTTTTTTCTTTTGCACCCACTTAAATTGAAATTTATAACAAAACTTGCAGTCATTGGAATGAAAAAAATTGCTAACTGTTATTTTGCTGTACTGTTTCTGCTATTATTATTGCCCGAATTTGTTTTGGCACAGGACTGGGAACTGATATGGTCCGATGAATTTGAAACCGATACGCTTGATCAGGATAACTGGTCCTATCAGTATGGTACCGCTGCATCCGAAGGCCTGACAGGCTGGGGTAATAATGAGCTTCAATACTACACGGACCGGGAAGAAAATATTTTTATTGAAGACGATAAATTGCATATCGTTGCAAAACCGGAAATCTATGGCGGTATGGATTTCACATCAGCCAGAATCCGCTCAAAAAACAAAGCGGATTTCCGATATGGGCGTTTTGAGGCCAGAGCCAAACTTCCCAAAGGCCAGGGTTTATGGCCTGCCATATGGATGATGCCTACCGATGATGTCTATGGCGGATGGCCCAAAAGCGGTGAAATAGACATTATGGAACTGGTGGGACATGAACCGGATGTCGTCCATGGTACCGTGCATTATGGTCCCGACTGGCCCGACAATCGGCATACCGGCGGTAGATATGAACTGGATGAAGGTACTTTTAATGATGGGTTCCATACGTTTGCAATAGAATGGATTCCCGAACGGATAAGATGGTTTGTGGATGACCAGTTTTTCTTTCAGGTCACTCCCGATAACCTGTCACCCCATAGATGGCCATTTGACCAGTATTTTCATTTTATTATGAACGTTGCTGTGGGTGGTGACTGGCCCGGACGTCCCGATGGTACGACCGAGTTCCCACAGGAGATGGTCATTGATTATGTCCGGGTTTATAAACAGGCCGATGCTACTTCAGCCGAAGAGCATGATGAGCTGCCTGATCGGACCCGGCTGAACCAAAATTATCCCAATCCGTTTAATCCGGCTACACGGATCAGCTTTGAACTTGAACAGGATCAACAGGTACAACTTGAAGTTTTTGATATGCTTGGACGGCCGGTGGCCACCCTTGCCAACGGGCAATTCAGCGCAGGCCTCCACACGGTGACCATGAACGCTGGTGAACTGACCAGCGGAAAGTATATCTACAGACTTCAGACTGAAAACCGTACACTGTCACGTTCCATGATGCTGGTGAAATAGGCGGCAAATTTTGTTAAATTGGGACAGGTTATCCCACGTATTTATTCCGCCCTTTATGCATCCAAGGTTTTTGATGTACTTGCCCATACGTATCTTCCTACTGTCAGGATTATGGTTGTTCGCGTTCAAGGACTCTTCCCTTGCCGCGTCGCCTCCGGAGTTTTCACACCCTGCCGGTACTTATGATGAGCCTTTCGAGCTGGGACTGTATGCCCACGGCGATGAAACAATCTATTATACCACTGACGGGGAGGTTCCGGATGAAACTTCCAACGTCTACAGCGATCCCATATCTGTTTCCGGAACGATGATGATCCGGGCACGGATGTATCGCGATGACGAAGGCTTCGGGGAAGTTGCTACCAAAACCTATATTGAATTGGCACCGGATGCCGCAGGTTTTGATTCCAACCTTCCCCTGGTGATCGTTAACGAGCATGACGAAACTATGCTCAGCAGGTGCAATGATCCTAACTGGCCCTCCGATTGTGAGCGTACTACGGTTTCGGTATCGGTTATTGAACCCGGATCTGACGGAAGGGCCCCGCTGCTGTCAAATGACCTGCACCTGCAGAACCGCTCGGCCTCCAACTATCGTGGATCCAGTTCACTCGGATTTCCCAAAAAACAGTTCGGGGTACGCTTCCTCGATGAAGAGGATGAAAACCGTAACCTGCCGCTTCTGGGAATGCCTTCGGAGAATAACTGGATCCTGCACGCTCCCTATGATGACCGGACACTGATCCGGAATGCCGTTGCTTATCAGTTAAGTGAGGATATGGGACGCTATGCCCCGCGCACCCGTTTTGTGGAGCTTTTTTTGCATGACGGTGACGGCCCGCTCTCTTATGCAGACCATTACCACGGCGTTTACATGTTCAAAGAACGCATCAAATGGGACAACAACCGGGTGAATATTCAAAAAATTGGTCCCGACGACAACCACGAACCGGAAGTAACCGGCGGGTATATCATCAATTATGACCGGGATGTTCATATCACCAGTGACTACAGAAACACCGGATTTGCATTGGTCAGGCCTCAAAATGAAGATATTACCTCACAGCAACGATCATATATCCAGGGCTTTCTCGGTGATCTGGAGAGGGCGTTGTACGGCAGTGATTTCACCGATCCTTCCCGGGGATATGCCGCCTACCTGGATCCCGAGTCTTTTGTTGATCATCATCTGATCACCGAAGCGCTCAAGGAGATGGACGGATACCGGCTCAGTACGTTTATGTACAAGGACCGGGGCGGAAAAATGGTCATGGGTCCGTTGTGGGATTACAACCTGAGCCTGGGTAATCATCATATAAGCGACTGGGACGGCCATCTGCCTACCGACTGGTATTACACAAACCTTGGACAGCCGGCATATCTCAACGGATGGTACAGTCGTCTTTTTGAAGATCCCGCATTTGAGCGAAGATATCATGACCGATGGTGGGAGCTGCGGGAAGGTCCGTTCAAGACAGCGCATGTGCTCGGGATGATCGAAGATTACGTCGAGAAGCTGGATGAAGCGCAACAGCGGAACTTTGAGCGATGGCCAATTCTCGGAGAGGATGTCTGGGAGTACAGCGCCGACGGCTTCGACACTTACGAGGAGGAGATCGATCATATGTCAACCTGGATCGAGACACGTTTGGAGTGGATAGATGAACAGATGGATCCGCCCTCGGATGAGTTTCAACCGGATGGCCTGTGGTATTACTGGTACTTCGATGAAGAGCTTGCCAATGATACCCCTTTCGAACTCCTCGAAGCTGGTTATGCCTTGTTAAATCGTCCGATGATCCGCTTTCATTCATCCCTGGAGGGTTATCCATTTCATGAAGGGCACCCACTGTGGCGAAAAGCATCCATGGAACGGCGAAACCGCCCGACCGATATCAACTACCATAGCACCGGTTATGAGGGAAGGCCTTTTGATGCCGGACGAATGCGGGCCTTGCAGGTGCGTCAACCGTTTCGAGGGGAAGCCGGGGAGAACCTTCTCATCTTTGATCTGCCAACCTCGGATCTGAGTATGGATGACGGCCTGGCGTTTCGATTTGCAGCTATGGATGAAGGTGCAGCTGATGCACTACTGATCGACTACTCGATAGCTTCGGGAGAACCGGAATGGACCCGTGAAGGGTTGCCGGTATTGCGTCACCAGCTCTACAACAAGTACCGGGAGTATGTCGTGACTTTTGATGATATAGAATCCGTACGGGAAAACCCGGATTTTAAAATCCGGATTCGTTTTGATGGAGAGGATATGGCTGCCGACGACGGCAACCGGGTTACATTCAATAATTTTAGCCTGGAATCCAGTCGATGGTCACTCAGTAGCGGCAATGATGAAGCGGAGCCACTCAAAAGCAGGTTCCAGCTGAAACAAAACTACCCGAACCCGTTCAATCCGGCCACAACTATTCGTTACAGATTGCCGGAAGGAACCCATGTCACGCTGAATATTTACAACGTCATGGGACAAAAGGTAAAGACACTGGTTGATAAGTACCAGTATGCAGGTTCTCATTCGGTGACCTATGATGCTTCTTCTTTGTCCAGTGGTGTGTATCTGTATAAATTGAATACCGGTGGCCTGCAGCAAACCCGTATGATGACACTGATCAAATAAATAATATATTTGTATTCAGCTGATATCAGGTATTCCGGATCAAACACCTTAGAGTAGAATACCCGTTTCTAAGCACAAAAAGATGCTATTTTGAAAAGCATATGCGAGGAGGTGTTGCGTTT
>CAYMBG010000148.1:0-4546 GCA_964388615.1 uncultured Chitinophagales bacterium | reverse complement strand
AAGTGAAAGTGGTGTCTACGGCTCATTTAACATCACATCGATTAACCCAACTCCCGCCTCATCGGCGCAATACAGTATCGCGGGTGTCCCTACTATTCTATTCCTGGATTCAGACGGTAATGAAGTTAAGGTAGCGCGGGTTGTCGGGTTTCTGAACTCCGGGAGCTTTCTAAAAAAGTTGGAAAAGGCTGAAAATTCCCACCAGGTGCTGAATGAATATAGCTATATGAGCCAAAAACAATTTCGCCCATCAGTTTTACAAACTAATTACAACAAAACAACAATCGGTTATTGAATTATGAGCAAAGATCAAAATAAAACACAAGACGGAAAATCGGGTTTAAACAAAAGCCTATTGCAATGGTTGGGTATTGGCGCCGTGATAGGTATCCTTTGGATAACGGGCATGCATACCCATGTGATTGTCGGTTTGCAGAAGGCTATGCTGTACACGGGGTTATTCAATGCGCAGATAGTGGATATTGAAACAGCCGATGGACCATTTCTTACAGATGCCGACTACAACTTTTCAATGATTACCGGCGAAGGAAATCCTGTTAGTCTTGGTGATTTCGAGGGTAAAGTAACCTTTGTGAATGTATGGGCTTCGTGGTGCCCTCCATGTGTGGCCGAGATGCCTACCATAGAATCCCTTTATTCTCAAGTTTCAGACCACGAGGATATCCGGTTTGTAATGTTGTCTGTTGATCAGGAACGGAAGAACGCTAGTGACTTTATGAATAATCGAGGTTATCGTATGCCCTACCAGTTTCCAACCTCATCATTGCCAGATGCCTTTAACAGTTCGGTTCTTCCAACAACGTATGTGGTTTCCAAAAAGGGGCAAATCGTGTATAAAAAAGAAGGTATTGCAGATTACAGTTCACCGGCATTCAGGGATTGGCTGATTGAGTTGGCCGAATAAATGGATTTTTTTACATGTTCTGGATCAACCACTTCCGCCCACATAGTTCATTGAACGATTTATCACCACAGGAATTTGTAAATTTGCATCCTGATAATCCCGAAAACTCTACTTTTGAGTACACCGATTAACAGGGAGAGGGTCATAGTGTACAAAATAACGATGATCGTTAGGCGAAATAAATGGAAGCGGTACCACGATATATCTTTGTCAAATAACTATATATTTGATATTCAAACTCTTTTTTATAATTGATTTATCGATACAAGAAATCGATACAAGAATATGACGGGTACCATGAATATAAAATACTATTTGGGTAGATCAGGGAAGCTTATAGCCGTATTGCTGGTCTTTTCCTTTATTACTGAAATTGTAAGGGCCAAAAACGATACGGACAGCACTAATTCCAGTTTTGATAAGAGAGGAACTGTAACGTCGAATATGAATAGTGACTGGCAAAAATTGAATGAACACCATTCAACTAACGGGGATGAAAGTTGTCTGGTCTCCCTTTGGCATCACAGTTTGAGTCTGGATCCAACAGACCTGATTGAACAGCTCGGGGTAAATCATGTTTGGTCATCTGATCCCGATTACACAGGTCAGGCATGGGAAAGTACACATATGTATGAACTTCTTCAGATACCTGATTTACAAGTTCTTGGGAAAATCGAACGTGTTGCCTGGGGAAGAACGCATGAGATTTCATTAAATCATGCTGAGTGGGTCGCATCAAAGTCGGTGGAGTATCCACGTATAACTGGAATTTATTTAAACGACTTCTATGATGAAATTGAAGATGGTTACAGGACTGAAGAGGAGTGGCGGGAGATCATTGATGTAATTAGAGATATAAATCCTGACCTTCAAATTTGGGTTCCACACTATCCACATCGCGATCAGCATGAGCAGGATTTCGATTTCGATATCGATGTAGTTATTGCCAATTTATGGGGAAACTCCCCTGGGATGGTGGGTGGTGCTGAAAACAGCATAATGGAGGCTTTGGAACATCATCCCGATCGTCCCGTTATGGCAGGGTTGTATTTAAGATCCGGTCCTCACAATCGCTGGCTAACCGAAGAAGAGTTTCGTCACCTGATGAGTCTTTATGTAAGACTTGTCAATGAAGGCAAAATATTTGGTCTTCGATTGTTTGCCGTCTATCAGTTCAAAGAGCGACCGGAATACATTGAATGGGCAAGCGAAGAACTTTCAAAACTTAAATGTCGTGATGGATACGAGACGGCATATTCCGGTGAACCAGAAAAAGTCTCTGATCTGGAACTGAAACAAAATTACCCCAACCCATTTAACCCGTCCACCGCAATTGTGTATCATCTGCCCGATTACACAAATGTACAACTTGATGTTTATGACATGCTTGGCAGGAAAATTGAATCACTGGTTGACACTTGGCAGGCATCTGGAAAATACACAGTGCACTTCGATGCTTCCGGCCTGTCCAGTGGAATCTATATCTATCGTCTCCAAGCAGGTGAAAGTACCTACACCAGGCGGATGATGCTTGTGAAGTAACACTGAAATAAAATGAGAATTACAATAGCCTACATATACTTGAAATGAAAAAAAAGCAGAAAAACCCGGGATTCTGGTTAATCGTCTTATTGGTAACGATGATTTCAGCTCAAAGTACATTTGCAAATGATGAACGCATTATTATTCAAAGTTTTGATAATGAGAGTGATTTTACTTCATCCTGGGCAAGTGGTGAAAGCACGATAGATTGGGAGGTTGTGGACAATACACCTGTTTTGGAAGGACAAGCTCTCCAGGTTACATATAGCGTAATGTACGATCAATCATGGGGCGGGCAAGCCGATCTTGGTTGGGCCACAGATCACATAGATGGTTTTTATCCCATTGATCCGGAATTGCATAATGCTTTTAGTGTGTGGTATAATTCAATTGAAGCGAGTGAGGATAACCTCGGTCGGGTTACTTTTAATTTTTATATTGCTAGCCGGGATGCGGGATACACCGAGGAACGCTGGCAGTACCGGGTGGATGATATTTTGAACGATGAGTCGGGTGAATGGAAAGAAATAGTCATTCCATTTGAATCGCTGAGTCTTTGGGATGGGAGTGATTTCGGGGATGGTATTTTTTACCCCGACAGGGTGTGGAGAATCGTGATTTCACATCAGGTATCACAAGAGGATCAGCCGAATGAAGGAGTAATAATATGGGACTCTTTTACTGCATATCATGATGCTGACATTGCGACTACGGCCGATCCGGTTTCGTCCGAGACTCCACGTGATATTAATTTAAACCGGAATTATCCGAATCCGTTTAATCCTGGAACGAACATATCATACGAAATCCCGTACGATATGTTCGTAACTTTGAAAATACACAATGTCATGGGGCAACATGTAGCCACATTGGTCAACAAGAGACAATCTGCTGGCAAGCATGTAGTCTATTATCATGATGAGTCTTTATCAAGTGGGGTATATTTTTACAGACTGCAAGCAGGCTCTTTTGCAAGAACGAAACAAATGTTGTTGATTCGGTAATAATGCCAATTTGAGTTCTTTGGGAAAATACTGACCGTATTTTTTTGACCCTTAATGTGCTATCGTCTTGGCCTTCCTTCCCGTAATTGTTTTTCTCGCACTGCCGTTATCCCCCGACACTTCTATAGTAATAATGGCAGGTGTGTCGTTCACCTCCTCCGGATCTGCATCATCTATGAAAAACGTATAGTTGGTCAATTGATCCAAATTTGAAAACTCCGAATTTGGCGAACCCACCGAGATATTGATATCCCCGATCAATTCGATCTCGTCTCCCTCTGCGGTAACTGTGATTGACGTACCCGGAGCCATTGGATGTCCGTGATGATCACTGACCGTAAAATTAAATTGCTGATCATCAGCATTGGGTATGTCAAAGCTCTCCGGTGTTACTGTGATAATCGGTGAACCGGAAAATATCATTCTGGAAGATGCCGTAACCTCTTGTTGGTCTTCGTCCGCCGTCGAAGCCGTTATGGTGGCAATACCATCCGAGGGTATTGGATTTGAAACGGTTAGATTTGCCGTTGCCTCACCACCTGAAGTGTACGCCGATCCTTCGACAAAACCGCCGCTTGTTGTAAAATAAACAGCAGACCCATCCTGTGCTTCATTCCCATAGCGATCACCTGCAAAAGCAGTTACGGGAACATTTTGGATCATGTCGGACGCTACATTCCGGCTCCCGAGAGCCAATGTAAAGTGCTCTTGACTGGGTAATCCCCCATGAATTACCACACGAACCGGCTGGGATCTGATCGTGCTACCATTGCTTTTGGTGATCTCAGCTATCACCTGAACCGCACCCGCGCTGGTTCCACTTGTTATGGTTGTCTCAGCGAAACCCTCACTATCGGTCAGAACCGGCCCTTCAGTCAAACGGATATCTCCGCCGGGATTGTTACCCAACCGAAAAGAAACCTGAACACTATTATTCTCGTTTAACGGGTTCCCATTTACATCGACCACCGCAAAGGTGATTCTGGTATCTTCTCTTTGCCCTCCTGTACCGCGTACAGCAATATCGGTCTCGGTAATATTTTCAAGATATATCGAACCCGGCTCAGTAATTTCC
>CAYMBG010000147.1:0-4597 GCA_964388615.1 uncultured Chitinophagales bacterium | reverse complement strand
TTCTGGTGGCTCCCCTCTCCATTTGACGGTATCGTGATGAGTATGAATTATACCTTGATCGATTCCGAGACCGATTACCCGCAGTACCGGCTGGATTCCTATACCCCTGAGGGTGAAATCTTCCCGGTTACGGTCATCAGGGATACCTTGAGAACGGCGCGGATGCCTGATCAGCCCAACCATGTGGCCAATTTCCAGGTGGGATATGACCTCAAAGGTTTTTCCGCCAGGGTATCATTCCTGTACCAGGGTGAAACGCTGCAGTCCATGGGAAATGCCCCAGAGAATGATCGTTTTACCGAAGAATATTTCCGTATCGATGCCCGCGTACGTCAGCAACTCGGTAATGGACTCGAAATTTTTGCAAACCTGAACAACTTGAATAATCGTGCGGATCGTAACTTCCAGTCTCAGTTCGGAGGATTCCCCACGTATCACCAGAATTATGGAGTAACGTTTGATCTCGGAGTCCGCTTCAGATATTGAGGGGCTCCTTGCTCATAGCTTTTTCAGCTCTGTAAGCCCGGGAGCGGTTCGCGGTTTGAAGCGAACCATTCCCGTATAATAATCAACCCCAAAAAAAGGAATAACAGTTATGAGAAAATTCAGTACAATGCTGCTAAGTTTGGCTCTGGCCGTGGTATTAGGCTGGTCTCAAATGGCTTCGGCACAAAGTGTCAAGGAAGTCGAATGGTGGGACGGTAGCCAAATTATCGTGAACTCTCTTCTTGATGCCATCGATGAGGATCTTGATGAGGAAGGGAACTTTGTAGGCCCTGAAGACCGTGTTTATCAACTTCAGGCGGGTGGTATCTATCGAAACACTTCCCGCATTACCGGTAATTTTCCGATTCGACTGGTCGGTGAAGAGGGTGGCGATTTTCCGCCGATTCTTCAGCTGACCGAAGATGAAACCGGTGACGCCGATGGAACCATGATCGTGGCTCAAAACGATCTTGAATTGCGTAACCTCTGGATCGTCGCCCGTACTACCGGCGGTGATGAAGGATGGGGGCAAATCGACCTTTCCGGTGATGATGCTACCGTAGTGCTGGATAATATCGTGTATGAATACAATTTCGGTGTAATGATCCACAACCTGGCTCCGGGAACCGATTTATCCATCACCAACTCCCACTTCCGCAACATGATCGACCACAATCAGTGGTGGGCCGGTCGCGTCCTGCGCCTGGAAGCACCCACAAGCCGGGTCTTTGTGGAAAACAACACGTTCTTCAACATCGGTCATACCGTAATCCAGATTCAGCAGGTACCCGGTGAATTCTGGTTCAACCACAATACCGTTGTCAATATCGGTAAAGAGGTTAATCAGTACGAAGGAGTGCAAAGACAGAATGTGATCAATGCCAACAACCTATACATCAACGGTCACTGGCATGGTGAAGATGAAACCAACTTCTCGGATATCAGGGTCGCTGAAGAAGACAACCAGTACGGCTCCTGGGTGAATCTGGACTATCTGGATCCCAGTCTCGGATTTGAGGAGGATCGACGTGTCGGTATCATCAACAATGTGCAGTACACATCACCCCAGGTCATGGCTTATTATGATGAGCTGCCTGCCGATGTCGGACCGGATGCCGGTGCCCCCGCTGAAGGTGATATCCGTGCCGCAGGTTTCCTGAACCAGCGCGGACAGGATATCGTGAATCAGTTTGACCAGATCAAATGGGAGAACCATCTTGACCTGACCGGTGAAGATCTCGGCCTCCAGTTTGAACAAGACGGCCACATGGACGGACTCGCAGAGCGTATGATTGAGTGGGCTGTAGCGATGCGCAGTGAGGACGGACGCGACATGGAAGAGTGGCACTGGGATATACCCGGCAGGGACTACAACGCCGATGACATGGCCCCTTCAGTAGGTATGGTATGGCCCTTCGCTGAAAATGCGGAGAACTTCACCTATACTCACGAGGGAGCTCTTGGTCACGCCGTGGGTGGATACCCGGTAGGAGACCTGAACTGGTATCCCGATCAAAAAGCAGCCTGGGAAAATGAGCGCGATGATCTGGAAGCTCAAATTCGCGGTATGTTTGAGGATGTAGTGGAAACCGAAGTGGTTGCCGCTATGGAAGCCGAAGACGGACAACTCTCCGGCGATGCTTCCATCCAGTATTTCGACGGCTTTGAATATTTCCATCTCGAAGGTGGCGGTGTCGTCTGGACCTTTGACTGGGATCAGGAAGGAGAGTACGGACTGGATGTCCACCACAATAAGTTCGACGAAGGCGACCGCGGTCAAAACATTTTGGTTAATGATGTAAATCTGCAAAATGATGAAGACTACGGTGAGTACTTCTTCCCCGGCGATCAGCCCAATAACATGTGGCTCGTTGAAGAAATCCGTAACGACGAACTGTATGATGGCGAAATCGTACTTCATGAGGGTGAAAACACTGTTGAAATCTCCTCGAGCTGGGGATGGCAGGGATTCCACGGTTTCGATATTGTCGATGCCAACGGCGATGTGGTAGAGTCGTTTTCCATATTTGACGGAAACATTGTTGGTGCCGGAGCTCTTACCTGCCTCGACACCCCGGAATCCGATGATGAAGCGGACTTCTGCCCGAGTGGCGGCGCATGGGTCGACTTTGGCAGTGGCGGTGAAGTGCATTTCGATATCGAATTTCTCGGTACCGGTGACTATAACCTCCAGATGTTCTATGTCCTTGAAAACGGAACAGCTTCCGCCGACGTCATGTTCGGAGACAACCTGGCCGATGCCGTTACCTTTGAAGAGGCTTCCGGCGAAAAAGAAGTTGCCGTTACTAGCGCTTTCGTGGAAGGCGGTACTGTAGGCATCACCATTAGCAGTGACGCCGGTGGATTCAGTCTGGATAACCTGCAGCTCTTTGCTGACCCGGCAATCTGGACTACTTCCGCTGATGAAGTGGCCTCTACACTTCCGGACGGATTCGAACTGGGACAGAACTACCCGAACCCGTTTAACCCGACAACCCAGATTAATTTCGAGGTTCCGGATTACGCAGATGTACGCCTGGAAGTGTTTAACCTCCTGGGCCAACGCGTAGCGACATTGGTTGACGGTCCGCAAAACGCCGGCAGTCATAGCATCCAGTTTGACGCGCAAAACCTCTCGTCCGGTGTCTATATCTACCGTCTCCAGGTAGGTAACCACAGCGCCGTGAGAAAAATGACCCTGATTAAATAAGTCTGTATTGTCTCAGACACGGAGCCGGTTACCCTGATGGGGTTTCCGGCTCTTTTTTTGTCTATTTATTTCTATGATCACATTCCGGCAATGACTCACTATTCTCCTTTTTTGAATAATATTTCAGACCATCTTGAACATCATATCCTCCCATTCTGGATGAACAAAACCATCGATGCCACGAACGGTGGCTTTATCGGTGCGCTCGATAACCAGACACGGCAAATACCGTCTGAAAA
Organism: uncultured Chitinophagales bacterium; assembly: GCA_964388615.1. Classification (GTDB taxonomy): domain Bacteria; phylum Bacteroidota; class Rhodothermia; order Balneolales; family Natronogracilivirgulaceae; genus SLLW01. The sequence continues at coordinate 1,162 of CAYMBG010000147.1, read as the reverse complement.
AACCGGAATCCTTAACACCAGGATATTATGGACATTCGCTGCTTCCTATCGCGTTATGGGTAATCCGGATTATCTTCAAATAGCCGGGAGAGCTTACCAGGAAATTATCAACCGTTTTATTGACCCGGATCATCTTGGAATATTCTGGTCGCTTAAAGAAAACGGATCGGTGCACGATGACCGTAAACATATCTACACTCAGGCCTTCGCTATCTATGGCCTCTCTGAATATTATCTGGCTTCCAATGACCCCCAAGCGCTGACACAGGCACGGAAGATCTACAATCTGATTGAAAACAACGCTTTCCAACATGACGGCACCGGTTATCATGAAGCTTTCTCGCGTGACTGGCAGCCGCTTTCTGACACACGCCTGGGTGGTAACGATATCGAAGCCGACCGCACGTTCAATACCCATCTTCACCTGCTGGAAGCTTATACGAATCTATACCGGGCCTGGCCTGATCCGACTCTGCATACGCGTCTTCGTGATCTGGTTGATATTCATTTCGACCGGATGTACCACCCTGACCGTAAGCATATCCTTTCTTACTTTGACGCAAATCTGAAACCCGTATCCGAATTATATTCCTATGGACATGACATCGAAGCGGCCTGGCTGATCTATGATGCCGTAGCTGTGCTGAATGACCCGGAACGCATGTCCAGAAGCAAACAAATCCTGTTCGAAATCGCCAATCAAACACTCCTGGAAGGATGTGATTCCCGGTATGGCGGCATTTTTGATACCGGAAAACTCGGCCGTCCTTTCAGTACCGATAAACAATGGTGGGCTCAGTCGGAAGCACTAACCGGTTTCACATATGCCTGGTTGCTATCAGATAACAAAAAGTATGCCGATATAACAGGACAAATATGGGACTTCATCGATAAACATGTGATCGACCATGAATTCGGTGAGTGGTATTTCCTGGTGGATGAAACCGGAAAACCGTTCACGGAGGGGCAAAAGGCCGGCCCCTGGAAATGCCCTTACCATACAGCTCGAACCGGCCTTTTTTTCTATGCGCTGACTCATGGGATACATGATAACACCCCGTTCTCAATATTTGATTCTCTCACAGAACAATCTACCGACTGAACTTTCGACAACTATTGATATCCTTGTCATGAAATATACTACCTCCTGCTTCCTGTCTCT
>CAYMBG010000146.1:2204-4850 GCA_964388615.1 uncultured Chitinophagales bacterium | reverse complement strand
CCCACCTGGGCGTTCATATTGGCCCCGTCCATGTAAACCTGGCCCCCGAATTCATGTATGAGGTCACATACTTCCTTGATATCTTCTTCAAATACCCCGTGAGTGGACGGATAAGTCACCATGAGAGCTGCCAAATGATCCTTGTGCTCTTCCACTTTTTCACGCAAGTCATCCAGGTCAATGTTACCCTGTTCATCGCATTTCGTAATAACCACTCTCATACCAGCCATAACGGCACTGGCCGGGTTGGTTCCGTGAGCAGAAGAGGGGATAATTGCCACATCACGATGTGAGTTGCCGCGGGCAGCATGGTACTGCCGGATCGTCAACAAACCGGCAAACTCGCCCTGGGCACCGGAATTCGGCTGCATGGAAATAGCATCAAAACCTGTGATTTCACACAACCATTCAGAAAGCTCCTCGATAATCTGCTTATAGCCTTCAGCTTGATCAAAAGGAGCAAACGGGTGAATATTGGTCAGCTCCGGCCAGCTGATCGGTAACATCTCTGTAGCCGCATTCAACTTCATGGTGCAGGAACCCAGGGATATCATCGAGTGGGTCAATGATAAATCCCGGTTTTCAAGCCTTTTCAGATACCTTAACATCTCATGTTCGCTGTGATAACTATTGAAAACAGGATGCTGAAGGTAAGCCGAAGTTCTTTTCAGGGATTCTGGAAATGAGATGGATACCTCGTCTTGCAAGTGGCTGGTTTCCGGCGCCGATGTATCTGACAGCGATGCAAAAACCTCCAGTATTTCTGTGACATCCTCCGGTTCCTTAGCCTGGTCGAAAGAAATACCGATTGCAGGCTCATTTCCAAAATACCTAAAATTGATTCCCCGTTTTTCAGCCTCGTCACGGATGCGGGATTTCTGATCATCATTATCCAGGGCAATTTTCAGTGTGTCGAAATAATACTCGTTGGTTTGTTGCCATCCCAGTTTTTCGAGTCCGAGTTCCGTTAGCTTTGCAAGTGCATGTATACGGGAAGCAATTCGACGCAAGCCTTCGGGTCCGTGGTAAACACCGTATGCTCCCGCCATTACCGCCAAAAGTACCTGCGAAGTGCAGATATTGGAAGTTGCTTTTTCTCTTCGAATGTGTTGTTCCCGGGTCTGCAGAGCCATCCGATAGGCCGGCCGGCCTTCCTTATCAGCGGAGACTCCAATTATTCTTCCGGGCACCTGACGCTTAAAAGTATCTCTGGTTGCAAAATAGGCGGCATGTGGTCCGCCGTAACCCAAGGGTATACCGAACCGCTGCGAAGTTCCGACCACAACATCTGCTCCCATCTCTCCTGGTGGGGTTAGAAGTGTGAGGCTCAGCAAATCAGCAGCCACAGCGACACCTATCTGTTGTTCGGCTGCAGCTTCTATAATACCGCGTATATTGTGAACAGCCCCATTATTATCGGGGTATTGGATCAAAATACCGAACAAGCGATCATCATTGACATCCAGATTTTCGGGATCATCAATCACCAACGTTATACCAAGGGGTTCCGCTCGTGTTTTGAGTACATCAATCGTCTGAGGAAAACATCGATCGGAAACAAAGAAACGATCCGCCTTACGCCGCTCTCCCTTTCGGGTATGTTTGAGCATGGTCATTGCTTCTGCAGCAGCCGTGGCTTCATCCAGCAGAGATGCATTTGCAATCTCCATGCCGGTCAGGTCAATAACCATAGTCTGAAAATTAATCAGTGCCTCCAGCCTGCCCTGTGATATTTCGGCCTGGTAGGGGGTATATGAGGTATACCAGCCGGGATTTTCCAGAATATTGCGTTGAATTACAGGAGGTGTAACCGTCTCACTATAACCGGTACCAATGTAATTTCGAAAAAGCTTGTTACGTGCTATAATTTGCCGTATATGATCCAGATAGTGATGTTCACTGAGCGGCGTAGGCAGACTTAATGGTTTTTTAAGACGAATGGACTCTGGTACTGCCTGGCAAATCATCTCATCGAGTGACTCGCATCCGATTTTTTCAAGCATAGCCTGAACTTCTTTTGCAGCAGGTCCATTATGACGATAATCAAATCTTTCCCTTTCAAAAACAGGATTCATATGCAATGTATTTATCCGAAGTTACGTGAATATACCCGCTACCTGGTTTGTGTCCCTTAGACAGAGATGTGGTACGGGTATGTATTTAATAATTGATTACAAATTAAAATAGTTTTCGAAGCTTTAAGGCCAACCGAACGGTATCAAAACACAAGGAAGATAAGCATCATTCCAACTCTTAAGAACTAAAACATCCTTCCTTTATGATGTTGTTTTCATATGAGATACAAACTTCCAATACTCTTTTGTTCTGATATTTTAAATTTTTGATCGAAATATGTTCCCTTGTTGGTATGATATCGTTAATCGTAATCCAGCTGGTTTGAGAACAGGCGAATAATATGCAAGCCATATCCGGCAGTAGCTTTACATACTCCTGTTTATTGGTGGCCAATTCCAGAAGACGGTTGATAATATTATTTTTTGTCGGCGATAACGCTCATCAGGCAGTCCGTCATTCAAGTTTAATATATCAAGCTTATCGCTATGCAGGTTATGTTCCAGTCCCAAATGATCTGCTTTACTTTTTTTTACCGTATCAACCCTCGAAATTTGGTACTCCCAGATTATA
>CAYMBG010000146.1:0-2104 GCA_964388615.1 uncultured Chitinophagales bacterium | reverse complement strand
TGCACCAATAGCATTCAAAAGACCGATAACCGTCAGGGGCCGTCCCTGTTATGCCTGTTATTTCTGAGGACCTTGTCCGAAACCAGAAAAACGGCGGGATTTCCGGAAACCGGATTAGGGCGAACCACAACTACGGTATCATAACCTTCCTCAATTACCTTGTAGTTGATTACTTCATCCGGACTCCCCTTCTTAAATAAACGGCCGTTATTCAGCATCAATAAATAATTGCAATATTCACCAGCAAGGTTCAGGTCATGAATGATCATCAACACCGTTAAATCCATCTCTTCATTCAGCCTCTGGATCAGATTTAAAATTTGCACCTGGTGAGTAATGTCCAGATGCGAAGTCGGTTCATCCAGTAATAGCAAGTCCGGTTGCTGAGTCAGCGCCCTCGCAATATTTGCTAATTGTTGTTCCCCTCCACTGATTTTTGACATGAACATATCCTTCAGTTTGTAGACATCCGTCAGTTGCATGTAATGATGGGCAATGGAGTAATCGTCGGTGGACTCGAAAAGCTGGTACTTTTCCCGGTGCGGCAATCTTCCCATCAACACGTAATCCTCAACGGTGATATCTGTTGCATGGATATGTTGGGCGACAACTGAAATATTTCGTGCCCGTTCACGATAACTCATCGTGCCGATATTGTTTCCCTTGAGAAGAACCGAGCCCGATAAAGCTTCCAACTCACCATTAATGCCTTTGAACAGCGTGGTCTTTCCTGATCCGTTAGGTCCGATAATTCCACAGATCGAGCCACGGCCTATGGAAAAATCGATATCCTTCAGCTCGAATTTGCCGGGATATCCGCATGAATAATTGCTTACCTGCAAAAAAGCCGACATGGGTTAGTTCATTTTCAAAGATGACCGGGACCTGCTCAGAAACAAGATAAACATGGTTCCTCCAATTATTCCTGTGATGACCCCTATGGGTAGCTCGTTAGGTGAAATTACGGTTCGGGCGACGGCATCACAAATCACCAAAAAGATGCCACCTCCCAAAAAAGATCCCGGCAAAAGCATGCGGTAATCAGATCCGGCGATCATTCGAACAAAATGGGGAATAACCAGTCCCACAAAACCAATAACTCCTGCTGCGGCGACGCAAACTCCCGCAAGCAGTGAAGCGATCACAAACAACACCCGTATAGAGGTTTCTGTATTGATCCCCAAATGCATAGCATCAGTCTCTCCCAAACGCAATGCATTCAATGGTCTGAAAAAAAACATAGAACTTACCAGTGCGGCAAGTGACACCACGATAGTCAGTCGAATCAGTGTACCATCCGGCTCATCAAGCGAACCCATCATCCAAAACACGATACTGTGCAGGTTTTGCGCTGTGGTGATGGACATCAACAGCATCATAAATGCGGAAGAGACAAAGCTAACCATTACCCCGATCAGCAACATATTATTGACATTGATACTGCCCTGACGAATACCGAGCGAGTAAACCAGAAAGATCGCCACCAAGGCACCTAAAAAGCCGGCAAGAGGAAGAACATAAGCTCCAAGCGTCACAGGCAATGCCAGGACAATAGCCAATGCCACACCGAGTGCGGCACCGCCGGAAATGCCAAGTGTGTATGGCTCCACTAACGGGTTCCGATAGATTCCCTGCAAAATGGCACCAGACAGGCTTAATCCCCCGCCGACAGCCAGCGCCAGGAGTATTCGGGGTAACCGGACCTGATAGAGCACGACATATTCGATCCCCTCTTTAGCCAAAAGAATCCCCGGTATACTTCGTAACGGAATATCCATTTCTCCTGTGGAAAGCCCGATCATAAAAGCAATGCCGGAAAAAAAAAGCAGCATAACAAGGAAAAGGAACCACCGGAGCAGCTTCCGCTCCCGAATTTTACCGGAATCGCTCTTAGCTTTCATAGCCTGTTATTCTATTTGTAGATAAGATCGATAACTCTCGCTATAGTATCCACAAATGTTACAGGAGTTGGACTGGCCGTATCATCCTCATCCATTCTATGGACATTATCACTTTGCGCGGCGGAAAGTCCGGGATAACCAAGCCAGGTTTGTTTTTCCTGTTGACCTGTCCGTCCCATCATGATGATCAAAATGGCATCCGG
>CAYMBG010000145.1:0-4928 GCA_964388615.1 uncultured Chitinophagales bacterium | reverse complement strand
GTGGCGAAGCAGTTGTCGATATTGAGGATTAGCTCATTCCGACGGGCAAACCGTCCCGCATCGTCCAGGTTGATCAGATCCAGGCCGGGATTGGAGGGGGTTTCAATAAAAAACATGCGGGTTTCCGGGCGCACGGCATCCTGCCACTCTTCCGGTTTTCTGATATCCACATAGGTATGGGTAATGTTCCAGCGCGGAAGTAATTGTGTGACTATCTGATGAGTTGAGCCAAATATCGACCGACCAACCAGTATGTGATCACCGCTTTTCAGTAATCCTGCAATACTGGTGAATACAGCCGACATTCCGGAGGCTGTGGCAATTCCATCCTCAGCTTCTTCCAGCAAACACATTTTATTTACGAACTCGTCGGTGCCGGGGTTGCTGTAACGGCTGTATACATTCCCTTGTGTTTCATTAGCGAAAAGTGCACGCCCATGCTCAGCTGAATCAAACACAAAACTGGATGTCAGGTAAACCGGAACCGAGTGTTCGTGATGCTGTGTGCGCTCAGCCTGGTTTCGTATTGCTTGTGTTTCGAATTTTTTAACTTCCGTTTTGTTTTGCTTCATGGTGAAGAATTCAAATGGTATGTAAAGATTGGAGGAACCAGTTTGATAGGATTATTCGATGGTATACTCCCAACTGATATTCGCTGTTTTTTCCAAAATTTTGGTTACAGAGCAGTAGGTTTCCATCGACATGCGGATGGCGCGTTCTACTTTCTTTTCATTTAAATCGCCTTTCAGGATAAAATGAACATGCACGTCGGTGAATAATGCCGGTGTTTTCTCTTTCTCCCGTTCCGCATCTATTTCGATCCGGTAATCCTCTACATGCTGCCGCTGTTTGCTTAATATATCCAGTACATCCATGGAACTGCAACCTGCCAGACTCATCAGCAGAACTTCCATAGGCCTTGCCGCTTTATCAGAACCTCCAATTTTGGGAGCTCCATCCATCTCAATGGCTCTGCCCAATTCATTACTTGCTTTCAAATGGAAGGCATTATCCAGTCTGTTTACCTTGATTTTCATAAAATGTAAAAAGTTTTTGTTTTGATTTGAAATACCGAAGGGTGAACAATTGCTAAAGATAAGCATAACTTACGAGCAATGTTGATTTGCGATTGCGATGATTAATGGTAATCTTATTCAGGTTATAGTGTTTATTGAGAAGAACTCGCTTGCGATAATCGTTAGCTTTTTCCGGTAGTGATTGCCGGGATGAAAATTTACCGACGGATGAATCCTGTTGATGTAATCGTTTTTGTTCTCTACTTCCTCGTAATTTTAGGTATTGGCGCCTTTTTCTATTTCAGGAATAAGGGTGCTGAGGAGTACTATATAGGTGGCCGGAAAATGGGGTATGGGCATGTCGGGCTGTCGGTTGTTGCCACGGATGTAGGGGGCGGCTTTTCAATCGGGCTGGGTGGATTGGGTTTTCTTATGGGAATATCCGGTTCGTGGATGCTTTTTACAGGTTTATTGGGTGCCTGGCTTGCCGCTGTTTTTCTTATTCCCAAAGTGAAAAACCTGTCGACCGAGCAGGGATTTTTTACTATGCCGGAGGTCTTTAATCATTTTTTTAATGCAAGGGTGGCTTTCCTGGCCGGTATTATTTCGGCGATCGGATATGTCGGATTCAGTAGTTCTCAAATGCTGGCCGGCGCCCGTTTGGCTTCTTCTTCTTTTGATGGTATGAGTCTTGATACCGCGCTCTATCTGATGGCATCTATTATTGTTGTCTATACCGTGATGGGTGGGATCAAAGCGGTCATCTATACCGACACGTTTCAATGGATTCTGTTGCTTGGTGGACTCATATTTGTCGGTATCCCCATAAGTTATTTTGCTATAGGCGGAATAGAATCCATTCGTGAAACCGTAAGTCCTGAAATGCTTTCGCTTCGAAACATATCATGGCAACAGTTGGTGAACTGGGGAGTCACCATACTCCCGATCTGGTTTGTGGGGATGACCCTTTACCAACGGATTTACGCGACTCGTTCAGAGAGGGATGCACAGAAAGCCTGGTATCTGGCCGGACTGCTGGAGTGGCCTGTGATGGCATTTATGGGTGTTATGCTTGGTCTTTTCGCGAGAGTTGCAGCTGACCAGGGCATGTTTGCTTACATGGGGTATGAGTTGGCATCCGATATGCATCACGAGCAGGGGTTGCCGATGCTTTTGCGCACGGTCCTGCCGGTCGGACTTATGGGGTTAATGATGTCTGCCTATTTTTCGGCCATCATGTCCACCGCTGATAGTTGCCTGGTGGCAGCGTCCGGTAATGTGACAACCGACATCATTGAAAAATGGTTTAAAGTGGATACCAGCCGCTACTCGGCGATTAGAATATCACAAATAGTAACCCTTACTCTTGGGGTTTTTGCTTTTCTTCTGGCGGCGATTTTCGATACGGTACTTCAGATAATGCTTTATTCATACGCTTTCATGGTATCGGCACTCCTGGTCCCTCTGATTGGCGGAATTTACTGGAGACGCAGCAGCAATGCCGCCGCCTGGTGGTCGATGCTTACCGGCGGAATAGCAACCTTGGGCCTTACACTTCTGTCTGATTCTGATTTGCCGTTTTCAATGCCTTTTCAAATATCCATGCCGTTTGGTTTGGATCCCATTATATTTGGGTTAGCAATATCCCTGCTTGTCTTCGTGGGACTCTCTATTGCAATGCCTGATGAACATTAACACAATACATACATGAAAGACTCTTTTACAGTTGAAACCATCACGCCTGAAAATTACAAACAGGCGTTATACGATCCCGATACAATTGCTGATTTTCTCCATGAACACCTCGACCATTTTCGTGATCCCAAAGATCAGATTATGAATTGTCTCGAGTATGCCCTGGGTATCATTGCAAACCGTCGTGGCTTTATACTGGTTGCCCGTGAAAAAGATGGCCACCAGGGTGCGGGTGGAAATACCAGGAATAATAAGGAAAACATTCTCGGAGTTACAGTTTTGTGTGAGACCGGCATGAGCGGTTATATTCCTGAAAATATTCTGGTTTATATCGCTGTTGATGCGGCCGCCCGTGGAAGAGGCATTGGAAAGGTGCTCATGGAACAGGCGATACAGAAGGCCGACGGGGATGTAGCGCTTCATGTGGAGCCCGACAATCCTGCCAGGCGCTTGTATGAGCGAATCGGATTTACAAATAAATATCTCGAAATGAGGTTAAAAAAATAATTATGGCTTATCTCAAGCTCTTCCGTGATAAACTAAAACACAATTATAATTATCTGGAAGCACTCTTTGACGAACGTGGTATTGAATGGGGAGTGGTTACCAAGCTTTTTTGCGGTAACAAGGATTATATTCGTGAAGTTATAAATCTGGGTGCAAGAGAGGTACACGATTCAAGAGTCAGCAACCTGGAGGTTGTAAAAAGTATTGACTCCAAAGTTCAGACGGTTTATATCAAACCCCCGCCCAAGAAATATTTGAAAGAGATCGTGCAGTTTGCCGATGTCAGTTTCAATACGGAGCTGGAGACCATACGGATGCTTTCCGAGGAAGCGGTCAGACAAAATCGCAAACACATGATCATTATCATGATCGAAATGGGAGATCTCCGGGAAGGGGTGATGCGGGATGATCTCATCGATTTTTATGGTGAAATTTTCAAGCTTCCCAATATCGAAGTAATTGGCTTGGGTACGAACCTTAATTGTCTGCACGGAGTAATGCCCAGCTCTGACAAGTTGATTCAACTGGCATTGTACAAGCAGATTATCGAACTCAAGTTTGATCGCAAAATCCGATGGGTGTCCGGTGGCACTACGGTGGTCCTGCCTCTGATACTACGGGGAGACCTGCCCGACAGTGTCAATCATTTCCGTATCGGAGAGGCGCTTTATTTTGGTATTGACCTGTTTACCGGGGAGACAATCGAGGGGATGGAGCCCTCTGTTCTGGAACTCTATACCCAGGTTATCGAAATTCACGAAAAACCGATGGTACCCAGTGGGGAGCTGGCTACAAACCCGCAAGGTGAGACGCTTGAGATCGACGAAGATCTCTATGGGAAAACGGCTTTCAGGGCGATTCTGGATATCGGTTATCTGGATATTCAACCAGAGTTTTTGATACCCAAAAGCAAGGATATAGAGATAGTCGATGCCAGTTCTGATATGCTGGTGGTTAATGTCGGACAGAATGAGAAAGATCTGAAGGTAGGGGACATGATCTCCTTTAAGCTCAAATATGTCGGCGCACTGGGGCTGATGAACTCCAATTACATTGATAAGATTGTTGAATGATCAGAACTACTACCCAACCCGGATTTTTGTAGATTTTACCAAATGGCGCGAGAGACAGAGCACACCGGTTTTCATCCGGTCATCCCGACAGGTGACCGCTACCAGGTTTTGGATCTGAGTCATGGTTATGATCCCTCGAAAATATCACTGGATCCTCCAGCAATCGGTCGCTACCACGAAAGGCGTGGCAATATGTACACTTCTGCAATATTTCAAGGTAAGCGGAATATCCATATGGGACTCGATTTCTGGGTTCCTTCAGGAACGCCGGTATACGCCTTTTCCGATGGAGAGTTGTTGTTTTTTCGAAACAATGATCGTTACGGGGATTATGGTCCGACGTTGGTTACGTCACATTCCGGAGTTCATATCCGGAAAATTTTGCAACAAATTGCGGTAAATGACCCCGGAGCCGCATCCTCCGGGGGATCAGGGTTATCCGGTGGTAACCATTCCGTGCTTTCAAACCCAGAACAGGAAAACCCAAAACAGGAAAAGAAATTATATGCGCTATACGGCCATCTGTCCGTGGATTCTTTGCAAGGACTGGAGTCCGGGATGAAGGTCAGGAAAGGACAAATACTTGGGACTGTAGGGGATTTCCATGAGAACGGGGGGTGGGCTTCCCACTTGCATC
>CAYMBG010000144.1:0-5021 GCA_964388615.1 uncultured Chitinophagales bacterium | reverse complement strand
AATAGTCTGACAATTGATGCAACACCAGCTACCTGGCCAAATGATATCCAGATGACTGTTTGTCGTAATGATGGTACTTTAGATGATGGTGAACAGCGCTGGGAGTTTAATATTGATGCACCGCTTGAAGGTACTGCTAATGCAGGAACTCCTTGTTCATAATAATTCGTATACCAAAAGTTCCTGATTGGAAAAGCAGCTTGTGATTTCTGTTTTTGGCTGATTATATCCAAGACTAATCGAAGCTACCGTCTGAAACATGAAGCCTTCTTGTGAGGGCTTCATGTTTTCTTCTTTTTTTTAATGTTGGAAACCCATTTGCTGTTAACAGGGGTGTAAAGAGGGCTGAAACGGGCATGAAGCTTAAGCAAAAGCCTTTTGTGTCCGATATTGAATTAGCATCAAGCTTTTATTTTTCTCGTTTTATGAAAACCGGTTAATGCAACCACGGCTCACGCAAATACGCAACACCTAACGCCGGGCGGCATCCCGGAAGTCTACAACTACCGCAATCCATCATCTTCGTTTCTATGGCTGAATTTCGCTTCCAAGGCATCAACTCCCAGGGTAAACTGGTGCAAAGTGAGTTCGAGGCTCCTAACAGGAAAGCTGCGAAGAAAAAGGTGGATAAACTGCTGCGCGCACGAAATCTGAAATTACGTGCACTGGATCAGAAGGAGCTTTATCACTATAAGGTCCGTAAAAACGGATCCCCTGCTGTTGAAGGGGAGAAGGAGGCCTATCGAAAGGAGGAACTGGAACGCGCCTTGCTTAAAATGGGCTATAAAGTGGACCGTCTTGGCAGGAAGTGGTTCGACCTCAAGGGCGGCGTGCCTAATAATGAGATTGTCACTTTTATCCGGCTTTCAGCTGACCTCCTCCGCCAGAAACTCCCGTATGACCAGATCCTGGGCCTGCTTCACGAGGACACTAACAACCAGCGCCTTCGTGAAGTGATCAAGGAGATCCAAAAGGACCTTAAAGACGGGAAGGAGGGGCCGGAGGTCTATGACAAGCATAAAAAGGTGTTCGGGACCTTCGGTTGCTATATGCTTAGCGTCGCTTCGACCAGTGGTAACATGGCCCAGGTTTTTGAGAGTACCGCCAAATTTATGGAGCGGGACGCCACCTTCCGGAAGAACCTGCGCCGCGCACTGCTGATGCCCATCGTGTCACTGGTCGCCATCATCGGAGTGGTCTTGTTTTATGTGGCTTACATCTTTCCCGAAATGGCCGAGATGTTCCTGGAGTTCGACATCACCTTGCCGCCCATGACCGCAGCTACGCTGGATTTCAGTAACTGGCTGCAGGATAACGCGTTGATCCTCACCCTGGCACATGTTATCCCCTTCGTCGCTTTTCTTTTCTACATCCGGACTCTCAACGGCAAATTGTGGCTCGATAAAACCATTATCAAACTGCCCGTCATCGGGGACCTGCTTCATAAAACCAGTATTGAAATTTTTGCCCGCGTGTTCCATACATTGTACAGCGGAGCAGGCCAGAATATCGAGGTTATCCGGGTCGCCGCTGAGGCCTGCAGGAACAAGTACATGGAAAAACAAATCAAGGAGGTCTCCATCCGCATGATGATCGAGGACGGCCGGGGCCTCGTGGAGTCTATGGACGCTTCCAGGGTTTTTCCTCAAACCGCTTTGAGCCGTTTCCGGCTGGGTGCCGAATCCGGAGCGCTCAAGGAAAACGCGAAACAGCTCGCCGAATATTATGAATCACTGACAACTTATAAAATGGAGACCGTCATCGATATGATCAGCTTGTTTATCAACCTGACTATCATGGTAGCGCTGATCCTGATCACCGTGGTCTCTTCCGAATCCGCACTTATTTCACCAAATTAATTTCACGAATCGAGGCAACACGTCTGGCGGAACCCCAGGCAGGATCCGATGGAGATCCAGTTTTAATACGTTAATGACCCAGGCATCATCTTATTGCATTCATGAAAAGCACCGTCCGTTCCCATACCAAATACCGAATCGGCGAAATCCTCGTAAAACGGGATATTATCACCAGGGAACAACTGGATCGCGCCATTGAGATCCAGGAATCTGAACCGGAATCGGTTCAGACCCGGCTGGGGAATATTATTATCGAGCAGATCGGAGCGGACCATCATGCCGTGATGCGGACCATCGCCGATATATACGCGTTTCGGGAAGTGCTTGCCGATGGAAATGTGACCCAGAAATATATCGATGAGGTTAAAAAAATCATCGATAAACTGCCCAAAGGTCTGGAGGAGGAATTGATCCACCGGCAGGCCATTCCCTGGCAGGTGCGTAGTAACAATATTGTATTGGCCACCTCCGACCCGACCGATCCGGAGTTGTCCGAAGTTGCCGCAAAACTCCCCTATAAGCATTTCGAACTGGTTTACTGTCAGCGCCAAACCGTGAAGGGAATCATCAGCAAAGTCTACAACCAGAAAAACGAGTTCCTGGAGCTGCTCGAAGAGTATGAGTACCAGGAACCGGAACTGGAGGAAGAGGAGGAGTTTGACGAGGACGAACTGGAGGCGGAAGTCAACCAGAGTATGCTCAACTCCCTGGTGGAGGGGATGCTGGTTGAGGCCGTACGCAAAGATGTAAGTGATATCCATATTATTCCGGGTCTTGGCAACAAAGCCGATATCTTCTTCCGGGTGGATGGGAAACTCCAGCTTTGGTACTCCCAGACCAGCCTCAAACCCGAGGCGATGTCGGCAGTGGTCAAGGATAAAGCCCGTAATGTGGACCGGTTTGAACGCGACGGATCCCAGGACGGCTTCATACAGCGCCGTGTGGATGGCCACCAAATCCGTTACCGGGTTTCCATCCTGCCGATCGTCGGGCAGGAATATGACCGGAAACTGGAATCGATCGTCATCCGGGTCCTGGATGACCGTAAAGTGATCACCGACCTCAATAAACTGGGCCTGCAAGAGAAAGCATACGAGGATTTCTACAAAGCGATCCACCAGCCCTCCGGCATCGTGATTATCACCGGTCCGACCGGAAGCGGGAAGTCCACCACACTGGTGGCGGCACTCTACACCGTGGTTGATCCGAGCGTGAATGTGCTTACCGTCGAGGAACCCGTGGAGTACTTGATTCGTGGAGCGCGGCAACTCAAGATTTCCGAGAAAATGACTTTTGACAATGCCATGAGGGGTATATTGCGACATGACCCTGACATTGTCCTGGTCGGCGAGATTCGTGACCTGCTGACCGCCGAGATTTCGATCAAATTGGCCAATACCGGACACCTTACCTTTTCTACCCTTCACACCAATGACGCTCCAAGTGCGGTGGCGCGTCTGTTTAAAATGGGCCTGGAACCGTTCCTGATCGCCAATGCCATCAACCTGGTCATGGCTCAGCGGCTGGTGAGGCGCCTTTGTGAAAAATGTAAGCAGCCTTTAGAGGATCTTAACCACGAGCTGCCACGAAATCTTGGATTCACCCCTGAGGAAATTGAACAGACAACCTTCTACAGAGCCGTCGGGTGTGATGAATGTAACAGAGGTTTTAAAGGAAGGGTGGCGATTCATGAAGCACTCTATTTCGATAAACAGATTCGCAATATCATATTTGAATCGGGCGAGGAAATCGACGAGAATAAAATTCGACAACAGGCGATCAAAAACGGTATGCTGAGTTTGCGTGCTTCTGGTCGTGAACGTATTAAATCCGGTATTACAACCCTTGATGAAGTTGTGGCTACAACCTTGGAAGATTAATGTATGAACCTTAAAAATACTCTTGATATACGGACAAAGCTTAACAAATTTTAATAGTGTGAGAAAGAGTGATTACATATAGTCAGTTTCTTATTATGACCTGTAATGTATTTAACGGGGCAATGGTGTTATGATGTCATATTTATTTTTTGATTATGAGTAGTATAATACAACATGAACGGGTTCAGGGGATTTTGCAGAATATTCCCTTATTGTTTAAAAAATTCTCCCCGGATGATTTTAGAGGATTTATATTGACAGGTCAATTGGAGACTTATCAGGCAGGCGACATGATTATATCGGAGTCTGAGGAGGAGATCGAACATGGCTGGCTGCTTGCCGATGGGGAGCTTGCTATCTGGAAGGACGATATGGTGGTTGCCAGACAAAATCCCGGTGATTTTTTGGGCGAAGAATTTCTGTTCCGCCGGGGTAGACGCATGGCCGATATCAGGGCGGTGACAGATGTGGCTCTTATCCGTTTTGAACGGGACCCGGTCCTGGAATTTTTCCGGAGAAAACCGGAGCGCCTCTTCAAAATTTTTATTATGAACCTGTTGGAAATCCAGCAAGGCAGGCTGAAAGCTATGAACGCCAAAGTGGTAAAGCTTCAACGGGAACTGGATGAACTTAAAGCGGACAGAAAGAATGAACAGGGTTACAGCTAAAAAGGTATTGTAGCATCCTTAGTGTTTTTATATGGAAATCAGCAGTGCGTCATATCAACTTTTAGAGGAGTTCCGCAAGGATTTGTTGCGGTTCCCGGAACACCTGCAAGGCACGGATCGCCAGAAATGGTTATCCGAGTTTCTGGATCGCCGCACCCAGGAGACCAAAGAGGCCCTTCGTAGCATTCTGGAACATTATTTCCTGCAAATGGAGGCGTATGAGGCATCGGATATCGACCTGGGAGGTGACGGATGCAACGGTAAAATATGGTACCGGATTCATGGAAGTAAACAGCCGGTGAGCGAATCTCTGGAATTAACTCTGATTGAATCCGACGCGATGCTGTTGAACCTGCTGAGCAAAGACCAGCTATTTCACCTGCTCGAACATCGTAATATCGATTTTTCCTACGTGATTCGTGTGCCCGATGAACATCCCCGTCGATTTCGAGCCGATATCTACTTTGACATGGATCACCTGGCACTGAACATGCGGCGTATCGAAAGCAATATCCGGCCGTTTCGTGATCTGAATCTGCATACGGAAGTCGCCAAAGCTCTGAGTTTCAAATATCTGAAGTATGGACTGACACTGGTGACCGGCGTCACCGGAT
>CAYMBG010000143.1:1845-5137 GCA_964388615.1 uncultured Chitinophagales bacterium | reverse complement strand
CTGGAAAAATACCGGATCGCCGGAAAAAAATTGCCATCTGCCTCGCTTTCTTTTAACTTGGGCAAGTTTATTACATCTGCCGGTCCGGCCTGCAAGGGGTTGCAGGTCTGTGCAGTGGGGTTTTACCCGGCAAAATCAGGGCAAACATAGCCGCAAGTGTGTTTTTACTTTCGGCTGGAATTCGTTTTCTCCGGATAATCGAACGCATATAACACCTATGTGATTATCCGTTTTCACCTGCACGGCCCACTGCCGGACAAGGCGTTACATATTGTGAAACGCATAACAAACTGTGAAACGCAAAACGATTAACAGGAAGTAGCTCATGAAAAATTTTGTTACCGCACTTACGACAAGCCTTCTGGTTCTGTGTATCGGGGCCACGGCTGCGCAGGCCGGTGGATATCAGCTTAACCTATTGGGCCAAAGACAGATCGCTATGGGACACACGGGGGTGGGCATGCCGCTTGACGCAGCTACCATCGCCATGAATCCCGGAGGCCTTTCCATGCTGGACCGCAACCAGTTGCTGCTTGGTTCCTCCGCCACGTTTATTTCGACCACCTACCGGGCGCCGGCTCCGTCCAGCTATCAGGTGAGCACGGACAACAGTGTTCGCCCGCCGTTCGGTTTTTATGCCAGCTACGACACTCCGCTGGAAAATCTTCGGGCCGGTGTGGGTGTGTACACCCCTTATGGCAACACCGTGAACTGGGAAGAGGGATGGAAGTATCGTTTTATGCTTGACGAGATTCTGCTGTCCACGATCTTCATCCAGCCGACTTTCAGCTACAATATCAATGACCGGATCGGTGTGGGTGCCGGTGTGATCTACGCGATCGGCGCGGTCAACCTGCAGCGTGACCTGCCTGTTACCAACCAGGACGGTGAATACGGCCGGGTGGAACTGGACGGTTCTACGACCGCGCTGGGTTACAATGTGGGTATCCAGGCCGAGATCAACGACCTGTTTTCGGCGGGAATATCCTACCGTTCGTTGATCGATATGGATGTAGAGGACGGCGATGCTGATTTTCATGTACCGGCGTCGTTGTCTGCCAACTTTCCGGCCGACAACCGGTTTGATGCCAGTTTACCCCTGCCGGCCGTGCTGAATCTGGGTTTGGGGATCACTCCGGCCGAAAATTTCCGTATCGGTCTGGATGCCAACCTGACTTTCTGGAGTGCCTACGAAAGCCTGGATTTTACATTCGAAAAGAACAGTCCGGCGGTTCAGGATATCAGTGAGGACCGCAGCTATAACGATCGCTGGATCTTCCGTGTCGGGGCCGAGTGGGATGTCACCGAGGCCCTGCAACTGCGTGCGGGTTCTTACTACGACCCCTCGCCGGTGGATGAAGGCTATATGACGCCCGAGACCCCGGATCTCGACCGTATCGGACTGTCGACCGGTTTTGGATACGCGTTTACCCCGGACATCGGCATGAACGCTTCCCTTCTTGTGGTCACTTCCAGCACGAGGGAGCAGTCGGAACAGGCGGCTATCGAGGCCGGAACCTTCGGGGACGTGCCCATCGGGGATTTCAAGACGCTTGCCTGGCTGCCGGGCTTGTCGATCTACCACAAATTTTAATGATGTAAAGCGATTTAATACTCCAAAAGTTATGATTATGAAGCGGATAACCTCAGTTTTACTTTTGATTGCCGTGCTGTTGACCTTGACCCGGTGCGAGCCGAGTGTCAGTGAGCGCACTCCTGTTTCCGGCGAGGCCGATTTTACCAGCTATGTGGCTTTGGGCAATTCGCTCACAGCCGGTTACACTAATAATGCCTTGTACCGGGAGGGCCAGAAGCAGTCTATTCCCAATATCCTGGCCGGACAGATGAAAGAGGCCGGCGGCGGGGAGTTTCTGCAGCCTCTTGTCAGTCCCGGTGTGGGATCCAACGCCGATGGCGAAGCCCGTTTGATGCTGCACCTGGTAACGGGTCCGGACGGCGAGCCCGACCTTGCCCCGGCACCGGCCGCGCAACAGGGCGATCCGATTTTCCAGGATAACCTCGAAGGGCCTTTCCACAATCTGGGCGTCCCCGGAGCCCGGTCGTATCACCTGCTGGCGGAGGGATACGGCAATCCGCAGGCTCCGGGCGGCAACTTTAATCCGTTTTACACACGGTTTATGAGTTCCCCGACCGCGTCGGTCGTCTCCGATGCCATGGCGGCTGACCCGACGTTCTTTACCTTGTGGGTCGGAAATAATGATGTGCTGGGATATGCCACTAACGGCGGTACGGGCGTCGATCATGGTGATATGGCGGAAGTACACGAGATCGCCGGTAATGATATCACCGCCCGCGGTGTTTTTAATGCCAGTGTCGATGGCATTCTTGGGAACCTGACCGCCCATGGCGCGCAGGGTGCCGTGCTTAATATTCCGGATATCACCAATATCCCGTTCTTCACCACGGTTCCTTCCCAGGGACTGATGCTGAGTGCCGAGCAGGCACAAATGCTCAGGGCCGCTTATGAAGCGGAGGGAGTGCCGGAGCCGCTGATCCCCGATTTCCAACCGGGACAGAACGGTTTCATCATTGAGGACCCCGAGGCACAGATGGGCTTTCGAATGGCGGAAGAGGGGGAACTGATATTGCTGAGCATCCCCCAGGAGAAGCTGCAGCAAGAGGGCTGGGGCAGCACGACACCCATCCCCGATCAGTATACACTGCGCAGCACGCAAATTGCGGCAACCCAACAGGCCATCGGTGATTTCAACAACAAACTTGCCGCTGCGGCCAGTGAACACGGTCTGGCTTTTGTGGACGTGGATGCCAAAATGGAGACGGTCTCCAACCGGGGATTGTTGTTCGACGGCGTGCAGCTCTCTACGGATTTTGTGCAGGGTGGCATCTTCTCGCTGGACGGTGTGCACCTCACCTCCCGCGGATCTGCGGTGATTGTCAACCTGCTGGTGGAAGCGATCAATGAAACCTACGGGGCAACACTCTCACCGGTGAATTCCGCTGATTTTGAAGGCGTCCGGTTTCCGGATCCGTGACCGGCCGTCCGGTGACATACCATTTGTAATATTTGTTCCTGTAGCATTTGATTTACCGTGCATTCGGCATATTTTGACGGGTAAATTATTTCTTACACGTTTCTTCCTCCGATGCACCTACTATCAGATGTTACAAAGGACATTCAGCACTCAAAACCGCATGCCGGCAGTTATGAGTGGTGGTATTTTGACGGGATTTCCGAGAAGGGAGACTATCAGCTGGTCGTGATTTTCTATGACGGCTGTCCTTTTTCCACGCGCTATATGAAGCAGGTGAA
>CAYMBG010000143.1:0-1745 GCA_964388615.1 uncultured Chitinophagales bacterium | reverse complement strand
GCCGGATGGAGAGTCGGGAGAGTCGGCGCAAGCCAATCCGGGATGGTATCCCAATGACCACCCGGCTATCAGCATATCGATCTACCACAAGGGCAAACCGGTATTTTACAGCCTGAGTCAATATCCCCCGGAACAGTGTTCGTTTGATCCGGTCCGGCCGGCGGTGGCTATTGGCGATAACTCGTTACGTATGGAAAAGCGCAAAATACATGGCGGATCAGACTTCGCCGCCTATGATCTGCGCATTAATGAACAACTGCCCAACGGAGAGGAGCTGAAAGGGATTATCACTTTTACCGGCATGTATCCCTATGAGAAATTACTGGGCGCCGGTTCGCATCGATCCGAAAAGCAACCTCAGGAGGGGCATGTATGGAACCTGGCTGCGCCGCGAATGGACATGCAGTGTCGTATCAACATGTTGTACAACGGATTGATTCGAAAAGAGCTGAAATTTGACGGCACCGGCTACCATGATCACAATCTGGGACTTGAGCCCATGAAGTACGCCTTCCGGGACTGGTATTGGGGTCGGGTGCATTTTCAGCACGCGACGCTGGTCTACTACGTGATGAACCGGAAGGGAGGCGAACGTGACTGTCGCGCGTGGCTGCTGAGTCCGGATAACCGGCGATTGCTCCATACTCTGGAGCTTACATCCCTGCGAAAACGGCGGCCTAACGGTTTTATGCTGTGGTCGGCCCGCCGGCTCACATTTGCGGATCAGGAGTTGAAAATCACGGTTCAACACCGCAAAGCGATCGATTCCGGACCGTTTTACTGCCGGTACGCCACAAGGGCGGTGTTGGAACACCCCGGCATCGGTGTTGAAAAGGAGGAAGGAATGGGCGAATATATCCGGCCACATCGTATTCATCAACGGCGCTATTGGCCGCTGGTACACATGCGGCTGCGTTATGTTGACCAAAAACCCCACTGGGTGCAAAAATCACGGATGCTTTACCGCTGGACCTGGTAATCCGGGACCTTTCCCAGTAACAATTTGAAATTGCCTTCGGGAGCGCCGGTGTGGGGATCCAGCTGCCCGCTTCTGATACGGCATTGATAGCGGAGATCCTCAAGCATCCGGGTGGTCAGGGCCAGCATGTTACCGGATAAATAGGTCGCCGAGGCGACGGGATTGCCGAATTTGATGAACAGTTCCGGTTTGTCGCTCCTCATGCAATGAATGTGGGTGGCAAAAGGGACGATCTCGGCCTTCTTGTTGTCGATACGCCTTGCCAGCCAGATCAGCCCGCTTTCCAGGGTGATCGGCGTTTCCGGGCTGACCAACTTTCCTTCCGGGTAGAGCCACAGTCCGACCGGATCATTGACCTTGGCGTTGTTGATCAGGCCGGCGGCATGCTCCAGGCTTTGTCTGGCCTTCCGGGGATGTTGCCGGTTAATGGAGAATGTCCCCAGATAGCGGAAGAAAGGATGTTTTCTCAATTGAACCTCGTCCATCATCGCCCGGCCCCGATGATGAAAAATGGTCTCATTAAGCAACAGAGGTATCAGTCCGTCCCACCACAAATTGTGATTGCCGATGAAAAGCGTAGAGGTCCCGGTGGAAAGATAATTGGATTTATCCACCCATACGCACTGAAAGCGGCGTCTGAACAAAAAAAGGACATACCATGAGAAAATACGGTAAAAAACCGGTGAATATTTCTCGGCAAGAAAATCCTGGGACTCGTTTTCGGACATATATACCTGTCGGCTACAACATAACTACACTATGATTA
>CAYMBG010000142.1:0-5208 GCA_964388615.1 uncultured Chitinophagales bacterium | reverse complement strand
ACTTTTTTCGATTTCAAACAAAAGTATAGGACATGTTTTTTTATCTTGCGGTCCGGGAAACCGTTTCGATGGACCTAACTGGAGCACGTAACGGAACAGCACTGTCAGTACATCTGTTGAATGATATAAGACAGTATTTCATATCATAATCAAACGGAGTTTATACTATGAAACAACCGATCATTGCAGGTTTGGGAGAACTTTTATGGGACATCTTTCCTGACTACAAACGAGCGGGTGGAGCCCCCGCGAATGTCTCATTTCATGCGACAAAACTTGGCAACAGAGGCATCCCATTGAGCCGCATAGGGATGGATGAAGAAGGCCAGGAACTGTTCCAGTTTCTACATTCAAAATCACTGGATACCAGTTACATTCAAAAAGACGAGCATGTACCCACCGGCACCGTCGATGTTGAAATCTATGGAGGCGAGGCCTCTTACACCATTACTGAGGATGTAGCCTGGGACCGGCTGTCCCTCACGTCGGATTATCAGGATATTGCCAGAGAAGCAGATGCCGTTTGTTTCGGGACATTGGCGCAAAGAGATGCAATCAGCCGGCGCACCATCCGGGAGTTTTTGCAGCTTGTACCCGATGAATGTTTAAAAATTGCCGATATTAATCTCCGTGAACCACACTATACGCAGGAAATCATTGAAACCACACTGAAACTGGCTGATGTCGTCAAACTCAATCAGGATGAGTGGAATAAGCTCACCTCCATGTTTCAGGTTGACGATCTGAAAAACTGGCTTTTCGATGAGAAGCAGGTCAGGATGATCTGTCTGACCAAAGGCATGAATGGTGCCGAACTGATGACCCCGGATCAGCATCTGGTGGAACCGGTACATCCTGTAGATAACACAGATGGTGATTCCGTCGGTGTCGGTGATGCATTTACCGCTTCACTTACTCATCATTTATTACGAAATTCGCCTCTGGATGTATGCTTGTCGGCAGCTAACAAGTATGCGGCGCAGGTAGCCGCAAGAAAAGGGGCCATGCCCGACCTGCCATCCGCTGTCATCAGTTCTGTTACCTAACACCCTATTCACTAAATGGCTTTAAAAACCTGGAATCCCAGATCCGTATCGCAATACATACCCCTGAATATTTCTCGTAAAACGTGGAAAGAAGGGGACAAACGGGCCTTAATGAAGAGGGATCTCCTCGAACGATATGAGCCGCATTATCGCAGGTATCCATTTTTAAAAGTGCGCATCGAACAAAATTTTGATGATTTTTGGCGCTTTTACACCTCTGTCTACGGGTTCGGATACGAACAACAGCGATGGATTATCCGGATCTTCAACTCCATCCTTCAGGGGTTGAAAGACCGGAAAAAAGATATGCGTCAACTTGACCTTGACAGGGAAAAAAATCCGCTTTGGTTTCAAAGTGAGAAGATGGTCGGTGGCGTTTTGTATGTGGATCTGTTTTCAGGGGATTTAAAAAAACTGCGCGATAAAATCCCTTATCTGAAGGAACTGGGTATTAATTTTCTCCACCTGATGCCCCTTTTACGGCCACGTGACGGATTGAATGATGGCGGGTACGCGGTACAGAATTACCGGGATGTTGACCGTCGTTTAGGGACCTACGATGACCTGCGAAAGACCTCGCGTATGCTTCACAATGAAGGAATCAACCTGGTTCTCGATTTTGTGATGAATCATACGGCCAAGGAACACGGTTGGGCTCAGGCTGCCATGAGCGGCCACCCCCGTTATCAGAAGTTTTACCACATGTTTGATGACCGCGCTATCCCGGACATGTACGAAAAACATTTGATTGAGGTATTCCCTGACTTTGCGCCTGGAAACTTCAGCTATTACCCACAGATCAACAAGTGGGTTTGGACCACTTTTTACGAATTTCAGTGGGATTTGAATTACGCCAATCCGGATGTGTTCCATGCCATGTTTGATGAAATGGTGCATTTAATCAACACCGGCGCCGACTGCCTTCGCCTGGATGCGGTTCCTTATTTATGGAAAAAGCTGGGTACCCATTGTCAAAACCAGGATGAAGCTCATCACTTGCTTCAGGCCTACCGGGCTTTACTTCGCATCATATCCCCCGGCGTGCTGTTCAAGGCAGAAGCGATTGTAGGTCCGGAAGAGATCGTCAAATATCTGGGGATCAATGGTTTTGAAGGAAAAGAGTGTGATTTGGCATACAACGCAACGCTGATGTCCCATGTGTGGCATGCCCTGGCATCGGAAAATACGCACTTACTGCGAACCGCCCTCAAAAGGTTACCCAGAGCTCCCAAAGACACCTCCTGGGTCAACTATGTGCGCTGTCATGATGATATCGGATGGGGTATCTCCGATGAATTCGCTGCTGCCGTACATCAGAACGGCCACCATACCCGCATGTACTGCACCGACTTCTACACCGGCAAAATAGAAGGAAGCTATGCAGAGGGATACGCGTTTCAGCGGGATTTTCATTCCGGGGAAGCGCGGGTCTCCGGGACCATGGCCGCGTTATCGGGCCTGCAAAAAGCCATGGTTGAAGCGGAAGATCAGGGGATCGATGAAGCTATCAAGAGGATTATGCTGATCAACAACATAATTTTTTCCTGGAAAGGTATTCCATTGATCTATATGGGAGATGAAATAGGCCAGACGAACAGTTACGGCTATCTTTCCAATCCCCTGAAAATGCGTGACAACCGTTGGGTCCATCGCCCTCCCATGGACTGGGATAAAGTGGAACTGCGCAATATACCCGGCACCATACAACATCTTATTTTTACGGAATTCCAGAAGCTCATCGAGGCACGAAAACGCACCAGGGTAATTCACGGATCCTCATCCGACAATCTGATTATTATTGATCTCGATTCTATTTTCTGCTTTGAAAGGCATTTAGAAGGACAGGCCGTGCTGTTTTTATCCAATTTTTCCCGAAAGCCGGTACACATATCCACCGAAATACTACCTGAGTCATGGCGTCATCGCATATTCCGTGACTTGAAAACCGACCGGGTTCTTCATTTCAGTTTTGACGAGGTGGTCATGGAGCCCTATGGTTACTGCTGGCTGAGTCCCACCGATGAGAAGCCGGCACTTGAGGCGGAAAATACGATCATTGATGTCTATGTAAAGACCGAGATGGGAGAGCAGGTATATCTGGTTGGAAACATCCCCGAGCTCGGCTCCTGGGATCCCGATAAAGCCATCGGCCCTCTGGATCCCTCTGGCTACCCCACCTGGGAAATTCAGATGCAATTGCCTGCCAATACCTATTTCGAGTATCAATGGGTGAAAAAACGCAATGGACACATTCTGGAATGGTCACCTGATAAAAACTGGATGAAAAGCGGTGATGAGATTTCTTATCTTTAGATGATTGGGGTGCCGAGACAGTAACAAAACTCCCGGCTAAGGCAATGACACAGGCAGCAACAGGTTGCCATCCAAAGCCTCTGGCTTATGGAACAGAATAAATTGCCGATAATATTAAGATAATTTAATATTATACGCGGGAACGATCGCAGGATCATACTAATTATATAATTTATGATATCCAGCTTTGCATATCCAGGTGCACAAACCATGGCACAACCGGCCGAGGGTGTTCCTGCGATATCCGGGCTGAACCCCTACCAACAACGGGGTATACCTGCCGCTTTTCGTTTAGCCGATGACGGATCCAAAACGGATGATAAGGAGGAAGAAAAAGGAGAATTTGCAGAAAGCGATGAAAGAAAGCAGCTCCCGCCAGGTACTTCGGACATGTTTCGTTTGCTCATGAACCCTGAATTTCAGGAGTTGGTCGATTTTTTTCTTACCCCGGATCATCAAACGTTGGTGTATATGCGGGCGGCGATACGAGCCGAAAAGCAACTTTCGGATCAGAATCTATACCGATGTGATTTGATCCCCGACGAAAAAATAGACCTCATTCGCGAACAACTCTACCGGCATGCCCTGGATTTTTTCAGCAAATCGCCCCATGCGCCACTATTGACCGTCGAACAGGGTGTTTTGATCAAAAGTCGATAACCAACTGGTCGCTTAGCGGCAGGTGAAGCGAAAACATAGAACCCTCCTCCACTTTGCTCTCAAGGGTAATACATCCGTTCATCTGCTCGGCAAAATGAGCGCTGATATAGAGTCCAAGTCCGGATGAGCTTTCCTGTTCCGTGCCAGTCAAATGCAGTTTTTTTTCCGGCCGGAAAATATCCCTGAAGGACTCTTTTGGGATTCCCACTCCATTGTCACTGACACAGACCCGGCCTTCTCCATCGGGACACGATACGCGCACTTCAATCAATCCCCCTCTCTGTGTGTACTTAATGGAATTGGTGATCAGATTAAACAAGATGCGTTTTAGGCGGGAAAGGTCCGCATTTACAAAAACCGGTTTCGAGCAGGGCTGGCACTCCAGGGTGTGATCCTTGCCCAAGGCGGCTCCCTCCATGACATCGCATACATCACGAGCCACCCAGTTCAAATCCACATCCAACGGAATATAATCCTCATATTCCTCTTGTTTTCCCATCTCCCGGATTTGCTGGACGATATTGGAGATATCCTCGACACCGTTCTTAATTTTCTTGCGGTATTTCGAAATCTGCTCAGAATCAGTTTCCGTATTAAGAGAAAACTTCATCAGGTCAAGATACCCGTTGATAGCATTGATCGGGGACATCAGATCGTGGGCTGTTAATCCAAGAACCCGTTTTCGGGCCTCGGACTCCTGTTTCAGTTTCCGGTGTCTTATGGAAAAATGTTCCATCTGCTTAAGAAGCTGATAAACCGGCGAAGCTTCCTGTTCCATTTCGCCAAGAGCATGGTCCACATAAAGATCTGTGGATGAAACCATCTTTTCCATCTCCTCTCTTATATTCAGCTTTTTCATAAGCAATGTTAAACAGCAGGCCACTCATATCATACAAGCTGCATATGATATCATCAACCATTTATTGAAGGGCTACATTACCCTTGTTGTCAGTTGGAAACGGGTTAAAAAGACAGCGTACAAATCGTAAAGCGGATTCGAACTTATAAACGAAAAAATAAGCATAAGGCGGGTTTTTATCAAAAGATGCTTCCCCTTAAAAAAACGGTAACACGGCTCTGATTGCCACGAGAAAAGGTGCTTTTAAAAAAAAGTTTAAGGAGCCGCCTGACGGTTGCGATAAATGGTGTAACGGATGAAGCGCGTCGAAGACGATACGGCTATTCGATT
>CAYMBG010000141.1:0-5277 GCA_964388615.1 uncultured Chitinophagales bacterium | reverse complement strand
AAAGAAGATTGAAACCAATGCAGGTCATCTCACAAAAGCAATCTAAAACCTTATTCCTAATAAATCAATTTGATTACTTTAATGCAAGACCATGGTTCCGACAGTTATGCAAGCAGGTATCGCGTCATCAGAAGGTTGTTCCTTAAAAAAAACACGGGTAAAAGAGTCGCTCTTTTCCCCGTGTCATTCATGCTACGGATT
This sequence comes from uncultured Chitinophagales bacterium, assembly GCA_964388615.1. Lineage (GTDB taxonomy): Bacteria > Bacteroidota > Rhodothermia > Balneolales > Natronogracilivirgulaceae > SLLW01. The sequence goes on along the minus strand of CAYMBG010000141.1, from coordinate 5,076 downwards.
CATGCTACGATCGTCAAACGGTCAGATAATGGTTGCATCTATATAACCGCATAGATTTTGAATCAGTATAAAGCGGGTTGATCCATTACTTCACGTCTATTTGATCAACAGCATTTTGTTGGTAAGTACCTGTTCGCCGGAATAGAGGCGATAGAGATACATCCCGCTGGACAGTTGCGATGCGTCGAAATGCACCGTGTGGGTACCGGCCTGGTGCGTTCCGCGGGCGAGGGTAGCCACCTGCTGACCAAGCATGTTATACACATTCAACCGGATTTCACTTTGTTCCGCCAGGCTGAAGTCAATAGTGGTTGTCGGGTTGAAGGGGTTCGGGTAGTTTTGTTTCAGTTCTGTTTGCCGGGGTATTTCCGATCCGGAATCGGCAACATTTGTACTGATAAACATTTCCACGTCATCCCAGTAGAAAACCTGGTCACCGGGGTCGTCTTCCGGAAAGTAGTTCGGCATGAATGCAATCACATCATACTCGGTCGAGTAGTCCCCTTCGAAATGATCCTGGTAGTCAAAAACCAGGGTTTCCCAGGTGTCGGCCTCGGTGGTAGTGGCCTGGACCTCTACATCTTCACCTCCATCTGACTGTTCCAGCTTCAGGTTCATACTGATACCGGCTTCAGGTGCACGTACTCTCATCGACAAGGCATGTGCATCATCTGAAAAAGGTATGGGGTTCGCCAGTGTAATCGCGGATCCACCCCAGCCCTGAGCACTAGCCTGGCGGGTGGATATAGCCACGGTGTTGTCCGGATTGTCTGGATCCTCACCAAGCTCGGTAGTTACGCCGCCAAAATCGTTCATAGGCAGATACTCCACATTCGGATCGTCGAAAGTCAGCGGCAAATCAGGAGTCTGGGGCACATCATCACCGTTACCTTCGGCAACAAATGCGACATTATCCCAGTAATAAACTTGTTCACCGGCATCGGATCCTTCGACACCGAAATTGAAGAATACGGCTATTACATCGTATTGCGTGTCGAAATCACCATCCAGCGCTCCGGCAAAGTCGTACTCCATGGTCACCCACGTATTAGCCTCTTCGAGGGTTTTGTTGATTTCGTGCTCGGCATCTCCATCCGACTGCTCGATCTTGAAATTAACCGAGATATCAGCCTCCGGGGCATATACTTTCAAGCTCATGGAGGTCTCACCTTCTGCAAAAGGGATGGGCTCAGCAAGCTCAAAAGCGGTACCGGCCCACGAAACCGCATCAGCGGGACGTGTCGTCATGGCTACGGTATTATCCGGGTCATCCGGGTCTTCTGCCAGAACCGTTTCGGTGCCACCGAAGTCATTCATAGGCAAGTAAGTAACATCCGGATCGTCGAAAGTCACCGGCAATTCCAGCGGATCCTGCGCCGACAAACTGGCGGACATCATGACAAATGCCAGTATCATTGTGCCCAGGGTCGTCCTTTTGAACATGGTATGTAATGTTTTCATGGGGGGTCTTGTTTAGTGTTGGATTTACGTCTTTCTCTTGGAAAGAGCGTTCTTTAGTGAAATAAAGATTCTGTGTTGCGGCAGCCAGGCTTACCCATCAATCTGTTCGATAATGAGGGCCAGCTGTCCGGTGCTTTCAAACCAGTGGCGGGGTATGGAGAGTTGTCCACCCTCCCCTAAGGGCAATGACACATCATCAAGAAATTGTCCTGCATGGGTGTCGTATCTTTTGATCTGAACCTGAGTGCCATCGATAAAACCGGTATGAACAACCACGGTTTGTTCACTCCATTGATCATTGCGGGTTAGTAAACCGAAATGAATACTCCGGTCTTTTGCCGCGCGTATTTGCACGCCTTCGCTTTGCGGTTGCGGTACGACATCCAGGTCGTTCCAATCCCGTTTCATCATCGTTTCATTGAAGGCGGCGAAGTTGCTTTTAACTTCGTTGTCGGTTTCCACGTAGAAAAACTCCCACCACCAGGGCATGGGAAGAATGGGCGTTGGTTCCAGAAGTGCATTCCAGTAGCTTTTGTGAAGATCATCATTAAATAGTTCCACCTGATCCTCCTGTGGTCGTCTCCAGTCATATCCGATTTCACCCACCACGACCGGTTTCTGGTGCTGTGACCGGACCGAATCCATCACCTGCGGCATGGCGTCGGTATTTCCGTACATATGGATATGCGTATAGTCGATCCCCTCGACATCGAACAGGCCGGGTACATACCGGTGACTGACACTGGTGGAAACCAGGTGGGGATAGGGATTTTCGTCTTTCAGGTACCGGGTCATTTCATCGTGCCAGGCGACAACCGGTTCGGCCGGAATGTCCTGATCTTCCATGGCGTTATCGATCTCGTTCCAGAGTTCTATGGTTGCCAAATTGGTAAACGCACCCCACCGGGCGATGATAAAACGAAGCCGCTCCTTATAGTTCTTCCTTGCCGGCGGTTCGGTAAAAAAGTCAGCTGGTTCTTCGGCGCTACCGCCATTGACGACATTATCCGGATGTTGGGGCCAGTAGTTATTTCCTCCCCAATAGTCAGGTTCGGTGAGTAATGCCCCGTGATAATCCAGGACCAGGATCACATAGATGCCATTAGCCATGGCTACGCGGAACATAAGGTCAGTTCGTTCGATAGCTGACCGGTTGTAGCGATACTCGGTTTCCTCTTCATAGAGTTCCGGATTATCAGGCTGAGTCCAAATAAGTGGCAATGTCCAGGGGTTCATCCAGGTGCGGATGATATTGATTCCCTGATTTCCAAGGGTTTCCAGATAATCCGGAAACATCAGAACCGGTTCTCCGTCGCCCGGCTGGTCCTCCCATCCGAAATTCTCACCGACACCTCGGAATTTTTCGCCAGAGTCGAATTCCAGATAAAAATGGGATCCATTATCCGGCAGCGTCAGAAATCCATTTGCCTGCGAAGAGGTCGCACGAAAGGTAAATGGTTCGGTTTCAGCGTTACCGTCTCTGTTTTGGAGCCGGATGGTGCCGTGATAGGTTCCGGTATTTCTGGGTGTAAACCGAAGTTTCCATACCGATCGCTCGCTATCAGAATGCTCGTAAAACAGGGGGACCGACAGTGATCCGTCCGGACCGTCGATACGGGCATCCAATTTGATATCTTCGGGATCGTAGGGGTCGTCAAATTGGGCGTTGACATAAAATGCTGTTTCCAGCATATGATAACGGCCAACGGTTTCAGGGACCGGATCTCCGGCTTCGATAGCCGGAGATGTTCCCTCTCCCGGTTCTGCAGTCTGTTCGGTCATGCCGCAGGCCGGAAGTCCCCAAGAAAGTACTATGATGATCATCCATCGGTAAAACATAAATACCTCACTCTACTTTTTCGAGTTCATACCAAAAGCGGTCAGCTGCTCCGAGGTTATCAAGCACATCCCAGTCGATATCCTGTTCCACTTCAAATGGGATTATAAGCGATTGTTCATCACCTGAAAACTCCATGGTAGCGGTGCGTGACTCATCCTCGGTTCCTTCCTCGAATATGATACTGTCGTTACTGAAGTCGCGGTGATAAGTGCCTTCGCCACGCGGGAGCAGGTCAAATTTATAGGCCCATTCCCCGAATTGGATATAGTCATCGCCTTCGGGACCAGGTTCCTGGATGAATTGTCCGTAATTCCGTCCCTGTTCGTCGGTTCCCTCGACATTAAAATGAAACCGGTTGCCAATCGCGTTTTCAGCTGACTCGATATCCCATTCCAGGGGACGTGCTTCTTCACCCCAGGCCCAGTCTTCATCGTGGCCGAACCGGTAGTTGAAGTAGACCCCGGTCACTTCCCAGGTACCTGACAAATTGGATTCAAAGAATTCCACCCGAACCAGCCACTCCCGTGTTCGGCCGGATTCGGAAGTCACCGAATAGGTATATTGACCGTCGTTGGCTTCAAAGTCGACGGGTTCGCCGGATTCCGGAGTAATATCGGCACCATAGGAAACCATGATTTCCGGGGCGAGGTTACTCAGGTCGGTGCCGGGCTGAACGTAGACCGTCAGTTCGGCTTCATTCACAGTGCGGGTGATTTCAGGAACACCCACCTGGTTATCCACTCTGAAATCGATAATGGCGCGTTCATGACTGGTAACATCATCCACCGGGTTTTCCGAGCAGGCATATCCTGCTGCGATGAAGGCTAACAGTAGTACGGCAGCCGTGATTTTATTTTTAAAACTGGTATTCATGTCCGTTCCCAAGGTTATAAGGGTTAGTTGATAAGCTCGTTGACATCTTGTTCAATCTGCGGGATTTCGAAATAGTATGCGTTATTATGGATGGTCTTGCCATATTCTCCTTCCAGCACTTCTTCCATTTTGTTGGTCCGTCTCAGGTCAAACAGGCGTTGGCCTTCGAAAGCCAGTTCCCAACTTCTTTCCCGGAGGACGGCATCCCGGAATTCCGTTTCCGACAGACCGGGGGTTAACTCGGGAAGGCCGGCACGTTCCCGGATCTGGTTTACGGCCTGATACCCGTCGCTGGTTGGTCCGACAGCCTCGGCATAAGTCAACAGAATGTCGGAGTAGCGGAGCACGGGGATATCGGTACTGGTTTGTTCGCCCTGTTGTTCCGGGTCAACAAACTTGCGTGTGAAAGGCGCGATGAGGTCACCTCCGGAAAAGGTCATCACCTCGTCATCCACAATAACCGTATCTACGATCAGTTCGGTGCGACGGCGATCATCGGCGTCAAATGAGTAGTAGAAAGGAAGTTCAATGCGGGCGTGATCCCATCCGGACGGGAAGGAAACGCCGTCGGTGAGCGTGATTTCAGCGCCGTCAATATAGGGGTGAACCAGCAGGGGTAATTTGTTGTAATTGCCCTCATGTTCGCCGGTACGGTGAGTAGAGATATAAAAAATCCGTTCAGGTCCGCCGGTGTTATAGACGCTGTAGATTTCTCTGAGATCCTGTTCCAGGTGATAAATGTCCTGGTCATATACCACATTCCCGGCATATGTTGCGGCCAGATCATAATATTGACCGGGATCAGAAACAAATCCATAACCATCCACTCCGGTTGCTCCGGCGGATGCGAGATGCAGATAGACTTTGGAGAGCAGGCTCCAGGCAGCTACCTGGTTGGCGCG
>CAYMBG010000140.1:0-5289 GCA_964388615.1 uncultured Chitinophagales bacterium | reverse complement strand
CAGATTTATTTGTGAATCCATGTGTGAACAGTTTGGCTTTTGTTTTTTCATCAAACCCAACGCCGGTATCGGTAATGGTGAGATAGGTGCTTTGGTGGTCTTCCCAGCTATTTATGGTGATCTGTTTTAGTTCGGAATTTTGCATGACGATGGACTCGACCGCGTTCTTGATGATGTTCACAAGAATGTGGGTCATTTTGTTTTTTTGAATGGTAATCGGCCTGGTCTGGCCGTATTGCCTGATAACCTGTATCCCGTTTTCTTGTATGTTGTGCTGGGTGATTTTAAGCGTATCCTCGACGACCTTTTCTATGGGATGCTCTTCTTCAATGCGTCCGGCCATAGAATGGCTCTGCTGCTCTTTGATCACCTCAACAATGAGATTTACTTTTTCTGTCAAACGCTGGTTTTGTTTTGCCAGATTATTGTATTCCTGCATCAGAGGGTGATCCAGTTTTACATAATATTCCATCAATGCTTTTCCTTTGGGATCATGCCTGATGAAATCTTCCAGAGAATCCAGATGGTCACGAAGCATATTATTAGCCTTGTGCAGTTTCTTCAGGTTCGAATGTCTGACGGTATCGCTTATAATCGACGCGGAGACATTTACACTGTTAAGAATATTTCCGACATCATGGAGGACATTGGTTGCGATATCTGCCATGCCGGCCTTGTGTGCTTTTTCTACCAGTTCATCCCTGGTTGACTGAAGTTCCTGCAGCGTATCTTTGAGCTTGGCATTACTTTGGTACAGTTCGGTGGTTCTTGCTTTAACCTCTTCCTCCAGCAACCGGTTTTGTTCTGATATGGAATATACTCTTCGACGATAAGCTCCAAAAACCAATCCGGTGATTGCGATCCCTGAAATAACATAAAACCAGATGGTGCGCCAGAACGGAGGTGTTACAGTGAGCCCGACCGTTGCCTCCTCGGTTCCTTTAACGCCATCACTGTTGGTTGCGATGACCCGCAGCAGGTATTCTCCCGGGCTCAGATTGGTGTATGTTGCAGAGCGTTGTTCACCAATATGATTCCAGTCCGAGTCAAATCCGTCAAGTCTGTAAGCAAACTGGTCTTTTTTGTGGATTTCAAAGTTGAGTGTGACGAATTCGAAAGTAAGGACAGACTGATCGTGGGAGACTGTGATATGATCCGTTTGACTGATATGTTTTTGAAGGGGAGTGTCTTCACTGATCGCAACCGGTTGATTGTAGATCATGAAGTTGGTGAATACAACCGGTGCAACATCGGGGTTCGGAGCAACATTATCGGGGTGAAATCTGCTGAACCCGCTTACGCCTCCGAAATACAAATAGCCGTTGCTATCTTTGTAGTAGGAGCGCATGTTAAATTCATTGCCCCGAAGTCCGGCATCGGAGTGGTAGTTTTCAAATTCACCGGTATCGGGATAAAACTTGCTGATGCCGATATTGGTGCTTATCCACAGGTTGTCATCGTCATCCAAAAGCAATCCATTGATGTAGTCGCTGATTAGACCATCCTCTATGGTATATACCTCATACGATTCACTTTCTCTGTCGAACAGGTTTAGTCCGCGGTTGGTACCAACCCAGAAGCGACCCTCCTTGTCTTCATCAATAGACGTTGCCACAATGCTGCTTAACATCTCATTATATTCGGAAAAATGAGAGAAGGAATCTTCATCTTCGTTATATCGCACCAGTCCGCCACCGTGGGTGCCAAACCACAATATGCCTTCACTGTCAGTGTAGATGGTCTGGATATAGTCGTTTTCCAGGCCATTGGTTTCGTCGGAATAACGGTAATGCCGGATCTCCTCGGTTTGAAGATTCAGGACATTGATCCCGCCGCCATGAGTTCCGATCCAAAGTTCGTTATCTACAAAGTTAAGTCGGAAAGCATTGTTGGTATTCATGCTTTTGGGATCTTCGGGATCATGCTGAAAATGGGTATAAGACTGGTTGTCTATATCAATCCTGCTTACGCCGCCTCTGTAGGTTGCAATCCACAGATACCCCTCCGGTCCGGTTTCGACATCCAGAATAACATTGCTGGGAGGGGTGTTCGGGTCCTCGGGATCGTGTAGGTAGGTGGTGAACTCTCGAGTGACCGGGTCGAATCGATTTAATCCGCCGCCGTCTGTTCCCACCCAGATGTATTGGTCCTTATCCTGCCCGAAGCAGACCACATTATTGTTGCTTAGGGTGTTCTGATTGAAAGGTTCATATTCGTAAAATTCGAAACGGGTAGGTTTTAAATCGGTGAAATTCACCCCGCCTCCACCGCTGAACAGCCCGACCCAAAGAAGGTTGTTATCACTTTCAAACAGTGTATGAACACCATCAAAACTGATGCTGTAGGGGTTATCAACGTCACTTTTGTGCCTGTAGAACCGGTTGTTTTTCCTGTCAAAAGTGTTAAGGCCGTGACTTTCTGTACCTGCCCACAAAACACCACGGCTGTCTTCCAGTAGGGTGTAAACCGCATTGTCGGAAATGGAGTATGGATCCGACGCATCGTGCATGTGCCGGGTGAAGGTTTCCGTTTGGGGGTCGAATTTATTTAATCCGCCATTTCGGGTGCCGATCCATATGTTTCCGTTGCGATCCTCAATGATATCCCAAATCAAATCGTCGCCAATACTCCGGGGGTCATCGGGATCATTTCTATAAACTTCAAAATGTTCGCGGCCCTCTCTTTTGACATTAAGTCCGTTATGGGTTCCAATCCATAAGTTATTATTACTGTCAAACAGGAGGCTGGTGATGACGTCATCGCTCAATGAATTCGGGTCATCCGGGTCGGCATGATAATGAGTAAACGTTTCTGTCTTTGTATCAAGTCGGTTTAAACCGTATTCGGTGCCGATCCAGATAAATCCCTGTTCATCTTCGGCGAGACATGACGCTGTATTTTCAGAAAGCCCGGTTTCCGGCGCTGTATCATCAACTGCGGTGAATCTTGTGAAGTTGTCAAGATCACGGTTGTAACGATTCAATCCCCTGCCTTGAGTCCCGATCCAAAGGGTATTGTTCTGGTCTTCGATGATATCCGATATCTCATTGTAACTGATGCTGCTTGTGTCATCCGGATGGTATTGATAGGCGCTAATGTGATATCCGTTGTATCGGTCAAGGCCGTTATTGGTGCCGAACCACATGTAACCCTGGTGATCCTGGAAGATGGTATTGACGGAATTATGAGAGAGTCCCTGTTCATGGGTGATTGTTTGGAACCGGGGGGATGAGTCTATGTGATGATCCTGACCGGGGGAAGCTTGTGGCAGCCATCCGATAGTACAAAGTATGGCTGTATTCAATACCAGGTAGTGTAATTTTTTTCGTCTCATTGTTATCCCTGCCCGTTCATGTAAAATAAAGTTTTGACATGAACGATTTGCATAAATTTCAACCAGTCTTTTCCGGTATGGAAGATTCTTTCCCGGTCTCAAGTGGAATTGCGGACCAAAATGTAGAGCCTTTGCCGGGAGTGCTTTCAAATCCAACTTTGCCGTTCATTAAATCCGTAAGGAGTTTTGAAATGGACAGGCCCAGACCCGTACCACCCTGGGGATCGGTACCGGTGTTTTCAAGTTGAGAGAATTTTTTATAAAGGCGGCTTTTTTCCTCTTCCGAGATACCCGGTCCGGTGTCATGTACGGCAAGTTTAATCAGACATCGGTCGTTTTCGTTATCCAAAAGCCTGGCTTCAATGTCGACATAACCCTTTTTGGTAAATTTGATGGCGTTGCTTCCATAATTGAGAATAATCTGACGGAGGCGGTCCGGGTCACCGTAAAGGTTGGAGGGGATGTTGTCGTCGATGTTTGTACGGACTTCCACCGGTTTGTTCTGTTGAATACTTGATATGATATCCACCGATTCCTTGACCACTTCCCGTATATCGACAGGTTTGGATTTGATCTCCAGTTTGCCGGCTTCGATTTTTGAGAAATCCAGAATGTCATTGATGATCCGAACCAGAAACTGAGCACTACGCTTCAGCATTTGGGCATATTGATGTTGCTCTTCATTAAGCTCCGTTTCCAATAGTAATTCGTTCATCCCCATGATTCCATTCATGGGAGTACGAATTTCATGTGTCATATTTGCCAGGAATTCACTTTTGGAGTGTGCGGCTTGCTCCGCTTTTTCCTTTACAACCTTGTAACGCTCAACGAGATCGTTAAGCTCGGCTGTTCGTTCGGCAACTTTTTGTTCGAGTTCCTCAGTGTAGCGAAGAGATTCTTGTTGGAGTTGCCATTTTGTTGTGAGGGTCAAAGCTGTTTGCTTGAGCGCAGTGGGATCAAACGGCTTTTTCATGAAAAGCAGCTTGTCGGAAGTCCCCAGTTTGTGGATGATCTGATCCCATGAATAGTCGGAGTAAGCGGTGCAGATCACAATCTCTGTAAAAGGAGCGATCTTCCAAAGTTTTTGCGTAGCTTCGATTCCATCCATACCCGGAGGCATTCGTACATCCATAAAAGCCAAAGCAAACGGGTTTTCTTCTTTTTGTGCTTTTGCAATTTTCTCAATGGCCTCATCCCCCTGAAAGGCATGTTCAATTTCATACTGCAGTTCATGGGGAACTGTAGTTAGATCTTCGGTGTCAAAAAGTTTTTTTTCCAATGCATCCAATTCGGCTTGAACATCTTTGGCGGAATGTAACAATACCGCTTCAATGTCTTTATGAATGGATTCATTGTCGTCAATAATAAGAATACGGCGCTTTAAAGACATGTTTGGTTGTCCTCAAAAAATTATGAGATTGCCGATGCGAAACAAAAAGCTAACTATACAATTTGATATATAATACTATGGTTTGCAACCCTTTCTATCATATTTAAATACATGGAGCAACAGTGCAGGGGCATTATTCAATTCGCCAAAGAAATAATATCAATATCCTGGTAGATATTGTTTTGAAAACAAGTCACGAGTCTGTAAAGCTGACACAAGGTTTCACCTGTTTTTGATTCAGGCAGGTATATTTTGGAAAAAGCTTTGAGGAATCTTGACGCAGGCTTTGTCTTCAGTGATGGGAAGATCCAGTAATACCATTGGAATGTAACCACTTTGGATTTGAAGCAGATAATCCATTTCATCCCAGCGAACACCAAGTAAAAACGGTTTGTCGGTCTCATTTGTCAGTCGTATGCCGGTCATCCAGGTATCAAGGTTAATCAGAAACTCATTTTGAGGTGATTGTGAATAACATATTACTTCAAGCCAGGCCGTTACATCGCCCGAGTGGCGACCTATCAATGCATAGTTGATATCGTAGTTTTCGGGTGTCTGGATAAGA
>CAYMBG010000139.1:0-5571 GCA_964388615.1 uncultured Chitinophagales bacterium | reverse complement strand
GTTGCAAGCTGAAGGTGCCAATGAGGCTGCATTGATACATTTTTTTATCAGCTCACGTGACACTGGTGAATCTTTGTACCAACGGACAGATCGCCGACGCATAAACAGCGTTAACAGATCATCAAAGGAAATGTTAGAATTTATAGAGTTGGCCAGCGGATAGGGCCTGAAGCCTTTCGCGTTTCTCGAATTAAGAACGTTTATACCTTGGTTCTCTTGTTTTTTGTACTCCCTGCGTGCTTCGTCAATAATTGTTGAGGATTTTACAACACTGAAATATTCTTCAAGGACATCACCGGCCCATTTTAACTCTTCGGCTGAATAATCCTCTTTTTTACAGGCTTGTTTGTAAAACCTGACGGTCTCTATGATATAATCCTCCGCGAAAATGGGACGGAGAGGCTTCATGATGAGACCTTTTTCAAGCCTGTGAATGTTTCTCCGCAACATCGGGGAGCTATTTCCAATATTACCCAATGATTTTTTGTAAGCGATGCGGCCAGAAAGTACCGCCAAATGCTCCCGATCAAAGCGACGGCTTAAAAAGCAATAATATACGCCTGCAAAAAAACGGTTGGACGCGCAGACCTTCATCAATTGATGAAGAAGCCAATCGTAGCTTGATAATAGTAATCGTTTTGCTTGATGCGGAATAAATTTCGACAATCTTTTTTTATAACTCATTACGGGCTGGTTGTCTTTTCAGGGGTTAACCCTATTTTAGGTATAAAGTTTGAAAAGACAAAAATGGAAGAACCCGGTAAGTCGGCAACAAGACCCTGAACCGGGCGGTCACTGCAGCGGCTTTGAGGATTTTCTGCGAAATACGATTCAAGTTGCCCTTTTACTTATTTTATGTCGAAAGTAATAAAAACGTCTAATTGTTAATTCAGATCAACAATGAGCTCTAAACCAACCGGTGTGATAGCAGCGGGACATCCCCAAACGGTCGGTGCGGCCGAAGAGATGCTCCGGGATGGAGGGAATGCATTTGATGCCGTGGTGGCTGCGCATCTGACCGCATGTATTGCCGAACCGGTTTTATCCTCTCTTGCCGGCGGCGGTTTTCTGTTAGCCCAAACCAGCGCAGGTGAACAGCAGCTTTACGATTTTTTTGCACAGACCCCGCTTTCGCGACGACCACCGGATGAGTTGGAGTTTTACCCGATTCATGCTGATTTTGGAGAAACCAAACAGGAGTTTCATATTGGAATGGGTGCATTTGCAACACCTGGAACGGTAAAAGGATTGTATGCTATCCATCGGGATTTGTGTACCATGCCGATGAAGCGGCTTATTGAACCGGCCGTTCGAAATGCTCGTTTTGGTATTGCAATGAACTCGTTTCAGGCCTACATCATTGATGTTGTTGGTCCGGTTTTTCGTTCCTCAAAGGCTGCAATGAAGCGATATGCCTCCCAATATGGCGAAAAGGAGCTTATGGCCGAGGGTGATATACTGAAGCTTCCTGATTTTGCCGATTTCCTTGAAAATCTTGCCAGAGAGGGAGAAGATCTCTTTTATCGCGGTGAGGTTGCCCGCTTAGTCGATTATGCAAGTCGCGAAAACGGGGGACATGTCACGCGGGATGATTTTGAAGCTTATGAGGTATTGCGCAGAAAGCCTCTGCACATCAGTTACCGTGGCTCCGGATTGGCGATTAATCCCGCTCCCAGTTCAGGAGGGACATTAATCGCTTTTGCGCTTGAGTTGATGAAAGAGATCAAACCGCACAAACGGCCTTTCGGCTCTGCGGAACACCTTTTAAGCCTCGCCGGAGTGCAACAGCAAACTGATGCGGCGCGTCTGGACTTTTGGCTTAATCACAATATGGCTGCACCCGGTGAAAGGATGCTGGATCCGGAGTATATGAAAGCCTTTCAACGTCAGATAAAAAACAATCCCAGGTTTTATCGCGGAACAACCCATATAAGTGTCATGGACAACATGGGAAATACCGCCAGTCTGACCACCAGCAACGGAGAGGGCTGCGGCCGGCTGATTCCGGGCACCGGTATTATGATGAACAACATGCTTGGCGAAGAGGATCTGCATCCAGGTGGATTCGGAGGATGGGATGAAAACAAACGCATTAGTTCGATGATGGCACCCGCCATTTTGAACAGGTCTGATGGAACGGTCATTGCTCTTGGCTCCGGTGGATCAAACCGGCTCAGAACTGCGATATTGCAAGTATTGCTGAACATGACAGATTACAATATGTCACTTTATGATGCGGTGTGTCGACCCCGCATTCATTGTGAAAAAGATTTTCTATCCATCGAACATGGGTTTGATGGAGAATCATTGAGGCCTGTTCTGGATGCTTATCCGGCTCACAAGATCTGGAGTGGATCGAATCTTTTCTTTGGAGGGGCACACTCGGTTGCTTTCGGCCCCGATGGATTTCAGGGTGCCGGGGATCCGCGGCGCGGAGGGGTTTCCACCGTAGTCCGTTAGAGGTTAAGCGTTACATTGTTTTTTCATTTATCATGTTAATTAAAGTTGATTTTTACCCGAATGATTCACAATTTTGAAGAATGTATCCCATCCATGTTGGCGCTATAGAATTGCATTACAAAAAGCCAATACCTGTAACCGTGTCGGTTTCAATTACCATATCCTGAGTTCATTGTATCGTTTTTTGTTAGTAATAATCTCGTTTTTTTTGTTCGCGGGCGCCTGTTCTGATTCGCTTTTCGATAAGCAGGGGGCATCGACTTCCCGGGATGTAACCCATAACGGCACGTTAAAGGGCGATGCGTCTGAAAACGCCGAAGATTTTGATCCTCACCCGGTCATTGTCAACGAATTCATGGTGAAACAGGATGGGGTTTTGGCTGATCCCGATTTTGGTGCATATAGCGGTTGGATTGAGCTCTATAATCCGGAATTTGAGGAGGTTGACATCAGCAACTGGATTATAGCCGGGGAGTATCCCGGAGCCGATGCTGCTCTCGTGGATACCATCCCGGCAGGCACGGTGATTCCACCGGACGCCTATTTACTGATATGGGCCGATGGCAACCATATAGATGATGGTGAAGCGATTCATCTTGGATTCAATCTCTCAGAACAGGGAGGCAAGGTCGGTCTGTACGGTCCCGAATATGCCGGGTTGCCTGTTATGGATACCATTTCATATGGAAAACTGGATGTAGATCCGCACATTTCAATAGGCCGTACTCATTTTTCAGATTTCGGCACTCCTAAACAGTTTGTGGTTCCGATGAACCAACCCACACCTGGAAACAGAAACCGTATCGAACAATTAACATTACGTGATTATCACGAACTGGATATCCAGGATCCGTCTGGTTTAAGTCCGGATTACAGTGGTAATGGTTTTTGGACGGTAAGCGACATTCGTGGCGGCAGTATATACCGTATCACCCGTGACGGCCACGTTCTGGAGGAACTTGCAGTCGACGGTCACGATATGGAAGGAATCACTCAGGATCCCGAAACATTATCTCTGTTTGTTGCTGAGGAGCGTCGCCGGGAAGTGGTTGTTTACCAAACAACCGGACAGGAGCTTAACCGCTATGAGGTGGATATTGAAGTTGGAGATTTGAATAATGGACTTGAAGGTATCGCCATCAATCCTTCAAACGGACATATTTTTGTTGTCAACAAGCGTAATCCGAGAGTTCTGCTGGAGCTTGAACTTTTAAGTGACGGAACCACCAGACAGATTCAGCGTCAGCCGATTAATTTCGGAGCTCCTGAAGATGCTCCCGGATTGTCACTGTCCGGTTTATTTTATGATGAACAGGAACAGCTTCTGTGGATGATCAGCGATGAAGCCGAGGCTGTTTTTGTTCTTGATACCACGGGGCGGCTGTTAGCTGTGTTTGAGGCATCGCACCGTGATCTTGAAAGTATTGCCCTGATAGGACCGGAGTGTGCGATCTATGCCACAAGCGATCAGGATCAAAGGCTTTATGAGTATGAGTGTCCGTCACCTCTGCGCCGATTGCCGGCTGACCGCTCACAGGTGCCAACCTCCGCTTATTAGCGGGAAGTTGCAGAATGAATTGCTGCTGGACACACGGAATCATTCCAAAAGAATAAAACCAAACATAATAAATTATTGCTATGCGCATAGAAAACGGGTTTACAGTATTACTGGCACTGTTTGTACTATCGGCATGTACGGCATCCGGGAGTGTTTCGCTGGATTCCGGGAGAGGTGACCATTTGGTAACCGAAGCAGATTATGAGAGGGCCGCCGAATTGCTTGGCGACAATGTAAGGAGCAAGGTATGGCATCACCAAATATCACCCGAATGGATTGATGGTGACCAATTCTGGTACCGGGTCAGGACCGTGGACGGCCATCGTTTTATCAGGGTCAATCCTGAAACGCGCGAGCGGGTAGCGGCCTTTGATCACGAACGTCTCTCCGAGGCACTACAAGAAGTGCTTGAGGAGGGCTATGAGTCGGGTGAGTTGCCTTTCCGCAGCTTCAGGTACATTCAAGATATGGAAAGGATACGGTTTGAAGCCGGTAAAAAGCTGTGGGAGTGTGATCTCAGAGAATATGAATGTACAGAATCAGACCGGGCTCACCGGCCGGATGACAGTGTGCTGTCTCCTGATGAGCGATGGGCAGCATTTATCCGGGATCATAATATGTGGGTTCGGGATATGGAGTCAGGTGAAGATTTTGCACTGACAACAACCGGCGAGCGGCGCTTCGGGTTCGGGACAAACTCACAGGGGTGGTTTCGCTCTGACCGTCCCGTGCTGCATTGGGCCCCTGATTCCCGGAAAATTGCCACATACCGCCTCGATGAAAGAGGTGTAGAGGAGATGCATTTGCTGGAAATGGCGCAATACCGGCCGATTCTCGATTCCTGGCCGTATGCTTTGCCTGGCGATTCCATCGTCCCTATACACGAGCGTGCCGTGCTGGATGTCGAAAGCCGTACCAAGACCTGGCTCGATGCCGAACCCTCGCATCAGCGCACCTCCAATTGTTGCGGACTCGAGCGAGAGGGCCAGTGGACCGATATTACCTGGAGTGAGGATGGTACAAAAATGGCTTATGTCACGACATCCCGCGACTACCGGCAAGTTGATCTCTACATTGCCGATACCGAAACCGGAGACGTACGCCATGTCATGAGAGAATCGGCGGAAACATTTTTCGAATCCAATCTTTCTTCCCGGGGCATCCCCAACTGGCGGGTACTTTTTGATCATGAGAAAGTGATATGGTTCAGCCGCCGCGACGATTGGGGGCATTTGTATCTTTACAGCCTGGAAGACGGACAACCCCTGGGTCGCATTACCGGTGGTTCCTGGAATGTACTGGATCTTCTCCATGTCGATGAGGGGTCAGGAGATCTTTTTTTTACAGCTGTCGGCAAAGAGAACGAACGTGATCCTTATCTCTCCCATCTTTACCATGTTAACATCGATGATGTGATGACCGGTGAACCGGATACCGGACCCGTTTTGCTAACACCAGAGGAAGCGAATCACCAAATAGCAATTTCACCGTCGGGCCGCTTTTTCGTGGACGAATACTCAACATTTCGACAGCCATCCGTAACAGTGGTCAGG
>CAYMBG010000138.1:0-5584 GCA_964388615.1 uncultured Chitinophagales bacterium | reverse complement strand
CTGCTTATACCCGCACTACTGATGCTTATGGCGACCTTGTCCGCGGCACAATCCTCCTGGATGCTCATTCCGATGGATGACGGTCAGCGCAACCATCTGAAAGCCTACGGGGTGATTTTCCAGCATCTGGAAGACGGCCATACCGGCAAATGGCTGCTGAACTACCGTGGCGGCAGCTTCCTGGCACCGGAGACCGATAACCTGGTACGGCGAACCCGGGTTCGGGGGGTCACTTCCGAGCAGATCTCCGCCAGCCGGGCGGCCGGCATCATCGAAGAGGTAGAGCAACCGAATGTCAATATGTCGGTTGTAGAGCTGGAGCAGGCTCCGAGCATTGCGGTGTACACCCCCGACCATACGCTGCCATGGGACGATGCGGTGACCCTGGCGCTGACCTACGCCGAGGTTCCTTACGAAACCATCTACAACGAGGAAGTTCTTAACGGTGAGCTGGATGAGTACGACTGGCTGCATCTGCATCATGAGGATTTTACCGGTCAGCACGGCAAATTCTGGGCGGCTTACCGGAATCAGCCCTGGTACATCCGCCAGGTCAGGGACCTGGAAGAGATGGCCGGAAACCTGGGGTACAATAAAGTGGCCGACATGAAAAATGCGGTCGCATGGACCATCCGCGATTACATCCGCGAAGGGGGATTTTTATTTTCCATGTGTTCCGGAACCGATACCTTTGACATCTCGCTGGCGGCTACCGATGTCGACATTGTCCCGGCAGAGCTGGACGGCGATCCTGCCGATCCCGACGCCAATGAAAAGCTGGACATGTCCCACACGCTTGCTTTCCACAATTTTGAAGTCACCCTGGATCCCGCCGAATACCGGCATGCCAATATCGACATTCCGGATGTGCAGCAGCGGATGGCAGAAGTAGATGAAGAGATGGACTACTTCACCCTGTTCAATTTTTCCGCCAAATGGGACCCGGTCCCGACGATGCTCACACAGAATCATGTCAGCAGCATCCGGGGGTTCTACGGACAAACTACCGCTTTCCGTAAAGAGACCATCAAAAACAATGTGGTGATATTGGCAGAGGCGCCGGGACGTGACGAGGTCAAGTATATTCACGGCAACCTGGGGGAAGGATTCTTCACTTTCTACGGCGGACATGATCCCGAAGATTACACTCATCGTGTCGGGGATCCGCCGACCGAACTGGATTTATTTCCCAACAGTCCGGGTTACCGTCTGATACTCAATAATATTCTTTTCCCTGCGGCCGAGAAACAGGAGATGCAGACTTGGCTTGCTCCCATATTTGATCCATCTCTTCGATAGAAGCTTCCTCCGGCTTCCTGCCCTGCTGCTTGAGGACCTTTTCGATATACTGAAAACGTCCCTTGAACTTGCGGTTGGTCAGCCGCAGGCAATCTTCAACATTGAGTCCGGCGAGCCGGCCGACATTAACCATTGAAAAAAGCAGGTCCCCGAATTCGTCCGCCCTGGCCTCCGGATCAGCTGACCCGGCGGCCTGACGAAATTCCTCGATCTCCTCCAGCAGCTTGGGCCATGCCTGTTGCCAGGTTTTCCAGTCAAAGCCCACCGCGCCGGCTTTTTCCTGCATGCGCTGAGCCTTGATCAGTGCGGGAAGCGTGTCCGGCACTCCCTGAAGCACCGAAGAGCGCTCCACTTCCTTCATTTTAAGGTCCTCCCAGTTACGGACCACCGTTTCGGAATCGGAGGCTTGAGTATCGGCAAAGACGTGAGGGTGTCGGCGTATCAGCTTCTCCTGGATGCCGTATATCACATCCCCGATCTCAAAATGGCCCGACTCCCGCGCGATTTCGGTGTGGAAAATCACATGAAGAAGCAAATCCCCCAGCTCTTTTCGCAATTCGTCCGGATCGTGGTTGTCGATCGCTTCTATCGCTTCATAAATTTCCTCGACCATCAGGTCCTTGATCGATTCATGGGTTTGTTTGCGATCCCACGGACACTCCTTGCGGAGGATGGTCATAATTTCTACGAGGTCACTAAAACTGCGTGTGGGTCTACGTTTTTCTGCCATTAAAACAGGTTATGAGAGTGAACCCAGCTCCCACTTTTCAAAAGATCCTCCGTAGAACTCCGACAGGTCGGATAGATAATCGCACAGATCATTGATGGTCTCATGATCGGGGGTGACAATTGCATGCAACAGACAGATCCAGCGGGAACCGGTTGGTATGACATTTACTTCCCAGTGCTCTTTTTGCAGCCGGGCCGCCATATAATATGCGGAAGTTTCCTCATAGATTTCAATATAAAATGCAATGGACCGTTCCACGCCGTCGTAGTGGTTGCCAACCGGGGCAACATGCTGACTGTAAACTGGTGATGAAGGTACCTTGTCCGTTTTTGTTTTACCCATAATCGTATTCGGTATCTGTGTTCTTACTTTCTTGTTAACAAAACCCCATTCCCCTGCACCCTTGCAGAGGTGTTCAGTAGTTTATAGTCATTTGTAACAACCATTTTACCGCTCCCGTTTCTTCATATTAAATTTATATTTTTTTTAATTTGTTCTTTGATTTGTTCATTTAGGTCTAAACCCCGATCAACTCATGATAGTTGTGGATTTTTCTATTTTATTCCTTATAATGTAAACGGTTAGACACATAATTTGTAGAAATCACGGTTTTACAGGGCGTTTCAGCCTTTGAATAGCAATAATTTTATGTGAAGCGGAACGCGGACCAGCTATGGAAGCGTTATCAAAGGCAAATAAGGGTAAAACGTAATCATCCAAACAAACAGGGTTGCAGAGGGCATGCATTTTATGGGTCAAAACATTCACTTAGAGGTGTCGTGTAAAGAATCATAAAGCCGGGAAAATTCCGGCAACAGGTATGATTCCCTGACAGCCTATCGAAGCACTCACACCGAAAACAACCTATTAAATAATTTAAAAGGAGCAATTATGACCAGTAAACATCCAGATAACTTTGACAAGGAAAAGTATCCTCATATCAACCGGGGATTAGAAGGTGTTACCGCGTTTTCTTCAACCAAAAGTGCCATCAATGGAGAGGAAGGTGAACTCACCTATGCCGGTTACAACATTGACACATTGGCGGAAAATGCTACTTTTGAAGAGGTAGCCTTCTTGCTCTGGAATGATCGCCTTCCTACTCAAAAGGAGTTGGATGATTTGAACAATAAGCTCGTCGCCGAACGCGAACTTCCTCAAACGGTGATCGATTACCTGAACAGCACCAACAAAGAAGCCGAGCCGATGTCGGTTGTCAGGACAGCTGTTTCCATGCTGGCTGATTTTGAAGAGGAGATCACATCCACCGATGAAGATGCCAACCAGCGCATGTCTGTTCGTATGACTGCCAGGATGCCGGCCATCATAGCCGGATTTCAGCGAGCCAGGGACGGTAAAGAGATTCTTGCACCGCTGAAAGAGGGAAATACCGCCGAGAATTTCCTTTACATGCTGAACGGTGAGCGGCCAGGGGAAAGCGCCATCAAAGTAATGGACAATTGTCTGATCATACACGCCGAACACGGAATGAACGCATCCACTTTTGTCAGCCGGGCCATCTGCTCCACGGAATCGGATATCTACTCGGCGGTTACAGGTGCTATCGGTTCGTTGAAAGGCCCGCTTCACGGCGGAGCTAATACCGCGGTGATGAACATGTTACTGCAACTGGACAGGAATGCCGATGTGGAAGCCTTCATCAAGGGCCGTCTGGCTGAAAAGAAAAAAGTCATGGGCTTCGGGCACCGTGTCTACAAAACCATTGACCCCCGTGCCAAGCATCTGAAAAAATTCTCCAAACAGTTGGCAGAAGAGACCGATACCATGTATCTTTATGAATGGTCGGAAAAAATTCAGGAAGTGATGAAAAAAGAGAAAAACATTGACGCCAATGTCGATTTCTTTTCCGCTTTGGTTTACTATGCCATGGGCATCAAACCGGATCTGTTTACAGCGATATTCGCTATGAGTCGCGTGACGGGATGGACGGCACACTTCATTGAGCAGGCGGCGAATAACCGGCTGATCCGGCCGCGACAACTTTACATGGGTGAGAAAAACTTGCCGTGGACCCCTATTGATGAGCGATAGCAACCTCTATGCCTCAAACCGTTGAATCGGCACAAAAAAAAGTGCTCTCTTATTTGCTTCGTAAAGGAGCAAAAACCGAATACGGCAAAAAAGTTGGTTTTCCCGGGATCAGCAACTACAAGGACTTTTCGAACATTGTCCCGCTGAGTACCTATGATGATATGGATCCCTATATTGAGCGTCTCAAAAAAGGGGAAAGCAAACTCATCTGGCCCAGTAAAATCTTCAATTTTGCCGTATCCGCCGGTACAACGGGGAAGGGCAAGCATATTCCGCTCAGCGAGGATCGCCTGCGCAGCGATCAGCGGTTCATGCGTAAAGTGATTGTCTCCTACTTTACGCAAAGACCCAATTTTTTTCATTTTTTTCTGGGCAGTCATGTCAGTCTGCCGGGAAATATCGAACGGCTGGACCCCCGTTCCAACATCCGAATTGGCGAGATCAGTGCCTACCTGGCGAAACTTTCGCCGGGCTGGCTCTCGGTCTTCCAGGTTCGGTCTCCACACACCATGATCCGGGAAGAGTGGACGGAAAAATTCGACCGGACCCTGGAGAAAGCGGTTCAATCCGATGTCCGGAAAATTGTAGCCATCCCCTCCTGGGCACTGCGCTTTTTTCAGCGCGCATTGGAAGTCACCGGTAAGCAGTATATCCGCGAAATCTGGCCGAACCTGAGGCTGTTGATCTGCGGCGGGGAAGCTCTCAATACCTACCGGCCGCATTTCAATCAATTGCTCGAGGGACTGGATATCGATTTCATCGAAAACTACGGGGCTTCGGAATCCTATTTTGCTTTTAGTGATGATCTTAAGCAAACCGATCTCCAACTTGTTGTCGACAACGGCGTTTTTTATGAGTGGATCCCGCATCCCAAAAAGCACAAAAACGATCTTAAAAATCAGAAGCCGATACCCACCTGGGAAGTAGAAAAGGGGGTGCCCTACTCGCTGGTGGTCAGCAGCAACTCCGGCCTGTGGCGGTATATGATTAATGATGTCATCGAATTCACCGATCTGGAACAACCGCGTATCAAGGTCGTGGGACGCGTATCGGAAATTTTCGACCGGTTCGGGGAGGCGGTAGAATCCCATGAGGCACAGTCCGCACTGGAAAAAACCGCTGAGCAGATGGAGGCAACCTTCTCGGTGTTCGCCATGGGGGGCCTGATCGACAAAGAGATCGGAGCTCCGCGTCACTACTGGTTTATCCAATGGGTCAATAAACCGCGTGACCTTGCGGAATTTACCGAGTTACTGGATCACAATCTGGCCGACATCAACCGCCATTATAACAACCGCCGAGAGAGCATGGGTATTCATCCGCCCGTGGTTCTGGAACTGACCAAGGATGCGATGCATCAGTGGCGTGAAAATCATCAGGAATTACACGCCCAAACCAAGATGCCGCGCATCATCGACGACCAGGACAAAATTCAGGATATGATCGACCTATGCCGGGAAGATCAAAAAAGCCCGGCAAGCTAATCCCGGCCCTCTGGCATCA
>CAYMBG010000137.1:0-5598 GCA_964388615.1 uncultured Chitinophagales bacterium | reverse complement strand
TTTTAATAATGTGACACTGGATGGCACCGTGATGGAACCATCTCTTGATCGCGACTTGATCCACCACTGGGAATTCGACAACATACCGAACCCGGATGACCCGGAAGATGGGTATTGGTCATTTCCAACAGAGTTGTTTATTCGTGCGGGGGGCATTGTCGGTGGTCATAGCACCACCAGTGAAGACGGCCGGCTCCGTTATGACGGGGCGCGATGGGATCGGGTGAATGCCCCGACACCCTTTAATGCCCGGGCGGTCCCCTATGAGGAGGAGGATGACCGGGCGTTGCGGCTGCGCAATCCTGCGGGACCTTTCCTGCTTAAGCTGCCTACTACGGGACATAGCGATGTGGTGTTTCGTTATGTGGTCAAAAGAACCTCAAGCGGGGCACATGACCAGGAAGTATCCTATTCAGTTGACGGGGAGACTTTTCTTACTGATGGATTAAGACATCCCACAGTAAAGGTGGATGAAAATTATATTTTGCATGAGCTTGATTTCTCACATATTCCGGAGGTTAACGACAACCCGGATTTTACCATTCGTATTTCAGCGAGTGGCAAAGGAGCTGAACCTGACAACGAGGATGGAAATCAACGATACAACCATATAACGGTGGATGCCGTTTCCTCCCTAACTTCTTCTCAACAAGACCATGATCCGATTCCCGGCATGGTCCGGTTGGAGCAAAATTACCCGAATCCATTCAATCCGTCGACGAAAATTCGTTTTTCACTTCCCGAGCAAAGGCATGTGACATTAGAGGTGTTCGACATTACCGGACGACACATTCAAACCCTGGTTGACCGCGTCTTGTCAAGCGGCACACATACCGAACGTTTCAATGCCACGGGACTTGCCGGTGGTCTTTATCTGTATCGATTGCAAACCGGAAACGAGGTCATGACCCGCCGCATGATGCTGATCAAATAGGTATCTGTCTCATGTGAACGGCTATTCGTCTTCATCCATGAAGCGGTAGTACTTGATTCCTTCTATGATGCCGGCAGCATAGTTGTTTTCGGCAAAATACACACGTCGATTACCCCGGAGTTGCTCCATTTCGGGGGCATGATTACCGACAACCACAGCCAGACGCTTACCGTAAAGCATTTCATAATCATTACCGGAATCACCGGACACGAGCGTTTTTTCCGGGGGGATGTCCCATTTTTTGCCGAGATATTGAATGGCACGTCCTTTAGATGCTCGTTGTGGCAGGATATCCAAATAAGCTCCATGAGAATAAATAAGCTGGTAGCGCAGTTTTTTTTCGGTAAGCCGTTGATGAATACTGGCGATATGATCATCACTCGGCTCCATGTTGTAACTGATTTTGAAATCCCGTTCACCGTCGCGCTCCTGCAGCTCAAGAAAATCAAACGAAGAGAGCACTTCTTTGATTCTTTCGGGTTTCCATTGGTAGGAAATGTGGTTGCGCCAACCGGAATCCTGACTCAGATTTTCGAGATCAGGTCCGTAATAGATTTCGGTGCCGACCGAGGATATGATTACATCCGGAGTTGGAATATCTTTTTCTTTAAGAATTTCCTCCACAAGACCCAGGCTGCGACCTGTCGCGACACCGAAACCGATATGATCCCGTTTTTTTTCCATCAGTTCAATAAACGATGCAAGAGCTTTATCGTCGCCCACTAATGTATCATCGATATCGGTGATCAGCATTTTTTCAAGGTCGGCAAAGCGCCATCCCGGCGCTTGTGTCATTCCGTGCTTTTTGGTGGACTTGCTATAATCGCCAATCACATCGTCAATCGAGTTAAGGAAAGATTCGGCATGGGCATCCCACGAATAGTATTTCCGGACGCCATTAACTCCATTGTTCGAATATTCTCTCCATTTTTCCTCGTCGATCAGAATAGATTTAATGCCATTGGCCAGTGCCTTGGTATCATTGGTATCCACAAGTACGCCGTTCTGACAGTTTTTGACAATATCCTGCGGCCCGCCGTCATCCGGTCCTATAATGGGAACACCGGCGGAAGCCGCTTCAATGAGGGTGATGCCGAACGGTTCAGAGAAAGCGGAGTTGACGAAAACCCCCTGGTGGTCTGCTGCCATACGGAAAAGTTCCGGTACTTCATTGGTGGGATCGTGTTTTTTGGGCAGTGCCATTTTCCCGTAAAGGTCATACTTATCCATCAGGAGCAGCATTTCGGTCAGCACTTCCTTTTCATTCTCGTCAAGGTTGTCAATATCCTTTCGGATTCCGGCAAACACCGCAAGGTTTGCAATGGCCTGTAACTCCTTGTTTTCACCATAAGCGGTTATGAGGCCCTGAATGTTTTTGCGGCTGTCGGGTCGACAGATAGTGAGAATGAGAGGTTTGTCGCTATTGGAGAAAAACCGGTCAAACTCCTGTTCCATTTTGTCGCGTGCCTGGATATAGGCTTCCGGTTTCTGGTTATTTTCACCGTGATCGTAATAGTAGGGATAGAATTTGTCGACATCTATTCCCGGAGGAATGACGGTAAAAGCAGCATTTTTGTAGTTGTCGTATAATTTGTACTGCTTCTCGATTTCGTGATTGGTGCTAACGATTACATGAGCCGCTGTTCTGAGAACATCTTCTTCGGCCTGAATACGCTGGTTGATATTAAATTTTTCAACCATCTGCTTTTCTGTCAATCCCTTGTTCGAAAGCGAGTTTTTCTTCGATCGGCCCAGGGAATGGCCCGTAAATACATAAGGTGTACCGGAGAGTTTGGAAAGTTGGCGGGCCACGTAACCTGCGTCGGCGTAATGGCCATGTAAAAGGTCTGGTGTGATTTTTTCTTTTTTATTGAATTGCACCATGTTATCTACAAACTCGGACAGATGGGGCCAAAGCAGCTCTTTGCGCATGTACCTTTTTCCTCCGCAGCGGATGCGAACGATTCGGGAGCGATCGGAGAGTTCTTCAATTGGTTTTTTGTAATCGGAACTGACTCGCTTATCGTCGATCAGGCGTGTCACCAAATCCACCTGCTTCACTTGTGGGTGATCGCCCAATGCTTTGGCCAGTTCAACGACGTACTTGGTTTGTCCACCGGTGTCGGCGTCACGTCCCAGCTCCATGTTTTCGCCTCGAATCAACCCGTGAATACTGAATAGTTGAAGATGTAACTGCTCTTTCTTTGCGTTCTCTTTGTCTTTCTTAGCCTTTTTCAAAACAGTGAATTTGGTTTGTTCTTTGTTTATTAAGTAATTACTGACTCCGATTCTTCACGCTTAATATATTACATCTGTTGGATATTTTCATGTTAGAAACAAAGTGCTTGAAGGTGATTTGCTAAAATTTTGTCGTTATCAAGTATCTTCGTTAGTGTAAAAATCGGCATCTTCGTAAGATTTGGTAAATACCGCATGATTGGCCGGCGTCACTTTTTTGCCATAGCGAATGGTATAGATATAAGTGAATTCCGCTCCCAGGAAAAACACCATGGCATTATAGTAGACCCAGATCAAAAATACGACAAATGACCCGGCGGCCCCGTAGGTAGAAGTGGCAGCCATATCCATGTAGATCCCGATCATGTAGCGTCCGAAAAGGAACATGAGTGCCGTGACCACCGCGCCGACGGCCACATCGGACCAGCGCACCTGGATGTCAGGAAGCATTTTGAAGATGATACCGAAGAGAATGACCATTACCAGGAATGAGAAAACCGAGTTGAGTTTGCTCCATATACCAACACCTCCCGGGATGATGGGATCCAGATAAGAGGCCAGGATGTTCAAGGTGAACTCCATGACCATCGACAGTAAAAACAGGCTGGCAAAAATGAGGATGAGTGCCAAAGCGAGAAGCCGGTTGATGATAAAACGCTTTATGCTGCTGTCATCCGGTTTGATATCCACATTCCAGATGTTGTTGAGTGCATTTTTTAGCTGAGTGATGATAGTAGTGGCCATGAAAAGGATAATTCCCAAACTAATCACGGTTGCAATAACACCTGACCTGGGTTCGTAGGCATCCTGGACAAATCCTTGTAAGGTTTGAGCCAGGTCGGCACCCATGAGCTGACCCAGATACTCTTCCAGTTGGCCCGTTGTTGCCGATTCTCCAAAGATGAAACCGACAATAGCTACCAGGATCAGTAATAAGGGTGCAATGGAAAATATGGTGTAAAATGCCAAAGCGGCCCCGTAGGTCGGTATATTGTCCTTGATCCAATCTTTAAGGGTGTCACGTATGACAATGCCGGCTTCGGAAGCGATGAACCTGACTTTCTCCATGGGTATGTTTCTCATAATTCTGATAAGATCGCTTTGGTTTCCCGGATAATTTGTTCGATTTCATTCAGGGTATTGTAGCCGTGCGGGGCGAAACGGAGTTTACGGTCCCGAACCGAAAGAAATATTCCCCGATCCCGGAATATCGTCTCAAGATGCTCAATATTGGCCGGATTATGTACGGCTGTCCCGTGCAGGTCAAAGGTAATGATACCGGATTGGTGTTTGGGGTCAGCTGTGGTAAATGTTTTTAGTCCAAACTCTTCCAACTCTTGTCGCAGTTTTTGTGTGCATTTCTGCACATGTTGGTAAATGTGCGCGATGCCGGTTTCAAGAAGCAATCCGATGGAAGCATTCAGGCCATAGACACCGGGTATATTAACGACACCACCTTCGAAACGTTGTGCATCGGATCGCAAAGGTTGATCGGTGCGAAATAAGTCCCATGGTTTTTCGACCGAGAGCCACCCCGGGTCGGGAGTGTCAAGATGTTCATTCATGCGCTCTGAAAGGTACAAAAAACCAATACCGGTGGGTGCCATCAACCATTTTAGTCCGCCGGTGGCAAAAGCATCCACACCCCAACCTGCGATATCCACCGGCACGATGCCCGCCGCCTGAATACCGTCAACCACGAACCAGATATTATTACGGCGGCACAGTTCTCCGAGAGTTTTCATATCTGCATGGTAGCCGCTCAGAAACTGGACGGCGCTAATTGCGATCATGCGGGTGTTCGGTGTGATAGCCGCCGCGATTCGATCCACAGGGACGGTGCCATCATCCGCATCCACAAAGATACATCGAACACCCTGAGCTTCCAGCTTTCTATAGGGATAGACATTGGATGGGAACTCAATGGTATTAAGGATAATTTCATCACCCGCTCGCCATTGGAGTCCGGATGTCACACGGTTCAAACCTTCGGACGTGTTGCCGATGAATGCAATCTGATTGGTATTCTGCGCGCCGGTCAGTTCGGCAATACGACTCTTGCACTGGGCCATGATTTCCATATCCCTGGGGTAGGTCATCATCATGCCGTTATGGCGCCCCTGAAGATGCTCGTTGATGGCATCAACGGTTGTTTTGGGAAGAGGGGATTGCGCCGCATGATTCATATATATGATGCCACGTTCGGTATGGGGAAACTGTTTCCGGAAATGCTCAAGTTTGATATTGGCCAATGCCTTTACTCCATTTGGTTGTCTGGTTACAATGTGCGCAGTAATTGAAGCGTTGTGTCTCGTCAAGATGTTCGCAAGGCGCCGGTACTTCAGGTCATCTGCCGATAACTATACCTTAAGAAATATTTTCTTCTTGTACATATAACTTAATACAAAATACCACAGAACAATCCA
>CAYMBG010000136.1:0-5671 GCA_964388615.1 uncultured Chitinophagales bacterium | reverse complement strand
CCCGATCCACCAAAGATATCAATCTATAGACCATGGCATACCATTCCACAAACTGTGATCAGAGTTCTTCTGCAGAATTGGCACTTTCCTCCGATTTGGAGGATCAGGCGGCACATCTTGTCCAGCTACGACATTGCAGAATCCAGCTCGGATACGCCGGCCCCCTGTTTACTTTTGTCATCACCCTCGCCACGGCTTTGCTTATTGTCAAAACCTTTAGCTTGCTCTGAAGGCAATTTATGGCCGGATTGACTTTTTGCTCCGCCGTTTCCGTTTAGCTTTTTGGCGGATGACAACACCCTCTCGCTCTCCATGAACACATTGTTCATCTTTTGATTGCTCTCGATGTACGTTGTAAGTTCTTTCAACTTCTCATCGGCATTATTCACTTCCCGAATCAATTCCTGGAAGGTGTTGGCAAATGAACTGGCATCCTGCAGTCGTGCCACCTCGATTTGACCGGCGCTGTGAATAAAGCGAAGCACGTACAAAAATCGTTCAATTTCATATACACGGGCCCGCAGTTCTCTTAGTGAAGATGGTATCTGACCTACCTCATCGCCTATTACAATGAGCTTTGGGACATATGCTTGCTGCAGATAATTCACTACCTCTGTAACTGGTATATCCGAACGATAGAAGTTCTCCCCCTTTTCAGACACCTCATCCAAAAATATGGTGGACATCTCGACCTGCATTTTTGCAGTGATAATATCGAAATTCACTTTATCCAGTAATTTGCTCAGCGCTGTGACATGTTTTTGCATATCGGCCAGCATCATTTCCCCATCCTTGGATTGATCCCCCATCTGACCGGCTACAGCTGACAGAGATGCGCCATCGCCATCCATTTGAGCGGATCCTACCTGCGCATTCAGGGAGAGAAGCCTGATAGTGCGGGACAATTGAAGGATATAGCGGGAGTGTTCCAGCAGTTTCTCGTGAAGCTCCTTCAGTGACTTCAGCCGGTCAAATAAATCCGTCAGATGGGTATCAAAAGCCCGTATTTGTTCAGAAACAGCACCATTTCGGTACTTTCGCCGAAATCCTTTTCGACGCAGCTCATCTTCCCGATGCCGCATCTCTTTTTCCAATGCTTTCCACATAAAATGGTCATAATCATCATAGCCATCCTCTTTAACCCTCCTCAAGAAAAGCTCAACAGCAGCCATCATTCCCTGCTTATCACCATTTTTTGCCGATTCTTCATTTTCATATGCCAAAATCTCCGAATAGTGTGCACGTATCTTTTTGAAATATGGACTTGACGGTTTCAAGCGAATGGAAAAAAAACCATCCTCATAGGGAAAAATCAAAGCCATGACCCAGTAATACGCACCATCATTAGCCATGTTTTTGACATAACCGGCAAATGGTTTCCCCGCATTCAGATAGTCCCACATTACAGAAAATACAGCTCTCGGCATATCCGGATGCCGTATGATATTATGCGGGCTACCTATGAGATCCTTTTCATCCCAGCCACTTAAACGTAAAAAGACATCATTGGCGAATGTAATTTTTCCCTTGGGATCCGTAATGGAAAAAAACAATTCTTCAATTTGAAAATTCCGCTCCTGATCAACAGGTTTGGGCTGTGCTATCCTGGTGTTTGTCATGTTACTCTGAATTAATATAACAAGGGTGTTCTCCGGTAAAACATCATATTCGGGTCAATTCACAATTTGTCATGTTGCCCATAGTGATTTTGAACATATTCCCGTTCGTAATTATCGTATCAAAACTGAAAACATTAAGTTCATTTCCGCTATAATTGGTGAAATCAAGCATTATTACATACTATCTTATAAGCACCAACTCACATTGTTGTTTATAAAAATACGTTACAAAAATCATGCAAACAGATAACATGAACTCGTTTTTGTCAGCCGCGATTCAATTAAACAGTCAGCCTGACCTGTCTTACAACCTGAAACAATGTCACCTGTATATTCAAAAGGCTGCTGAACAGGGTGCGGATTTTATAGCTTTACCGGAAAACTTTGCCTTTTTGGGTGATGATGCGGAAAAAAACCGGCAAGCCCCTCGTATTTGCGAAAACGTACTTTCCGTGTTCCCGGAATGGGCAAAAGAAACAAAAAGTCACATTTTGTTAGGTGGATTTCCGATACCTCACAAAATGACATCTTCTCCGGGTCAACCATTTCAGGCCGGAGGCGCTTCCGGTAACAAAGTGTTGAATCGATCTGTTCTCATCTCCACAACAGGCGAAATAGTGGCTCAGTATGACAAAATCCACCTTTTCGACATCTCCCTCTCCGCAGAGGAACATTACCGCGAATCAGATCAGGTCGCCGCGGGCGAGCTCGAAACTGTCGTTGGCAGAGCTTCCCTGGATAAAAATGGCGGGCAAAAGAAGAATAGAAGTTCACAAAATGTGAATATCGGCATGTCAATTTGTTATGACATCCGTTTTCCTGAGCTTTACCGCCAGCTCACTCTAAAACAAGCTGATGTTTTAACTATTCCGGCGGCATTTACGCGTCCCACCGGCGAAGCGCACTGGGAGGTGTTGTTAAGAGCCAGGGCAATAGAAAACAGCTGTTATGTAGTAGCACCGGCACAAACAGGATTGCATGGGAAGTCACGCAAAACCTATGGCCACTCTATGATCATTGATCCCTGGGGGCGAATACTTGCCGATGCGGGTACGGAACCAGGAATAGCATTAGCCAGAATAGACAGGGATCATCTCAAAGAAGTCCGAAGAAAATTGCCATCGCTTCAACACCGGGTTTTGTAAAACAATGGCTTCACCCTGACCACATGCAGGTGGAATTGCTCAAGAAATCCCGGCCACATGTTTTTGCGGTTTAAAACAAACTTCCACGCTCAGGCCTTTATCGAAATTCAACGTCAATATCCCGCCCAACTGTTTCACCAAACCATGGATAATGGTGTATCCAAACGAATCGGGTTGATATATCATATCGGGATCATCCAAGCCTTTGCCGTCATCCCGCACCGTGAGACTATAGCCGTTTTCATCCTCCTTGAAAATCACATCAATGGTACCTTGATCAGTATGTGTAAAGGCATGCCTGTAGGCATTTGTAATCAACTCATTCGCAAGCAAGGTACAAGGAACCGACTGGTTCAGGTCCAACAATGTATCGTCGGACGAGATGGATACAGAGATATCCTTTGTATCACTCCGGTACACTTTCTCCAGATTATCAGAAAGTCGCTGCAATAACGTCCCCACACTGATTTCAGCAAAGTTCCTGGTTTCATAAACCAGTTCGTGGACCAGGGCCATGGAATGCACACGGTTCTGTGTATCCTGCAACGTTTTTTTCGTACTCTTTTGCCCATCAAAGTCAGATTGCAATCCAAGTAAACTGGTGATCACCGCCATATTATTCTTCACCCGGTGATGGATCTCCGAAAGAAGAACATTTTTTTCTTCAAGATTTTTTCGCACCAGGCTTTCGGTTTTCTTCTGATCGGTTATATCCATAATACTTATCAAAACCCTGGAGTAATCCTTTTCATATCCCGGTGCGACGGTCCAATGCAAATGCACAAATTTGGGTTCACCCTTCAGGGTCACATGCTGTTTCTGCAGAGAGAGTTCTTTGCCCTTGTTAGCAATCAGTTCCAGCACCGGGATAAAATCTTCGTAGGATTCCTCGCTGAAAATCGTGTGAATACCCTCAAAGAGTTTTTCTTTGGAATCAGCTTCATACATCCAGAGTGTAGCCACGTTTACATCCAGAACTTTCACAAGTCCAGCCATCTCACGCACAAGTTCAGGGTGATTCCGAAAATAATCCCCAACATCATCCACAGGCTGCACGAATATGCTGTCCAAACGTGCCTTCACCCCGGAAAAGTCCTGCTCCCATATAGATACCGGGGAGTTTTCGAACAGCTGCCGGTATTTATTCTCACTTTGCTTAAGCGCTTTTTCCGTTTTTTTACGGTCGGTAATATCCTCTACCATTCCGATGACACCCATTACCTCACCAGCCTCCGATATCGTTGGAGCGAACAAAACCCGTACCGGAGTCACCTTGTCTGCCGTAACCGATCTGTAATCCCCTTCATAAGAAGTTATAGTCCCATCCAATGCCCCCATCACCGCTTTTAAAAGCTTTTTATCCGGAAGTTTTAAAATATTTAAACCTGCCAATGCTTCATGTGATGAGCCGATTATCCTGACAAAATTATCATTACAATAGGCTATCTCTCCGTCGGTGTAGAGATATAAGATTCCCAACGGGGAATATTCAAAAATGTGCCGAAACTTCTCCTCACTTTGACGCAATCTGTTTTTTTCTCTGCGTCTCTCTGTCACATCCTCAGCAGAACAAACGATAAACTCAACATTACCCTTGGAATCAAGCTTGGGGTTTTTGGTGATGTTCAAGAGCCTTTTTTCCCCTTTGCCGTTGGCTACCCATTCCTTGGTAGTCACAGTCTTCCTCTCCGAAAAAATTTTTTTATTCACTTCGAGGCAGACATTCGCTTCCGCCTGACTCAGAAATTGAAACAAACTATGGTACTCCAGTTCTTCTGGTGATTTTCCCATAAAATCGGCATGCGCCTGATTAACCCTGCCATAGTGCTCCACATCCCTGAGGTACCATATTTGGGTTTGGATATTATCAAGCAGGATACTTTGTTCCTGGACAGCCCGTTTCATCTCGGTGATATCCACGAAGACCGTCACAAAATACATTTTTTCCGGGGAATAAGCCTTTACACGGTACCACCTTTTCAGTGGCTCCGAATATTGATCAAATTCCTTTTCCCCGTGATGAAGGGCAATATCTCCATAGGTCCCTATCCAGTCAAACTTGTCTTCGGTGATTCCGGGAAGAACCTCGGTAATGCGACGATTGAGAATGTGATCAGACTTCAGGCCCGTTAATTTTTCGAAAGTCGGATTCACGTCCAGAAACAGATAATCACAAGGATTGCCCCGGTCATCCAGTACAATTTTATGAGATGCATATCCAACAGGAGCCGACCTGATAGGGTCCTTGTGGTGGTCCTGGCCCATATCCGTATAATTTTGTGTAAAACATTATCTTCTAATAATATAACCGTTTTGTCGCAGCAAAGTCAACATAAATACTTACAGCTTTTTACCGATAGGTATCGCTATCCGAATAATATTCGTATATGCGGTGGAATTAATCCCATCGATTTCAAGCGGTTGAACAACCGGACCAGATGTGACAAGAATTTCAATACATGTGAGGGTATTGATTCGGCATGATTCTTTCGCTTAAACCCTTACCGCTGCAAAATCTCATCACGATTTCGCATCTCACACTATCTTGAGATCAGGCCACACTTCTATACAAATATGTCAAACAACCTTATGGGAATTGGTCAAGAATCAGCGGAAATCATTATCTACTGAATTTCGAGTATAACTTTTCTACCGAGTGCTTTGGCATATTTTGTAAGGGTGGAAAGTCGAATATCCTCGGCATGATTTTCCATTCGGGAAATCACCGACTTGGTCGTATTCAGCTTTTTGGCCACTTGTTCCTGGGTGGCACCCATTTCTTCGCGAGCCTGACGAAGAAGTACTCCAATTTTAAAATTCAGATATCCTTCTTCGAAATTCTCAGCAAATTCCGGACTTTCGGCTTTTTTTTCTTCAATGAAGATTTCAAGGTCATCTTTGATCATG
>CAYMBG010000135.1:0-5704 GCA_964388615.1 uncultured Chitinophagales bacterium | reverse complement strand
CACGATGATAGGATCAAAACACTGTAAATGGAATGGCTTATTGTGGCAAAAATGATAAAATACCAAATACCTCCCATCTGGAAGCTTTTTATAATAACATCGCGCACCTTTTCGATAATTTAAGTTCCGGTCTATTGTCGGCTTAAAGCCACGTAACTCAAGATACTTGAGCGTTATGGCTACCCACGTTTTGCGGTCCAAGGGTTTTGGTTTGTTTTCCTCTTCCTGGATTTCTTTTTTAACGATATCAACTGCGGTTCCATCAAAAAGACTTCGAATGGGAGTGATATGTTTGGGCAGCTTCACATTCTCAATAAAAGGTTCCATAGCTTTAACTTCAGAACGACCAAATACAGACGCTGCTTTACTTGAGAGCTCGACAACAAATGCATCAAATATTGGTTCCTTTATCGGCTTTTCTGTTTTGGTGCGGGAAAAAACCAAATATCGTTCATCGGGCAATTGTCGGTAAAAAACAGGTTCCTCATTGTAGTCCTTTATTCGAAAATCTTTCGACCTTTTAAAGCCCAGAAATTTAAAAAAGCCACTAAAGCTCATTTTTTTTGATTGATTTATATTCATTTTCTATTTCTCCGTATTGTTATTTAATGTTACTGAAATCAAGTGTTTTGTAATGATGAGCGGGCATTTTGCCCGACTGCACCCCTTTTAAAAGAACCGGCACCAGTTCTGCGGGTCGCTTTCACCCGTGTTTTTGTGCCATGTAACGGATAATGTAGGGACTGGTAGCAAGCTCACAGCCGGTACCATACATTCCTTTCTTGATTCAGATTTGATGAATTGTTTTCAGTCCATGCTCTTGAACTAATCGATATGTCTCAGAGTAGGACGTGTCACGCTTTTTACGTGTTTTGGGATAGTTGCGCTTTTTGGTATTTCTCATTTTTAATCCTCTATAATAAATTATTTGTCGTTTTCCTTTTTAAGAACTTGGTAAGTTGGGGGTGACCCTGATTGCTGGACACATGTAATAGGTAGAGGGGGTAGAGGGTACTTTACTCAAACTTTTAAATTTGTATTTATTCTTTTCGTTTATCTTTTTTGGCAAAATAACCCCTACCGCCCCCTACCAGGCTATTTAATGTATTGCTATTCAGTAGTTTAATAGTAGGGGTCTCTTACAATTTGTCCCCTACCACTTAGCTACCGCCCACTACCGTTCCTTTGTCTTATTTGAATAGCCTGCTCTTATTTCCATACTCAGGGGTGTTGTCAATTACTCACCAGTAGGTGCTTCCATTTTTCCTGGTTGAATGATACCCGTGTTTATTCAGTGCTTGCCCGAGGCGAATAGAGGCAGAGTTGGCACCAGTGGGTAGATCCCCTCCGTGCATACACTCAAGTATTTGTGTCGCCCTTAGCCTCTCAGCCCTTGGTTGGTCGGGCTTAGCGCGTTCAAAATGTTCAAGCAACAGTTCCTCTTCCACCGTCTGAACCTCAAACCTGCTATTGTGCTCTTGCACCTTCTTATTATCCTCGGTATCGAACCAGAAACGGAATCCCTCTCGATACAGAGCGTAGGCTTGGGCATAGACCGGGTCCATATCACTCATATTTTGGTAATCGATTGATTCGACATCATGGATTAAAAACCGTCTGCTACCGGTCTTATCATGCAGAATATTGGTATGGTTGACCGATCCACACATGCTGGCACGCCTGATCAGTTTTGATGAAAACCGGCCATAGGCTTTACGGATGCGGATTTCGGATTTTGTGATGATTTCCTTCAGCGCTCCTTCTTTGTGCTTGGTCAGCGTTTCCAGTTCATCAAGGTTGATAATCAAGCACTCTGATAAATGAATCATGGTATCCTTGTTTGTCGGATCAAGTGTTCCACTGTACATGTAATTCTCCAGTTGTTTTGGCATGAAATTTTGAAAAAAGGTGCTTTTCCCTTCTCCTTGCTTGCTCTTCAGCAGCAAAACTTGATGCGGTACTATATTGGGATCAATGGCACTGGCCACCAAAGCAACAAGCCATTTGCGCAGACAAAACTCTCAATACGATTGATCCGTGGTTTTTACTTTGGAGGCAAGCTCGCCGATGTAGTCGGTGGTCCCGTCTCATTTGGGCAGTTTGGTGAAATATTCCATGAAAGGATCGAACTTCGGGGTAAAGTCAGATTGCAATATCCCGTGCAATGCCTGATGGCCAATCTGTCCGCTTTTGTTCTGTATATGTCGGTGAATGGAATTGAATTCATAGTCATCCACGATCTGCCATTGCTCTTCACCACGCCTGCGCATTTCTACCCGTTCCAAAACCACATTGAATTGAAAATCATAGTGGAAGCGCAGAAAACCCTCGATTTCGTTTTTGTGGAATATGGGCCGGTTTTCCAGTACACGCTGAATAGTCATTTCCCCGTATGTTGACCCGTCTGCATGATGGACTTTATCCCACTTTTCACGTATCAGAGCGCTACCGCGGAAGAGTTGATCCAGAAGCACGGGATCGAAGTTGGTCCATTTGGCAAGAATGGTTACCAGGGCCATGTCCGCCCGGCTTTGATCGCCCCCGTAATCAACCAAGCTCCCGTGATCATAAAGCATCGTGAACTTCATGCCTTCCTTGTCAGCTCGAATGCGATTGAGTAGCAGTTCGTGGTTTGCCATGCCCAATGGCTTACTTTTTTTCCCGGGATCTGCGGACTTGCTTTGAGGCAAGGTTATTCTATTCAGGTCGATGGGCTTGATTTCCCGGGGCTCTCCGAGAACATCTCCGGTGATGGTCAGGTAGCGGAGCTTATCATATATTTCAAGGGCTTTGAATCCATCACCAGTCATATCGTATTTATTGTCAAAGCCTACAGGAA
The DNA here is from genome assembly GCA_964388615.1 of uncultured Chitinophagales bacterium. GTDB lineage: Bacteria > Bacteroidota > Rhodothermia > Balneolales > Natronogracilivirgulaceae > SLLW01. The sequence goes on along the minus strand of CAYMBG010000135.1, from coordinate 2,865 downwards.
TCTTTCCTGTGCCGATAATGCGGATGCCTTCCCCGCTGGGCGAAATCTCGGTATAGGAATCGCACTGATCAATGATTGCCTGGGCAGAAGGGCATATATTGCCATTGATCAGGCAACCATCTAAATCAAGTCCCAGAAAAGGATCTTCGTGGCTCAAAACAAAACCAATTCCAGCAAAGCGCCCGGTTTGCTTATCAAAAGCGTCAACAACCTGATCAAAAGTACTTCATGTAGCCGAATCGTTGGATTTGGCAGGCTGACCATTTGGTTGATAAGGTACTTTCTTTACGTCTCTCAATACCCACTGCGGTTTATCCTTTAGAACAGAAGGGATGTTTTTTCATTTTTTATAGGTTTCTTCTTTCATAGTTTACTTATTATTATTTTATTGTGTTATTACAATATTTACTTAGTTATTTAATAAATAATTATTAAATCATCTATATATAATCTATTCCAAGATTGTGGAGTAGTCAAGTTTATTTTCAATAAAAATCACTTTTTTTCATATTTATATTGAAACCTATTATTGAATTGGGTTTTCATGTATTATAAATATTGTTCCCTATGACCTGGATAACACCGGACTTCTTGACTCACATCAGAGAAACACTGAAGAACACACCTGTGCCGGAACAGGTTGCCTCCACTGACACCGACAGGGAGTTTCAGCGCACTTTGGCAACTTTGTCTGATCAGGCGGACCGGGATTCCCTATTGAGGGAGAAGATCGGCGCATTTAATAATTCCGGTGAAATTTGGCACTACGTCAAAACCAGTTACCTGTCATACTGCGAGAACTCTGGAATACCTGTTCAACATCGGGTTGTCGCCGGGGACACCAGCCTTATTAAAGGATATAACCAGAGCGCTGAGATGCTCAGCATGGAGACAGTCTCCAGCGTGGTCCGGAATAATCGGTTTTTGAATAAGCGATCTCGTCAAGAACGTAATGCAATATGCCAGATCAGTTTTCATCTGATAAATCATGGTTCAGACTGGCTCTTACGGGCCTATCAAAACATGCCCTTTTTTGATAGGCAGTCTATGGAGCATACTTGCCGCCGGCCTAATCTGTCTGAAATCATCAAGGATGTTGTTTTCAACAAAGCCGACCGTCTTTTTGCGGGGCAACTCTTTGAAGATCACGAAACAGTAAATCATCTGGAGCTCTTCCGGATAGCGCTGCTGGGGGTAATAATTTTCACTTTTGATTTGGCGCTTAGACCTGTCGAAAACCACATAACGGGTAATGAATAAACGGACGTTTAATACCACCTTTCGAAAGCTGATTTTTGAGTTTTATGAAGAGCATGACAATTCAGAAGTTGATATAACACGTTGTATGACTTTGGCCATACGACTGGCCCGATTAGTAAAGGATTATGATAATCTGCTTTGGCTGGAATTGTGCATGATGGATCTAACGGACTCGGATAAACGGAGTTATTACGAGTTTTCAAATCATTCCGATAGTGAACTGTTTTCCAGGCAAAGACAAAATGCATTGCAAAAGCTCAAACACATCAAAAGTTGTCCGAATGAGATGATCCAGAATTGGAGTGTGGAGGCACTAACTGCCATAACCATGGACATAGAGAGAAATTCCTGGGATGATGAAGATAACCAAGCTGAGAGGATGCATGATTTGGCTGATAACTGTAAAACAGTGATCAGACAGATGAAAAAGGCTGCTTATGCTTATGTTGCCGGGCTTGAGGAGCGTTTTGCGGAACGATAAAAGGAGCGGCGTGTCATACGGGCAGGTAGTGCTGACAAGTAAAGCGTGTTGAGATTGGGTGCATGAAGGGAGGGGGAGCCCGAAATCTAAATTCCGGTCCAGTTAAGTTTTATTTTAATTTTTAGAATAAAACCGGCCTTCATAGCTACATGAAGTAGATTTAGGCCCGGATCTAAATTTCTAAGGATTCTAAACGAAACAGGGGAAAACCCGCGCTCACACAATAAGTTATCAGCTGATTTCCCCTGAATATATCGTTTTTGGTTATTTTATTTAGATCGTTTAGGATTTTAGAATAGGCTCTATTAGACTGTAATCGGCGATTATCGGCTAAACCAGTCTCTAAATGGCTTGCCGTTGATTTTTAGATTCTCTGGAAATCCGGTGCAGCTCTTCGTTCCGAACTCCTTATTTATGTATATAGTTTTTTTCTTCACTCCCGCTAGCTGGCTCAGCCAATTCAGCACGTTGCTTTTGCCACCAAGGTTGCTGGATAGTCTGGTCTGACTCCAGCATCCGTTATCAATCCAGGTGATGTGATCTCTGGTTATGTATTGTTCAAAATCCGCCTCCCCATTCCATTTACTGAGTATATCGCTAAGAAGTTTTTCATTAGTGGCCTGCGCGGCGTGTTCAGCATCCCACGCAATCTCAATTGCCTGCATCAGCTCTGTTTCAGCCTGCGGATGGTGGCCGGTGTCAACCAGCTGGGCAATAGCTATCAGTGGCGCGACAACCTCTCGTTTTCTACTGTTCAATATCCCTTCGCTGGGCAGCTCTATATTCATAGGCACTCTATTGTAAAGCCGGGCGATATCTATATGATGGTACAATCCCAGGGCATAACAGCCATTTCGAATGATATCTGCTCTTCTTTGCACCAAGCTGTTGTCAGGATTCCAGAGATTGACCGGTTTTGATTTTGGAACGAGCGTTGTGGTCATAGGTATGGTGCGGCTTTTAAGTGCCTCATCGCCAATGGGATCTATACTCGCGAGAACCTTTGGTGAGTATGTTTGAAGCCGAACCGATTTGTTTCCGGATATCTTTGAATAGCTGCCTCCCTTTTTATAACCTCCTTTAAGCATCTGAGTGTAGTCATCCCCGGTTCCCAGAGACGAGGA
>CAYMBG010000134.1:0-5893 GCA_964388615.1 uncultured Chitinophagales bacterium | reverse complement strand
ATTATCGCAGGACTGGACATGGACTTTGAAGGCAAACCTTTTGAACCCATGCCCAACCTTTTGGCAATAGCGGAATACGTCACCAAACTTCATGCAATATGCTCTGAAAGCGGAATGCCTGCAAACTTTTCGCAGAGAGTCGTCGCAAGTAAACAACGAATTCTGGTCGGAGAGTCCGAGTCATATGAACCACGGGCCCGACATTGTTTCCGACCACCCGTTGATGACCCGAAGCGAAAAAATCCGATCGCCTTGAATCAAACCGGCAACAAAACCACGCCACATGACTCTATCGAAAACCAGCCACATCCGGCCGGCATCGACAAAAATCCGACCAAGAACAAGTAATTACTAATGCTAATCTAAAACTCATGGATCTGACAGATTTACTCAGAGGCGTCATCGGGATGGCCTTCCTGATCGGACTGGCAACACTTTTCAGCAGAGACAAACGCAATATAAGCTGGCGCCTGGTCGGCATCGGTGTTGGACTTCAGGTAACATTGGGAGTATTTATTCTTAAAGGAGAACAGATGGCCGGGTGGTTCGCACCGCTGGGATGGCCCAAGGAACTTTTCCGCTTTATCTCTTCCTTCTTTGTACTTCTACTCGATTTTACAACCGAGGGTGCCCAGTTTGTATTTGGCGACTTAGCTCTCAGTCCGGGTATGGAAGGAAGTATGGGTTCCTTCTTCGCATTTCAGGTCCTGCCTACTATCATCTTTTTCGCCTCCATCACAACCCTGCTTTATCACTACGGGGTACTCCAGGCTATCGTCAGTGGGATGGCCAGTGCAATGAGAAAGTTATTAGGTACTTCCGGTGCGGAAACCCTGAGTGTATCCGCCAATATCTTTATTGGTCAGACAGAATCCCCCCTGTTAATTAAGCCCTATATCGAAAAAATGACCCGATCGGAGCTTTTGACGGTCATGACCGGTGGAATGGCGACTATCGCGGGTGGCATCATGGCCGCTTATATTCAGATGCTGGGTGACGCCTACGCCGTTGCCAATGAAGTAAACCTCAGCGTTGGAAGACAACTGTTCGCCGAACAACTACTGGGTGCAAGTATCATGGCGGCACCGGCGGCTATAGTGATCGCTAAAATTCTATACCCGGAAGACAATACGCCGGCTACGATGGGAGAAGTGAAAATCAACGTTGAAAAAACAGATGCGAACGGTATCGACGCCGCATCTTCTGGTGCCACCGAGGGCTTGCGCCTGGCACTGAACGTCGGGGCAATGCTTCTGGCTTTCATAGCTCTTCTTGCCATGATCAACTCCATCTTCATGTGGTTCGGAGACACCGTTGGGTTGGAACGTCTGTTCCCGGGCTTTACCCTTACCATGCAATCTTTACTGGGTATCATATTTGCCCCGCTCATGTTTATCATGGGAGTCCCATGGGCCGATGCCGTAACGGCCGGATCCATGCTGGGGACCAAAATTGTGCTCACTGAATTTATTGCATATTCCGATCTCTCGGAAATGATCCGCACGGAAGCGATCCAGCCCAAAACCATCGCAATGGCAACCTTCGCCCTGTGCGGTTTTGCCAATTTTGCATCTATCGCCATTCAGATCGGGGGTATCGGCGGACTGGCTCCATCCAGAAAATCGGAACTTGCCGAGTTCGGACTGCGTGCCGTGTTCGCCGGAACCATGGCCAATTTGATGTCCGCAACCATCGCTGGTATCCTCTACTGAGGACAATCAGTGTCATTTCCATACTAAGTGTGTGTACAAACCGTTCAACTACGAAATAATCTGTAAAAAAGCCTATATTTACTTGCTTAAGATACCTGACCGATTGAAACCGAAAATATTCACAAAACCATATTACTTATTCTACCATCCAAAATGACACGCATTCTTGCTACAAGCGTTCTTTTAACGTTGTTCCTTTTTTCAGGATGTACACTATTTCAATCCTCGCAAAAAGCCCCGGATGAACCTGTTATCGGTCGAATCGGAGACGATCTGATAACCTATGACGAGTTCATCACCCAATACAACAAATCAAACCCGATGCTGCCGGATGTTGAAGATGAACAGGGTCCGGAAGATTTTCTTCCACTGTACATGGACTATCGTCTCAAGCTTGCCGTCGCTAAAGATGCCGGATATATGGATGACCCGAATATCCTTGACGAATTGGAACAGTATGAACGCCAATCCGCCTACCCTTACTGGTTGGAACGTCATATCAAAGATAAATTACTTGATGAATTGTATGAACGCTCCAGCGAACTGCTACACGCCCAACATTTACTTATCTCACTACCTGAGGATGCCAGTCCGGCCGATACGGCACAGGCTTACAATCAGATAATGGAAGCCCGCGATCAGTTTCTTAATGAGGATGTCGACTTCATGGAATTGTCTGACGAGTATTCCAGCCGGCAAAGAGGCCAGAGCATGGGTGGGGATCTCGGTCACTTCAGTGCCGGTTGGGCCGTTAAACCTTTTGAAGATGCTGCCTATGGCTTACAGGCCGGAGAAATCAGCAAGCCGGTGCGCACCCCCTTCGGTTACCATCTGATACATGTTAAGGACAGAATAGACAAGGGACCCGAGAAACATTTTTCCCATGTGTTCTTTATGACACGAGGTATCAACGAACCTGTTGAATCGGTTATGAGACGGGCAAACCAAGCTCATGACAAACTTGAACAAGGAGAAGATTGGGCTGATGTTGTTGAAGAATATTCCCAGGATGAAGAGTCCCGACTCACCGGAGGAACTATTGGTTGGGTTGATTACGGTATGTATGAGCAGTCATTTACCGAACGATTGATGCAGCTGGATCAAACCGGCGAATACAGTGAGCCCTTCAACAGTCAATATGGTATTCACATCGCACGGTTAGACTCGGTTCGTTATCCCACCGACGAGGAAATCCGGGAAGAACTTGCCGAAAGACTCCAACAGCTTCCGCGTTACAGGGAAAACGAACAAGCCGTATTGAATAATGCCGCTGAAATTGGCAATGCCCGATTTCATACCGAAAATCGCAATGCACTGGAAGAATACCTCAGAGCTTCCACAGACCCGGAAACCGAACATTCCAATGTGCCCGAGTCTTTGCTAAACAAACCGGTATTCACATTCAACGGGACCCATTATGATGGCAATACGTTTATGAATTGGTTATCAGAAGACATGGACATGGACATTGACGAAGCCAACCCATACCATCATGAGATGGCCGACAGATTCCGCGACTATGTAATCGACTCCCAACTGGTTTCATTGACCCATGACCATTTCCCCGAGTTTTCCCGCTTGAGCGAAGATTATCATACCGGATTAGCCGTATTTCAGGTTAATGAGGATTCAATATGGACTTATGCCCGACAAGACACCGCTCGACTCAGGCAAATATACCAGGAAGAACCCGAAAAATATCAATTTGATCAACGCTATCGCTACATACGCTTCTCAGCAAGTGCCGATTCTCTTCTTGATGATGTACGTCGCCAGATAGAGGCAGGAGTACCTGTTGACAGTATACGTAATGAGTTCTCCCAGGTCGCCATACGTCAGGATGTTACCCGAAATATAGAGGAAGAGCCCCACTCGCAACTTAAAGGATTGCAGGATGGCGAATTTACGCCCAATTTTGATTATCAGCGACGTCGCACTTCCATATATCTTGACGAAATTTTGGAACCGCGCCAGATGGAATTTGAGGAAGCATACAACAGACTGGTGTCTCATTATCAGCCCATAAGGGAGCAAGAATGGATTGAATCAATGCGTGAACAATATGACGTCGAGGTCTATCATGAAGTGCTTGAATCTTTGCAAGCCGACCAGGATGACGAATAAAATCTACATATCACTGATCCTTGGATTTTGTCTGTCTATTGCGGCCTGTACACAGCGTTCCGTGGATGACCACGATATCGTGTTGGCTGAAGTGGATGGACAATTACTCTTACTCGACGACATCAAAAAAAGTGTCTCCGATGAACGATATCAGAGAGACAGTTTGAGCGTAATCGAGCAATATCGGAACAGATGGATAAAAAACCAGTTGAAAATCACTGAGGCACGAAGATTGGGCCTTGGTAATCAGGATGAAGTTCAGCGAAGAATACGCAAGGCGGAGGAAACCATACTTGTTGATGCGTATAACGAGGCCGTCTACCTGGATCAGGAACCTGGTCAGATCACTCGCTCCGAAGCACAAACCTATTATGAGAACAACAAAGACAAGTTTGTACTCACAGAACCCCATGTTCGTTTCAGACATATAGAAGCGGCAACGCTTTCTGATGCTCAAAATGCTGTAAATGCGCTTCATCAGGCACAAAGTTGGAGAAGTATAACAGAAAGATACTCGGTAAATCCCCGGCAAGCTTACCGTAACTCTGCAAAATACTTTCCCGAAAGCTCCGCACTCGCCGAATTTGAATCCATGAACAATTTTCTTCAGGTCATAGGAGTTACAGAGATTTCTCCCATAAGAAATATTGGTGGACATTACCATTTTGTTCAGCTTCTTGAAAGGCGTGAGACTGGAGAACATCCCGATATGGAGTGGATCATTGACCAGATAACCCGCTGGCTGGAGATTGACCACAAGCGGAAACATCTTCGGTCCATGGAACAAAATCTTTTTCTGGAGGCACAAGCAAACAATGAAATAACGATTTATGACATTATTACTCCGGAACAGGAAATAGAAATTGAAACGGACAGTTTGTGATTTTACACAATAATAAATACAGCCGTAAACTTATATGCGTTTTTCCCTTTTAGCTCTACTATTGATTTTAATTACCGGTTCTGCAATAGCGCAGCAACGCCAAATAGCCGACCAGGTGGTGGCTGTTGTCAATAACAATATCATACTTAAATCCGATGTGGATCAGCGGGTTTTTGAGTTTATGCAACAACAGCAGATGCAGGAGTTTGACGAGAATATTTGGTACTATGTGCTTGAATCAATGGTAGATAATCACGTTTTAATTGAAAAAGCCAGAATTGACTCTATTGTTGTCAGCGATGCCGAAGTGGAGCGCATGCTGGATCAGCGAATTGATCAGTTAATCCAGCAGGTTGGCAGCGAAAGTGAGCTTGAACAAGCTTTTGGTCAACCGATCATTGAAATCAAAGCAGAGTACTCCGAAGAGTTCAGGCGGGACATGCTGGTGAACCAGGTCAGGCAACAGCGCAGTGAGCGCATTAATATCACCCGTCCCGAAGTGGTTGAATATTTTGAAGAGATACCTCAGGACTCACTACCGATGATTCCTGAATCGGTTGCCCTTTCTCAAATAACCACTGTTCCACCACCCAAACCTGATGCTCGCAGAAATGCCCTGGAATTGACAGAACAATTACGTGATTCCATAATCCACCATGGTGCCTCCATGGAAGACCTTGCAAGGACTTACAGTGACGGACCTACAGCTGAGCGGGGTGGTGGTTTGCCCATGGTTTCCACAACGGATCTTTTGCCGGAATATGCAGCGGCTGCAGCGGCTTTGGAACCCGGAGAAATTTCCGAAGTAGTTGACACACCACAAGGACTTCATATTATACGTTTAAACGAACGCAGTGGTCAGAATATCTCTACGCATCATATCCTCATATCCATCGATGAAGAGGAACTTGACGAACAATATGCCATAGATAAACTTGCAGCCATCAGGGACAGTCTAATGCATCACGACAGATCGTTTGCAGAGATGGCCCGAGAGCACTCGGAAGATCCGAATACCGCACCTTCCGGCGGACGGTTGATGAATCCACGGACCGGTCAGCGACATATCCCATTGAATGAATTGGATTCTTCTTTGTATCGTATTGTGATGTTATTGGATGAGACCGGAGAGATATCAGAGCCGCGCTCCTATCAGTATGGAGAGGAAGACAGG
>CAYMBG010000133.1:0-5991 GCA_964388615.1 uncultured Chitinophagales bacterium | reverse complement strand
GGCCGGTAACATTGGCCATGTAATTGTGACTCTGGTGTTCATAGCCATTTCCGGCTTTTCCGACCAGGGCTGTCAATTCGTCAACCATGCGTTTAAGTTCAGTAGCCTGCGAGGATAATTCCTCAGATGAGCTGGCGGTCTCCTCAGATCCTGAGGCATTTTTCTGAACTACCTTGTCCATTTCACGCATGACCGAGTTCAATTCATCAATACCGGTAGATTGCTCTTTGGCCGCAGCGGCGATTTCAACGACAAGTTCACTGCCGTTATTGACGCTGTTTTTGATCTCCTCCAGATTTTCGGATACTTCTGTTGCCATGGTGGTCCCGGCTTCGGTATTTTTCTGTGAATTTTCAATCAGCTCTGAGGTGGTACGGGCTGCCTCAGCGCTACGCTGTGCCAGGTTGCGGACCTCCTCGGCTACAACAGCGAATCCTTTGCCTGCTTCCCCGGCGCGAGCGGCTTCCACAGCGGCATTCAGGGCCAGTAAGTTGGTCTGGAAGGCAATATCATCAATGGTTTTGATGATTTTCGAGGTCTCCTCTGAGGATTGCCGGATACCGTCCATCTGCTCGTTCATGCGCTGCATAGCATTCATGCCTTTTTCAACCCTCGGTTGGGTTTCTTTCATGGCTTGTTCGGCCTGACCCGAATTCTCTGCTGTTTGCTTGGTCTGTGTAGCCATCTCTTCAAGTGAGGATGTCGTTTGCTGCAGTCCGGCTGCCTGTTCGCTGGCTCCTTCGGACAGATCCTGACTTGAGCTTGAAAGTTGGATAGAGGAGGCGTTAACCTGTTCCGCTCCACTGCTCAAACCGTCGATGATTCGTCGCAATGTATTGTTTATGGAACGACTTATGAATACACCCAATCCGATGGCAAGAGCGACACCAAGCACCAATCCAATGAGGGTAATGGTTCTGATGAAAAACGACTGGGTGGTTGCGGCATCAACTTCATTGTCAGCTATTTCCAGGTTGATATCCACCAGCCCCCCCAGCAAAGCCATGGCTTCCTGCTGATTATCATATACCTCACCCAGCATCATCTCCTGAGCTTCTTCCATGGCTATCAAAGCATTCTCCGACATGTCCAGCATGCGTTCGAATGAGTCGAAAACCTCTCCCATATTGCCCAAAAACTCGTTTTCATAAACCTGGCGGGCTTGCTGCATGTTCCCTGCACGGACCAAATCCTGCATTCGGCTTACTGCATTATGGAAATTGCGGTGAGGCTCCTCAAATTCACGAATCAGGCCCGTTAGTTGCGGGTTATTGGTATTATAGGATGGCAGCCACGCTCCGGCATTACATGCGGTATGGTCATCGCCACCACTAAAGGCTTCCTGGTCAACATAGAGCATATGCAATACATCCTGAACAACCAAATAGTGATCCTTCATGAACATCTCAAGTTGGCGATCTAACTCCATAGGATCTTCAATACCAATATCATCGAACCGGTTTGTGAATTGTAGTACCTGGTTGTTTACATCTACCCAATCCTGCCATGTGGGTACAAACTGATCCCAGAGCCGGGCTTCTTCTTCGGACTGAGGAAGAGGCTCGAATAACCGCCAGGCTTCCTGATAGCGTTCGCGTGAATCTTCTAAATCATCATAGTAGGAACGCCTCTGTTCCACCGGTAGACCAGGAATAGCCAGTGTCCGCATGATGGAACCGATTTGTTCACCTTCGGATTCAATTTGAAGCAGATATGCAACACTGGGTAGTCGCACTACACCGACCTCCTCCATGGCATTGTCACCTAAAACGGCACCGATAAAACCGATCATGCCTACTATGAGAGTGATGGCTGCTACCCCCATAAAAGAGACGATCAGCTTTTTCCCGAGGGTCCATTTGCCCGAATTGTGATTTACATTTGTTATTTGACTATCTTTGTCTTCCATAACCTGCTCCACTTTATTGTTGCTGGTTGCGTACCGAGTTCCAAGTAATCCTTTTCCCGGGGGCTAAAGATGGGGTGAAACCGCTACATTAATTTTTTTTAATCTGTCTATTAATAAAAATTATCGGACGGTTGTGGATTTTCTTAATAGACACAATCCATATATTTCACAGTTGTTTACTTGCAAATTTCATGCCCGGGATATTGACTCTTAAAAGTTTTTGTTATGTGAGAAAGGAAGAATGGCAATATCCGATCAATATTGCATTAAATAAGAGTAGCTGATTGTCCGGGAAAGTGTAAAGAGCTAAGGAGCACTAATGGTCTTAAAGTACTGAGTGGGTAGTTATCCGAGTCGAGTACATGTACCAGTTTGGCACTGATCTGCTATGATATTATTATGAAGTCGTGAGTTTGAAAATTTGATACCAATAGAAAAATGCTTCCGGATTGGATTTCTTGAGTTTATTGAGCTTGGTGCTCATTGACTCCCCTATTTTCCAGCCTTTCATTTCTGCCGGATCACCATACTTTTTGATGGTTGTGCTGTCCGATTTTAGCAATGATGCCACCCAGGCCGCTTTTTCCACCAGAAGAGGATCGGCATTCCCAAAATTTTTGGCCAACTTATGTATCCATTCTCTCTTGATGGCTTCGTGATGTATCATTTCTATAAATCGGCAATATGCTTGTTGTTTTGCCGATAATTTGAAATGAGGTTGTACTTCAGTCTTTCGATTCATTCGGATATGCTTGAGCATTGCTCCACGAATACGTGATACGTAGGCATCCACATTCTGTTCGGTTCCAAGGTCGGCCTGATATGGCAGATCATTGTATTACCTCGTGTTACCCCCGGTGAAGAACCGCCTCTTCTAACTGCAAAAAAGAAAAGCCCTGCATCACTGTAATCTATTGTGATACAAGGCTTTCTGAAGTGTGGGTGGTACTGGATTTGAACCAGTGACCCCCTGCTTGTAAGGCAGGTGCTCTGAACCAACTGAGCTAACCACCCTTTTGGGTCAAGAATCCAAATATAAACACACCTTATTGTACAAAGCAAGTGCTGGTCTTTAAAAAAACACTCTTTTTTGTCTGTTTGATTTTTTGAAGGCTTCCGGATCAGCCCTGATCAGGAAAAAAATTACAGAATGGAGTTAAGGTTTGGTTTTAAAATACGATAATCCATACATGGAGCTGACAAAGTTGTGCGAGGAAACATTTATACGTTGTTTCGTTGCACACAGTGTTTGAACTGGCACATTATTTGCTATTAACCCATTCATATTAAGGAAAATCGTTAGAAATTATAGTTGGAGTTACCTTATGAGTAAGATCAAGGCGCTGGTGGTCGATGATTCAAAAATAATGAGAAGTGCGGTCAAACGAACTTTGAATCAGCTCATGCTGGCTGATTTTGAGTACGTGGAGGCGATGGACGGAAGCGACGCACTGGAAAAGTTTTCGGATGAAATCCAGATGATATTTCTTGACTGGAATATGCCGAATATGACCGGGGTGGAGTTTTCACAAGAGATTCGGAAAAAGGATAACACCGCTCATATCCCGATCATCATGATTACGGCCGAAAAGTCAATGGGAAAGGTAGATACCGCACTTAATGAAGGCGGAGCCAATGCGTATGTGACCAAACCCTTTACCGCGGATCAGGTCTACAAGGTGCTGACCCGTTTCATCGACAAGGATGGGAATCTGCTGACCGAGGAGGAGGAGTCGGAAAAGAAGAGTTTTTTTAAAGATATGTTAAAATTTAAAGGATAAAATCATGCTTCCTGCAAAATTGAACGGGGTAAAAGAGATTCCCAAACCACTGGTGGATTCGGTTGTCGAGTGTGTGAAAAATACTATTGAATCGATCGTGGGTGACCGGCCGGAATATGTAGAATCGGATGAAAACGGCTCGCCCATGAACGGAATCATAGGAAATATTGCGGTTTTTAATACCGAGCACACGCTTTCTATGATGATCGCCATACCCAAGGAAACCGCATTGTCCCTGTCGGAAGTGTTCTGCGGTATGGAGCTGCCATTTGATAGTGATGATATGGGCGACCTGGTTGGAGAGATTTCCAATATTCTTGCAGGCGATGTTGCGGCAAGTATTGAAAACATAGGATTCGTCGGACAGTCTTCACTCCCTACGGCAACACGAGGGAGTGATCTTACCCTTTTTCTGCCCAATAAGCCTCCAAGAGCAAAGCTTAAATTTTCGGGAGCAGGTGGGGATTTTTGGGTGAATCTGGCATTAAGCGAATCTAGACGACGCAAGTAACGATAACGGTCCCGGGCTTATGAGCAATAAATATCAAAAACAAACCGACGAGCTTGCCGAAATTATGCGCATCCTGGCTGATGTATGGCCGGGCGACCGTGAAGATATTATGGTGGCAGGTGCGCGTATGGAAGATACCATGGAAGGCTGGGATCATGGCAGTACACAACTTGATCAGCTGATATCTCTGGCCTGGAAAGCATTGATCCACCTCTATGAAAAAGACGAATATTTCCAAAGTGTAAAATCGGCATCATTGCAAGCGATAAATACCATCAGGGAGTATGCGGTCACAGAAGGCAATATCGAGGTGGAGCTGTTTGAAAAAGCTTGCGATGACCTTGATAAGGCCATAAACGGTGAAAGCGAGACAGTTTCTTCCATGTCACATGACATTGAAGAAAAAATGACTTCCACGACTCCAAAAGAGGATGAATCGCCGCGGAATGATGAATCTCATGAAACCGGGAATGAGACCGAAGCCGAAGAGAACGCTCGTGCAAATAACGCTTCTGGTAATTCGGATGGACCTGAAAAAAGAAAGGTAACCCTGGACGATTTGGCATCCGGTATTATGGGTCTTGATCCGGATACTGCAACACAAAAGGATCTGGATCACCTTGATAAAATGCTTGCTGATTGTCATGAGAACGCCGGGGAAGTTTTTAAAAAGCCCCTGCTGGAAGCGCTCAATATTGTGAGATCCAATAAGTCCGAGCGTTCCGGGACAGCATCCGGAGAAGAAGATGCTGTAGCGATGAAAAGTGTCCTCTCCGCCGTGTCCAAGCGTATCGAAAAGGCTATTTCGCTGTCGGATCAATCGGTGAGTAATCAGGAAAACGATGAGGCTGTTTCCGATGATGAATCACGTACTTCCGGGGAGGCCGGTTCGTCTGCAGAACAAAGCTCAGGGGCAGGTGCCGCCGGCCAACAGGATCAGCAAACGGAAAAGGACAAAGAGGGAGAGTCAGCTGAGGAGATCGTCTTTGATATTCCTTCCGATGCCGATATGGACCTGATGGCGGAATTCATTACCGAAAGTATGGAGCAGGTGGAAACGGCCGAGAGTGCACTTCTCGATCTTGAAAGCGCACCGGAGGATAAGGAGCTCATCAACCTGGTGTTTCGGTCGTTTCATACGATCAAAGGGACATCGGCATTCATGGGACTAACACCGCTTTCTGAGTTTGCGCATTCGGTGGAGACCTTGCTTGATATGGTCCGGGATGATGTTATCTCGTATGATTCCGCCTGCGCCGATATCAACCTTGACGCGATCGACATCCTTAAAAATCTGCTTGAGGGCGTGGAAAAGGCCAATGCCGGCGATCGTCTGGATATTCCGGAGGGCTTAAACAACCTGATGCGGGTGCTTCTGAGTATCTCGGATTATGGTAAAAAACCGGAGGACGCGATTAAACTTAAAGCGGATTCCGGATCCAGGGCATCTAAACCATCCCGGGACAGTGATAGGCAAAACAGAGACACCCGTTCTGCCGATGGACAGACTGCCGGAGAACAGACGGATACTTCGGCTTCAGATCCGGCAGGTAAAACCGGGAATGAGTCTGAAAGCAATCAGGATACACCTCCGATTTTCTCACTGGATAAAGATGTGCAGGACCAGTATGCAGCCCAGGCCAATGGGGATGAAAAAAAGGAGGAAAAGTCGGCAGAGCCTGCTGTTCCGGCGAACGGAAAAAACACAACGTCGAAGGAACCGGGGGCCGGATCAACAGGACAGAAACCCGGAGATGATCAAAAACCCGGAGATGATCAAAAACCCGGAG
>CAYMBG010000132.1:0-6059 GCA_964388615.1 uncultured Chitinophagales bacterium | reverse complement strand
GCGGGATTCTTTTGGAAGGCCGTTACTGTTGATGGGCATAAAAAAAATAGGGCGACACACGTATCAGGTGTACCGCCCTAAACTATTCATCAAGAGAGACGCTACTTGAGCGCACATCAAAGATACAACTTTCATAATACATTCCAAAAAAATATTCTTCTTATTATTCCGGAAATCGGGAATCTATCTAAAAACGCGAAAAATGCTTGAAATTTTGTATCATGAAGCATGATAAGCGCCAATAGAAACCTGTTCAAAAAAAAGATATGGCCTGTATTCAATGTAATAGTTTTCGCATGTTTCGTTTTCTGCACTTCAAAGCTGTTATTTGTGCAGTTATAATGATGAGTATCGGCGGGGTTCATATGGCCGATGCTTTTTCAGGAAATTCAGCAGATGACAATAATGATGAGTTGTCGGTTTCTCATATCCGCGAGGTCGGCATATCGCTTTCCGGGAAATCGGATCTGGAAACCGTAATAAGGCGTGCCGGAGGCCATCGGCTTGTTTTGCTTGGAGAAGCATCCCACGGCACATCCGAGTACTACACCTGGAGAGCGGAGATCACCAAAAGGTTGATGGAGGAAGAAGGCTTTGATTTTGTGATCGTGGAAGGTGATTGGCCGCTTGCTTTTAAGGTCAATTTACACGTAAAGCATCTTTTGAATGGGACATCCGACAGCAGGGAAGTATTGTCTCATTTCACACGGTGGCCTCAGTGGATGTGGGCAAATGAAGAGGTGTTGGAGTTGATTCGCTGGATGCGTTCCTATAACGAAGAGCGGCCGGAGCAGGAGCGCGCAGGGTTTTATGGTATGGATATATATGCCTGGGAGCAAGGTATAAGTGATGTTGTTTCATTTCTTCAGGAGAATGATCCGGATCATGTCCGGCAAGTTCGTGCCCGATACGGGTGTTTTGACCGTCACCCGGATCTTGGTACCTATCTGCAATCGGTGCAACGAAGTGGTGATCATTGTGGCGAGGATCTTGAAGAGGTCCATGAGCTGCTGGATGAAAACCGGGATAAATATCTGGACACTGATTCAATTGGTTACGTCAACGCTTTGCAAAATTCAAGGATGATTGTGTTCGCAGAACGCCATATTCGTGGTAATCTGGAGCAAGGGCCAGAGTCGTGGAATCATCGGGTGGATCATTTCTATGATGCGACATCACGTCTGCTGGATCATTATGGAGAGAATGCCAAAGGTGTTGTCTGGGCGCATAATACACATATAGGAGATGCCAGGGCTACAGAAATGCGTAATTACGGCAGAAGGAATATTGGGCAGATTGCCAGGGAGTCATTGGGGGCGGATCAGGTTTATGCGATTGGTTTCGGTACCTACAAAGGGGAAGTGTTTGCCGCCCGCCAGTGGGAGGGCCGTCGCGAGTTAATGCAGGTTCCCGAGGCTAAACCCGGTAGCTATGAAGAGCAAATGTATCGCTCAGGAAAATCCCCGTTGTTGTTGGAATTTGATGATTCTGAAAAACACGGGCCATTAATGGATCCCAGGGGAAACCGTGCGATAGGGGTGGTATATCAACCCGAGAGGGACCAACAGCAAAACTATGTGCAAACAATCATGCCGCTTCGGTACAATGCCTTTATTTTTTTTGAGGAAACGGAGGCGCTGACACCGTTTGAATGAGCGTGATGCTGGTCTGAGAAGGATTATCGTTTGATCGTCTGATATTTATCCGCATAGGTTCTTGTGGATGCCCGGAATTTAGTAAGTCTGACCCTAATGAAATTGGAATTACGGTCGATAAATACAGACAGGAAAAGAATTATCCAACAGACAGGTGTCATTAATTTTGAAGCCGGCAAAGGAAATAACTTCATACAGGTATTTGATGCTTGGCGGGCTGGCTCTGACTTTGTTGACCATTGCCGGGTTTGTGATCGGTATGGATTTGCAAAAGTCGTGCCGCACAATGCTCGTGATGAACAACAAGGTCAGTCGCATTCAGACCGATGCATCCATGCATCTTATAAATTATGCCCAATCGGGCCGGGTTCGGGATCTCCAAAAATTTCGAAGCACTACTTCCCCGCTGGTTGACCTTGCCAGGATGATGAATGAGGTAGAAAGTGATACCTCTGATAGTGATGACATAAAAGAGGCATTCATTCAGGTGGGGCTCACCGACGGACAGGCATCCCGTATTCATCGGATGAGTAATTATTCACGAATAATTCCTTTTCAGGATGAAGAGATCGTATCCTGGGATTATGCTTTGGATTATCATTACAAGATGTTTGATTTATCACGCCGGTTGTTGCGTGACCATGTGCATGGGCAGATGACACGGATTCGTATTCAGGACTATGTTCGTGAGCTGCAGGAGTTGAACCACCAGATCATAGAAGATAATGAGGTGATGGAAGCCGGGCTGGTCACCCAGGAAGAGCGTATAGGGAAAATCACGCGGGTTTTGTTGAGTCTGATGGTAGTAATCGGTTTTATTTTTATCGGCTATGTGGGATTACATCTTGAAAAAAGCTGGAAAAGGCATGAGCGTTTTCTGAACAAGGCGCGAGATCGCTATCAGGATATGTTTGAGCAGGCAGGCATTGGTATTATGCAAATGACTCCTGAGGGCAAGGTCTTATGGGCCAATCCGGCCTTTGCACGCATTTTACAGTATGAATCGATAGATGATTTTTATTCGGAGATTGGAAGTTTTGACCGCAGTTTTGTCGACCCGGAGCGTAAAGCAGAGTTCAAAAGTGCATTGGATGAGAGTGGATTTGTAACCAATTTCATGTTTCGCGCTTTCCAGAAAAATCGGGAAAAGATATGGTTACTGTCGAATGCCAGTATTGTGCGGGATGAAACCGGTCGCCTGGTTTGTTATGAGGCCAGTTTTCAGGATTACACCCTGTATCGCCAAACCAACCAGGAGCTCCATTACTTGACAGGCGTTCTTCGGGGCATGGCGGAGTCCATTTATCAGTTACTTCGTATACCTGATTTCGAGCAGGCGGTTGCAAAACTGATGAAGATTCTGGGTCAGGCTGGCGGTGTCGATCGTGTGGTGATTTATCGCAATCATGAAAAAAATGGTAAGTGCCTGAGCGATCTGCAATACGAGTGGGCGAAACACGATTCTTTGAAGATACTTAACAATAAAAGGACATTGGATGTCAGATGGTATGACTGGGCACCCGAACAGATGGAAAAGCTTGAGGCCGGGAAAGTGGCTCAACTGGTGAGCAAAGATCATGAGGGGCCGCTGTCAAACTGGATGAAAGAGCATAAAAGCCGGGTTTTCATGATGGCTCCGGTTTATCTGGACGATTACTTTTGGGGAATTCTTGGTTTTGAAAACTGTTCAAATGATGATAAATGGTCAGGGGAGATTCAGCAGGTGATGAAGACGATTGCATCTGCCATGGGGCATTTTCTGCAGAAGCATCAAATGCAGCGACAGTTGCGCAATAGCGATAGCCGTTACCATCGACTGATTGGCAACATGGAAGAGGTGGCCTTCCAGGTCGACGGGGAGGGGGGCATCCAGCTGGTTAACCCGGCCTGGGAGAAAGTCACGGATTTTGAGAGTGATAAGAGTGTCGGAAAGGACATGGTTGAATTTGTCCATCCGGATGATCGCGATCAACTTCAAGAGGATTTTGAGAAGATTCTAAAGCGGAAGGAGCAAGCGATCCACAAAGGGTATCGGTTGAGGACGCGTAATGGGGAAACACGCTGGTTGCAATGGCAGTTTTACCTACTTGACGAGGGCGAGGAGGTTGGCCGAATCCATGGTACCATGTATGATATGACCGATCAGAAAAAGACCGAATCTGTCATGTTACAGAACAAACAGCGTCTGGAAGAGCTGATAGAGAGCTCACCTATGGTGATTACGGTTACGGAGTCGGATGGTAAGATCACACTTTGGAATCGTGCGGCGGAAAAAACCTATGGCTGGAAGCGAAATGAGGTTATTGGGAAACAAGCTCCGGATGTACCTGATGATCAGCAGCAGGCATATCGAAAACTATTGGGACAAGTTCTGGATGGAGAACAGGTTCAAGGTGTGGAACAAGAGCGAAGGTGTAAGAACGGGTCGAAACTGTACATTCAGATGTCAGCGTCGCCGCTCAAGGGTGCCGATGGTAAAATCAATCAGGTCATCACATTTGCACAGGATGTGAGTCAGGCTAAATTGTCCAAGGAAGCCATCCGCAAATCACTCAAAGAGAAGAATGTATTGCTATCCGAG
The DNA here is from genome assembly GCA_964388615.1 of uncultured Chitinophagales bacterium. Classification (GTDB taxonomy): domain Bacteria; phylum Bacteroidota; class Rhodothermia; order Balneolales; family Natronogracilivirgulaceae; genus SLLW01. The sequence goes on along the minus strand of CAYMBG010000132.1, from coordinate 1,823 downwards.
ATACATCATCGTGTCAAAAACAATATGGCCGTTATATCCGGTTTATTGTCATTGAAAGCACAAGAGCAAGAAGATCCCAAAATTGCGGATTTATTGAAAGAGAGTGAGAACCGGATACAATCGATGGCCATGATCCATGAGAAGTTGTACCAGACCGACACCTTTGCGGAGATTGAGTTAGGAGCCTATTTGAACGAGCTGATTGCCCATATAGATAACCATTATAGTGATACGAATGTACAAGCCGAGGTAGATGCGGAAGAGGTATATCTTGAAATCAGCCAGGCGGTACCATGCGGACTACTTGCCAATGAGGTTCTAACCAACTGCTATAAGCATGCTTTCCCTTCCGGTGAAGGCCGGATTACCATCACCCTGTCCATGAAAGAAGAAAAATGCGAGCTTTATATCAAGGACAATGGAGTGGGGTTTGCTAAACATATTCTGGAACAAGATAAGGATACAAGCCTTGGATTGAATTTGATCAAGGGATTAAGCAAGCAATTGAAGGGCCAGGTGGATATGGGAAATGACGACGGTGCTTATGTCCGCATAACATTTCTTTTGATCTGACCCATTCATTGTAAATCATTCATCATCGGCGAAGTAGCGGCCGAAATGTTCCACTAAATCTCTGCGCAGGGTTAACTCATCAACAGCTCCGGCATAGCGTTTGATAATCTCGCCTCCTGGCGCTATAAGCACTGAATGGGGTATAGCGCCCTGCCATTCCTCATCCACAGTTTCCATAAGTGGATATTTGTTTGTGGAATCATACAGGTAGTTTCTGACGGCGGAATGCTGATCCTCTAAAAAGCGTATTACGCTGTTCTTTTGGTTGGGTACGTCGAGACTTAAAGAGACGAACTCAAAGCCGCGTCCTTCAAATATCCTGTGAATTTTAAGCAGATGGGGAAACTCCATAATGCAGGGTCCGCACCAGGTCGCCCACATGTTTAGCAGGATGGTGTTATCCGTATCGTTTGAGACCAGCTTTTCTACACCTTCAATATCGATCATGTCAAGTTCAACCGGCGATTCCTGCCACATCCTTTCGGTTTGTTTTCTCCAGGCATCGTCCCATTTCCATTTAATGGAACAGCCGAAACTGCGGGTTTCTTTTACCTCGATCTCTTCACCAGCCAGCAGGGCGTCCAGTGCGTCCCGGGTGTCCCGCGAAGAAGGTTCGATATAGGGGTTTTCGGTATCATCAATTCGGCCACGGTACCGGAGTGTTCGCTCCTGGTCAAATATAAAGATATGAGGTGTTGCGACAGGTCCATAAGGAAGGGATCCTTCGTGATCGTCCCCATCATAGAGATATGGGAAATTATACCCTTTGTCCTCTGCACGGAGGATCATATCATCAAGTTCATCGCCTACGTCGGTGTATCCCATTTCACCCAGAGCCAAAGCGTCAGGACTATTTGGGGAAATAGCCACAAACCCTACCCCTTCAGGTCTGTATTCGTCAACCAGGTTGATAAAGCGATCCTCATAGGCCTGCACCGTTGGACAATGGTTGGCCCAGAAAGCAACAACCAAATAATCGTATTCTTCAAAGTCGGATAACGAGTAGTACTGTCCATCTATACCTTCAAGATGAAAGTCCGGCGCCGGTTCGCCGATAGGAAGTGGGGTCAAATCGCGTTCCTGTGCATAAGCTGAAAAGATAAGGAGAGCAGGTAAAAGGAATGTGAAAAGTATTTTAAAAATATTCATGGCAATGCTCCGGATGAGTGGATTTGTAAAAATATTTTACTAAATAAAAATGTAGAGCAGGGGAACAATAAGCAAGTGTCAAGCGGAATTCTTTATGACTT
>CAYMBG010000131.1:2375-6104 GCA_964388615.1 uncultured Chitinophagales bacterium | reverse complement strand
TCTCCATTGATCCAGGTCTGTTGCACCTGCATGTTCTCGAGATCCCGCACCACTACAAAATCTGCGGGATCACCGGTTTGAAGCAACCCGACATCGAGTTTGTAGTGCCTGACCGGCAGGACACATAACCCATGAAGCATATCGAACAAATCATATCCTTCACCCAATGTACGCGCCGCTATCTCGTTCATATGACCCTTGAGCAGATCATCGGGGTGCTTGTCATCCGAACAAAACATGATTTTTCCCGGATGATCGGCAAGCAAAGGAATCAATGCGTCATAATTGCGGGCCGCACTTCCCTGACGGATGGCAATCAGCATCCCGCTCCGTAATTTATCTTGCGCCTCTTCCAACGTATAACATTCATGATCGGTCGAAATGCCGGCAGACGCATATTTTTCCGCCTGTACACCTTTCAGGCCAGGCGCGTGGCCATCAACCGGCTTTCCCCTGCTTCGGGCCGCCTCAATTTTAGCCATGACATCCTTATCGCGTTGCAGGACACCCGGCCAGTTCATCATTTCCGCCAGATAAGGAATCTCATCACGATCCAGCATCTCCGCAACTTCGGTCACACCAAGTGCGGCGCCAGCTGTCTCAAATGGCGTGGCCGGAACACACGAAGGAACACCGAAGTAACATTTTAGTGGCACTTTTTTGCTATTCGCAATCATGAAATCAACCCCCTCACGGCCGCAGACATTGGCGATCTCGTGAGGATCTGATACCGTTGCAACGGTTCCATGCCGCACAGCTACGTTAGCGAACTCCGAAGGAACAAGCATGGAACTTTCAATGTGAATGTGCGAATCAATGAAGCCGGGCAATATGAAATGCTGCGATGCCAATTGAGCAGAGTTTTCCGGATCAAGCTCCTCAATACGGGAAATAATTCCGTTTTCAACCGTTATCACCCCATAAAAAATGCGGCGATTCACAACATCTACGATGTTTCCACTGATCTGGGACATATGCAATACTTTAGGTGATTATTGGAGGAAAAAACGGTACAAAAAATACCTCGGCATCAGACCTCAACCGCTACAGAATGATACCATATTGCACATAATAATGCCATATCCATACAACCCCTGATACATGACAAAAATAACAGCTCAGATGGCTTCATATCAACCTGACTCTCTTCTCTGTAACAATCTCTGCTAAATGGCTGATTCGGCACGACCTTTCAGTTCCGATTGACACCGTTAAACACAGCCTCAATCCTGAGCCCGTCTCCATTTGATTGAATATCCAGCTTGCCGCGCAATTGCCCAATCAAGCCGTGAATAATAGTATACCCAAAACTTTTTGGCTCCTCCAGCAAATTGGGTTTGGATACTCCAACGCCATTGTCACTGATAACAAAGCGGTATCCCTTCTGATTCCTTTCAAAACGGACACAAATGGTACCTTTATCCCTACCTACAAACGCATGCTTGAAAGCATTGGAAATAACTTCATTCGCAAACAAACTGAGGGGTACCGACTTGTTAATATCCAGCATCACGTTCTCCGCATCAATGTCCACCTTTATTATCTTATTCTCCTGCTGATAGATACTGCTTAATTCATCTACAAGGCGATGCAAAAGGGAGCCAAAATCAATCTCTGAAAAATTGGTGTTTTCATAAACCAGCTCATGAACCATCGCCATGGAATTGATTCGATTTTTTGTCTCCTGCAACAAAGACTCGGGGTTTTTCTCCTTTTCAACAAACTCACTTTGCAAGGTCATCAGACTGGAAATCACCGCCATATTGTTTTTTACCCGGTGATGAATTTCAGATAAAAGCATCTCCTTTTCTTTTAAATTCTTATAGATCAGGCTTTCCGCTTTTTTCTGTTCCGTAAGATCAATATCAATGCAGTAAAGCTCAGGTTCACCCTTGGGATTATGCAATTTAATATGACTGGAAAATACCGGAACCAGGGAACCGTCGGCACGTTGAAGTTTCAACTCAGAGGATGGAATCTGAACATCTCCATCAATGCACCGGTTAATCACATCTATGACCCCTTTACGCATCGACTCAGGGATGATAAGGTTTTCCAGCTTTCGTCCTAATGCCTCTTCTCTGGAATATCCATAAAGTTGTTCGGCAGCATTATTCCAATAAATCACATTGCGATCCCGGTCGTAACCCTGCACCGAAATGAATGGGGTATGTTCAAAAATCTGTCTGAAACGCTGCTCACTCTCAATAAGTGCAAATTCGGTTTGCTTTCGATCGTTTATATCCGTCAGAACACCCTGGACACCAACCGGTTTTCCATCTCTCATAACCGGACGGGCCGATGTTCTCACCCAGAAAGATTCGCCGTTCTTTTTCAGAAACCGATATTCCGTCGCCTTGAACTCCCCTGAAAGAACTCGTTTAAACTCTGAAAACCTCTGTGCTTTATCCTCCGGATGAACAAAATCCATAAATAGCCTATTCATCACCTCGGATTTGGTATAACCGCCCAATACCTTCATGTTGGGAGATACGTATTCAATCTCCGCCTTTTCATTCAGCACGTACACAATTTCATTGAGGTTTTCTACCAGTGAACGAAACTTTTCCTCGCTTTTTTTTAAATCCTCGTAAACCTGCTTCTGAGCGGTTATATCATTAAATATCGTTGAGAAATAATACTTGCTCGAAGAATAAACCTGCACTTTGTAGCTTCTGCCGATTGAGGGAATACATTGCTCAAATTCCCGGCTCCCCCCATCCATTGCAATTTTCCCGAATGATGAAACCCATTCCGATACCGGATGTCGAAGCTCTGGAAAAAGATCTGTTATTTTCTTATTTACAAGATCTTCATCTTTTTTACCAATGAGCTCCCCAAATGCAGGATTGGCATCCAGTATCTCAAAATCACACGGATCACCGCTTTCATCCAAAATGATACGATGATGTCCATAGCCAAAAGAAGCCTCTTGAATCATTTTTAAACACGCTTCCCGGCTCATAAAACGTTATATCTTCTTTATTAATAATATTTATTCACTAACTTATCGACTATCCATTCCAAAAATTCAGCAAAAGATGACGGCAAATTTTATTAAGAAAGAGCATAAATAAACACGATCTTTCCGGTATAGATCTCGATATATTTTTTTATTCTTCCCATCGTTCCAAAATATGGAACTTACGACATCGGGGATTGTTTCTAACGAATATACTAAAAAAAATTACACGAATATGGGTTTTTCAGGCGGTTTTGAATGGCTGATCATTGCATTAATCATACTTTTCTTTTTCGGGGCGAAAAAGATTCCGGGTATGGCACGAGGCATCGGAAAAGGAATTTTTGAGTTTCGTAAAGCCGTACATGACGGCGAAAAGGAGGGTGAAAAGGAAAAAACAGAACAGCAGGATAAAACGGACGAAGAAAAACAGGATGACTCCACCTCATAAAATCACAATCCCTGTTTTCCATATTTATCAAAATGTTTAACAAAAACGATCCGAAGAAAACAAACAAAAGTGCTGACCATGACGATGGCAGCGGATCCGCTTTTTTAAAAAATATCCGTCGCTCTTTTCTGCGTGGACTGGCCATTGTTATCCCTATTTTTATCACCATATGGGTCTTGTGGCTGATTTTTCAATTCATTGATGGTATCGCTTCCCCTTTCTACCGGTACATCGGATTGAACTTTCCCGGACTCGGCTTCATTACCGCTATCATACTCATTTTTTTACTGGGTGTATTCTCCAAATACCTGGTTGT
>CAYMBG010000131.1:0-2275 GCA_964388615.1 uncultured Chitinophagales bacterium | reverse complement strand
TTACCGCTATCATACTCATTTTTTTACTGGGTGTATTCTCCAAATACCTGGTTGTTAAGTTCTTTTTCAGCACACTTGAACGTATCTTTCTTAATCTGCCACTGGCTAAATCTGTTTATGGTGGTGCCCGCGAACTTATCAATGCTTTTTCGGTCGATAAAACAAGCGAAACGTTTAAGGAGGTATGCATGGTGGAATATCCCCGCAAAGGAATCTACTCAATCGGTTTTATTACCAATAAAGTAGCGTTTCATCACCCGGAACTTGGCCAACAGCAGCTGACCAATATTTATATTCCCCTGCCACCGAACCCAACTACCGGATACCTCACCCTTGTCCCCAGCTCCGAAGTGATTCCCCTTGATATGAGCGTGGAACAGGGACTTAAACTGATCCTGTCGGCTGGCATTATTTCACCTTCCGATATATTACCTTCTGAGCTGCCGGGACCACCCAACAAGCATTAAATCACCCCTCCCACGCCTCCAGCAATTATGTTCTTTTGTTTGTATATAAAAATATATATTATTATATTTATCGTAACGATAAAACAATATCAAACAAATTAACGTGACACATGGATTATAAAACGCTAACCACCGCGATTTCAGGATTACTTATCGGGTTACTGATGATGGGCCTCTTCGGTTTCAGCCAAAACAATCAAACCCTGATGATCGAGGATCCATCAAAATATGATTATGAAACAACGGTGGATCAATTTGAGGAAGCCGTTGACCGTGCCGGCTGGAGCATTGTAAACACCCACAACATGCAGCAAATGATGGAACGACACGGGCACCAGGTCAACAGTATCACGATTTTCGAAGTGTGCTCCGCACGCTACTCCGTCAAAATCCTTGAACAGGATGACGAGCGGGTAATCAGTCCGCTTATGCCATGCCGTGTTGCTATTTACGAAAAAAGCGACGGCAAAACCTACATAAGCCGAATGGATAACGAAGCGATTGGCCAACCCTATGGCGGAGTCATACAGAATGTGATGACTACAGCCACCAGGGAGGTTGAAAACATCCTTGCCGGATTAATCGACTGACCCTAAAGGAGAGAAATATATCAGTACACCTCCAGAAACATCCGTCCGGAAGGCTTAACCCGTTTCTTCAAATCCTCATGGGTCCAATCCTGTGGGGATTTGCCGGCCACCTCATCAGACAAGCGCAGATACTCTGTGAACCCCTCCCTGGCAAGTTGCTCATAGATGCCTAATTCCATCCCTTTCATTCCACACACATAGATCAGGGTGTTCTCCTGCTCCAGAATCGGACCAAACAGATCCCGGACATCTGATATTTTATATGGGATGTAGTTTTTTTTGCCATCGGGACGGCGACCTTCCCGTGATATGGCCGTAAAATAATGAAAATGCCCGTATTGGTCAGCCAGTTCCTTGAAATAGTTGTAATACAAAAGATCCGTGGTATAGGGACTTCCAAAAACAAGAACCTTATCACGCTCTACGCCTATCTCCATCAAATCCCCCATCATACCCCGGAAAGGAGCAATACCGGTTCCAGTAGCAAAAAACAAATAGTTGAAATCGGCGGCATTTTCAGGTAACACAAACCTTTTGCCACTTGGACCTGTAACTTTGACCGTATCTCCGGGATTCAGGTTGCTTAAGTAATTCGAGCAAAGCCCAAGAAACAGATTCGCTGTCTCAGCATCCTCCTCAATAACCCGCTTTACGGTAATGGATAGGATTTTACCTTCACCATCCTCCCCCTTACTTGGTGATGAAATCGAATAAAGACGCACTTTCGGGGGCTTTCCGTCAGGTTCGGTTACTCCTTCGGGAATCACGCCGATACTCTGTCCGGAACGTATCTTACCCTCTAATTCCGTACCACTTACGTCCAGCGTAATATGGCGAATAATATTCGGACTTTTCTGGAGTGTGGCAATTTTGTTTTCCACTACGGGTACTTCAACCGGATTTTTGGGTTTGTAAATATTAACCGCTACATCCGGGTACAAAAAATCTGGCATTTCGGGTTGTTTTCTTTTTATTTAGGATAACATATGATTTTGTTGCCTGACTAACTACCTATATGGCAATATTCTGCAAACACTGTGGTGTTATATAATCATTCCCGGCAACAAATATATCAATGCCACTTCCATAAGATTTCCATAGTTAATCGTTTAAGATTGCTATATTTCCGCTACACGGTAGAATATCACCGAATGTCTGTCATTAACTCTTTCGAGAGCAGAGAAACCTTTAAGGCTTTCGGCTCTCATAACCATTACC
>CAYMBG010000130.1:0-6166 GCA_964388615.1 uncultured Chitinophagales bacterium | reverse complement strand
CGGTCCACCGTGGTCACGAGGCATTGGTTGAATCATTTCTGAATTCAGAATGTATTGAAGACCTTTGGGTCATTCTTACTCCAAATCCTCCCCATAAACATATTTCCTCATTGGCATCATTTCAAGATCGGTGGAATATGCTGGAATTGGCTTTTGGAGGACGCTCTGACCTTAAGCTCTCAGATGTGGAGCAACGTATGAATCCGCCGAACTATACCCTGAAAACGTTGTCCTTTCTTACAACCAGTTTTCCGGATCATGATTTTATGCTTTGCATAGGTAGTGATACCCTGCAGGATTTGCCGAAATGGTATGAGTTTGAGAAAATTTCACAAAAAGCAAAATTACTGGTGGCTGAGCGTCCGGATACCGATACAAGCATACCAACAGAGCTTGGTTCCTTTGACGTCCATTTTTGTGAGCATGAAAAGGTGAATATATCTTCAACCGGAATCCGGAAGTTACTGATGGAATCCGGAGAACTATTGTCTGATCACCTTCATCCCGAGGTGGAGGCATATATTCGTAGAAGGGGACTCTACAAAAAGGAATAATGTGGATCGGCAATGACAAACTGCCGTTGTCAGCGACGTTTTTGGAAAAAATCTCTGAGTAGCGCCTGACTTTCTGACTCCATGATACCATGAACCATCTCAACTTGATGGTTTAAGTTCTTATGCGCCCCAATATTGAATAAGCTACCGCAGGCACCTGCTTTTTCATCCTGTGCAGCAATGACCAGTTTTCCTAATTTCGACCATACAAAAGCTCCCGCACACATGGGACAGGGCTCAAGTGTGACATATACGGTGCATGCCGTCAGATATTTTTCTTCCAGATGCTCCAGGGCTGCAGATAATGCTATCATCTCGGCATGGGCTGTTGGATCATTTAACAGCTCGACCTGATTATGCCCCCTTGCGATAATGCGATTTTTCCATACAACTACCGCGCCAACAGGTACTTCTCCCTGGCTTGCAGCTACCTGAGCCTCATTGATGGCCTGCTGCATGAATCGATAGTGCTGGTTTTCCGGTGATGTAATAGAGAAGAGCGGTGTGTCATTCATCGTAATGTTGTTGTCTAATGCATAAAGTCCGTATCTAAACCCAAAATAGAACATGATTTTATTTCATAAAACACTCATAATTATTATAATGAAAGGGTCATCATCAATATGACCGGGGAGTGAATGACTACAGCAGGTAATTTTCTCCAATTTTTTGTTACATCAGTTATCTCTTATATGTTTATATGTAAAAAGGAAGACAGCTTACAAATAAAAACATGATGTAACCAGGAATCGGTTTCTCCGGCATTCCTGCTTAAATTATATAAAAAGTTAAATTTCATTAACAAAAATTCTATATTTAGCACATATTGTTGCTTATGTTATTTTATTCTGTACTTTTTTTTGATATTTTCATTACTAATACCTTGTCTCTGAAAGAATATCATCGAAGTATTTTTCCTAAGTTTAGACAGACAACACGAAACAAAACGAACAATTCATAATTTAAAGCTCATAAAAAAATGGTCTCAAAAAAACATCTCAGACTTCTGGGGAACATGGCGGCGGCAACCTTGCTCGTTTTTACGGTTGCATGCGGTCCTTCCCTGACCCTTACTGGCGTGGATTATTCCCAACCCATGGAATCGGTAATGGCTCCTGATGCAAATGGTAATGTTGAAGATCCCCGTATGGGAGTCAGCTTCGACGTTACTCCACTTAATGTCTTTGAGCAGGGTGAAGGTGCCTCTCTGCCCGGCGAAATTCGTCTTATTCGTAGCAGAGACGGGTACTATTTCGTGACAGCTCCGGGATATAGCAATGTTTATGTACTTGAATCTGTAGACAATGCTATGGAGTTGGCCGAAACAATTTTTGTTTCTGAAGCAGGATTGGCCAATCCCGCTTTCAATCAGCGAACACCCGAAATTCAACTGATTGACGGAAACACTGAGTACCGCCTGAACAAAGACGGCATCATCAACTAAACCGAAATTTTAAGCTACGATTAAGAGTATATAACCATGGAAAAGCTAAATTTAAAAATGGTACTGGCAGGTTTACTCGTACTTGCGGTAGGATTCACCGGCCAGGTACAAGCACAATTTCAGTCTGATTTTCAGATCAAGCAGAACTTCGATCAGGATCATGCTGAGGTTCTCGATGCTTTAAAAAGCATTGAAACCGAGGAAGACGCGGAGTCCTTGACAGAAACAATACACGACATGGAGGCCCGCTACAGCGATCATGAAGATCTGCTGGATCGCGTACTGTATCCCGAAACAATGGATGTTCGGATTACCAATCTCAGAGAACTGGCTGAGGTTACCGGAATGCGGATGGCACAATTGAGTGAAAAGGGAGACACCATTGTCGTTCTTGAGGAGCAAATTGCCGAACTCACTTCTGATGCTACTCGCTACCAGGAGAGAGCGGATTCTTTGAATAATGAATTAGCAGCCATGCGTCGTTCACGCGATGCCAATGCTGCACAGGCGCGCCGCCTTCGACAAGAGCTGGATCAGCGGGATGAGTTTATCATCAAAATGGTCGACTCAACATTTGTCACCTATGAAAACGTCGATCTCGAATCACTTTCACCGTCTGAGCGTCGTGGAATTGCACTTGAAATCGATGCCCAGAATGTTTTTGGATTCATTGAATCAGTAGTAGACAATAATATTGAGTTTCTCAATACCCATACACAACTCAGTACCGAAGATTTCCTGAAGCTTTACAGCGTTCAGGTTGAGTTTGATCGTATGTGGCAAAACATGGGGCATGATCTTGCCGAGATTTACGTATCTGAGACAAATCGTCAGGAGCGTCTCAGCGGGATTGTTGATAAAATAGACCAATGGGAAATGCTCATAGACGATGCGGCTTGGACAACACTTGCCGAGGCATTTGAGCAAAACAACATCGAGCTGTCTGCTTTCAGTAACTCCTTGCAATTCTACAGTGCATTAAACACATATCTGGATGAGGCTATTGCCCGTGCAGAGGAAGAAGGTGGCGAAGAGGAGTTGGCAAGATATCAAAACTTTACTGATTTCTGGTTCAACGATGTAAAGCCTCGTTGGCAGGGATATCTCGTCTCAGCTAACCTGATGACCTATGACAACTTCAATACCATTGATGAGAAACTGACCGACTGGAAACTTCATGCACAGCCTGTTTCATACACCAGCATGATCTTCCTGGGACTCGCTATTGTTATTGCATTGGTTCTTCTCGGACTCTGGATAAGAGAACGAAGCATGAAACAACAACGCTCGAATAAATAACAGATGATCAGATCTTGAGCAGCTGATTATTACCACTGCCTTTTAAAAAAGAGCCGAATTCAACATCTGGTTGGGTTCGGCTCTTTTTTATTTGGTCATGCCAAGGCCCTGTATTTTCGCAAGGACCACTCTGTTGCAAGAAGCAGGATTAGTACTATAAACCAAAGAGGATGGCGATATAAAGACAAGGATTGTGAAATGGTATCAACTCGTTGTTCAAATCCCAGCTGCTCTTCAAGTATGCCCATTAATTCATGAGCGCTTTCAAATGGCAAATAGGATCCTGATGTAAGATCTGCAATTTGCTGTAGCGTATGCTCATCCCGGATTGTATTTACAAACTCCCTGTTAACACCACCTACGGTGAATTGGCCGCTCTGTGAATCAAGTTCACGGTCACTGCGGGTTGCAACTCCTGTGTAGTCATAGGTGCCTTCTGCAAGATTGGATATTTCGATTCTATAGTGTCCTTCACCTTCGTTACCCATAATATAGCGTCGTGACTCTGGATCTTTACCCTCTACCAAAATCTCAACAACCCCGTTTTCTTCCGGTTCACCGGATTCGTTTCTCAGGAATGCATCCATAAGAACAGGTTCACCGACCTGAAAAATTGGTTCGGATGGTCTGAGTTCAAGCAGATCGTCATCCGGCCTGGCTGCTGTCCATTTGACAGTGTTATTTAAGAGATTGATCCAGAACTCCCTGGTCCGCTCCTGGTTACTCAATGACCATCTGTAGAATCCATACCCATTTAAATGTGCAATATGCCGGTTGCCTGTCGACCGGACGGCAAGCAGCGGTGTATTGGTGACACTGCCTTGATATACACTTTGCAGAAGAACATCCGTGTTGGGCGCAACGGTAACATTCCGAATGGCTCCCCGGATTTCTTCAAATCGAGTATCCTCGGGCATGCTAAAGTCCAGTATAGCGTGATCCGCTTGCTCTGATGTCAGGTCAATTCGAACATCATACCAGTTGAGATCCGATTCAAAGTGTAATGGCAGGGTGCCGTGCATCAGAGCTGCAAGTCGTTCTTGATTCTGACCAGCTGTTCCAACGATTAACATTGCATTGTCCCTGAATCGATCAGCAACCATTTGAGCTTCATCAGCGGGTAGATCTATATGCGGAAAGCCATGAAGTATCACCAGGTCCAGTGTATCCGCTTCATCCGGCAAGTTCCCTTCTATATAACGGTCGTTATGGACCCATGTCCGGCTATCAAGAAGGATTTGTTTATCTTCCTGAAGTAAGTTTCGAAAGTTGCGAACATCAGGGTGTACCTCATAGGCCAAATGTAAAATCCGCAATTGCTCATCGCGGACATCGACTGAAAAATAGCGGGTATTATTTTCTGTTGACCACTCTTCCCCCAATTCAGGAATATGAATGTTGAATGGTTGCAAACCTTCTTCTTCAAGTGACAAGTCGAAACGGACTTGCTGAACAGAGCGCTCTTCAGAAGATCTTATCACTGTTTCCTCCAACACCTGCTCGTTTTGTCGCAGTTGTACGGGGATGTCGCGGTCCGGAAAGCCTTCATTCAGGATGGAAGCTTCTACATTTATGATGCTGTTGACTGGTGCCGAAGGGTTGTGGGATATGCGTTGAACAAGGATATCTTTTTGCCTGGTAGTATCTCCAATACCTATGGTATAGACCGGCACAGGCGTGCGGGAAGCTGTAGCAGAGGGATCTCTACCGGCAGTAATTATCCCGTCGGAAACCAGGATTGCCGCTTCCTGGTTCTCCATGACCTCTAAAAAATCAGCCAAAGCCTGATCGATATTGGTTCGAGCACCATCGAAATTTAATTCGAAGGGTGAGCTCAGCTCAAAAAGTTCTGCGTCAAAACCGTATGGTTCTATCTCAACATGTTCATAACGGTCATCATTTCCAGGTAACAATTGCCCGATGATCTCTTCATAATGGTCAGAACCCCCGTAGGAGCCTTTCTCAATATCGGTACTCTGACTGTTATCCAGTAACAGGGCAATACGCAATGGTCGAGATTCCTGTTCTTCTACGGTCAGAACAGGATTTAAAAGCAAGAGTATAAGAAGAATGAAAGCGGCCGATCGCAATGTGGTTAACACTCCCCTGTATAACGGTGATAACCCCTCTACGTGATGATATGTCCAGTAGGAGATACCGATAACACCGATCAGGATGATAAACATCCAGATCAGGGAGATCGTGTTTTGAAAACCTTCAAAATGAATATCCATAAGTTGCGATACCGGCGGATATTATTGTATACCACCAGGTGTATTAAGTCAGCAGGCGTTCTATCAGTGAAATGGTATCAAAACCCTCCGCCTCTGCAGCATAGTTGGTGACAATGCGGTGTCTGAGTACAGGTATCGCAAGTGCACGAATGTCATCTTCGGTGACATTGTATCGACCATGCGCCAAAGCCCGGGCTTTGCCACCAATGATCAGATATTGGGAAGCTCTGGGACCCGCCCCCCAGCTCATATACTGATTGATGAAATCGGGAGCATTGGCTGTGTTTGGACGAGTTTTCGATACCAGTTGTACTGCGAACTCTAAAACACTTTCGGGAACAGGAACTTCACGGACGAGCTTTTGGTAATTCAGAATCTGGTCGGAATCAAGGATGGGGTTGACTTGAACATCCCTGGGACTGGTAGTTTGGCTTACAATATCCAGTTCTTGCTGAAATGACGGATAATCAAGCCATAAATTGAACATGAATCGATCCAGTTGTGCTTCAGGAAGGGGATAGGTACCCTCTTGTTCGATTGGATTTTGTGTTGCCAGCACAAAAAAGGGTTTGTCCAGATCGTGACGTTGTCCCCCGGCAGTTACGTGATACTCCTGCATGGATTCCAGCAGGGCA
>CAYMBG010000129.1:0-6370 GCA_964388615.1 uncultured Chitinophagales bacterium | reverse complement strand
TGGAGTATGATGCCATAGTGCTGGGTAACCACGAATTCAATTTTGGCCTGGATTATCTGAACAGGCAGATTGAAATGACACAAACACCTGTTTTGGGTGGTAATATCTACAAGTATCAAACTGAAGAGCCGGCTTACACACCTTATGTCATCCGGGAAGTGGATGGAATCCGTATTGCCATAATCGGACTAACAACACCCGGTTCCGCTGTATGGGATCGCTCCCATGTGGAAGGAGTTCTGGATTTTGGTCAAGGCCCAAGTGCCGCTGAGCGCTTTGTCACGCAAGCGAAGGAGGAGGATCGCGCCGACCTGGTGGTAGTCCTGGCTCATTCCGGACTTGATGGCGAGAGCAGTTACCATCGAGAGGATCTCGGAACGGAGCATTTCGGTAGAGCTGTAGGTGAGCAGGTCGCGGGCGTTGACCTGCTTGTACTCGGGCACACGCATCGAGCTATGGACGGAGTGACTCTGGAAGGACCGGACGGCGGGGATGTAGCTGTGGTACAACCAGGCAGATGGGCGTCAACACTTGGTGTCGCCTCATTGGAGACGGTACGTCATTCTGACGGGACGGTTGAGGTTATTGATCATTACACCCGCAATTACTCTGTTGAGGATGTAAAGGAACATCCCGGGGTGGTCCAGATGACAGAGCAGGCACATCAGGAAGTAGTTGAATTTGTGACAGAACCGATCGCAGAAACAGCCGATCACTGGACAGCTGAAAACGCCAGAAGAAAGCCAACACCTATTATAGATCTCATCAACGAGGTGCAAATGGAGGTGACCGGCGCGGAACTCTCTGCTGCTGCAGCTTTTGTTACTTCTGTGTCATTTGGACCAGGGCCGATCACAAGGGGAGATATAAACTTGCTTTACCCTTACTATAATACGTTGTATAAACTTGAGATATCGGGGGCTCAACTTCGCGAGTTCCTGGAGTATACCTCGCAGTATTACCTCTCCGTATCTGAGCAGCATGATCAGCCGGAGGTAAACCCCGACTGGGCGGGTTTTAACTATGATATGGTTTCAGGGGTGGAGTACGTGCTGGACCTCAGGGAGGATGCCGGTCAGCGTGTTACTTTGCTGGAGTATAATGGCCGGCCGGTCTCGAATGATGATTTATTTACCATCGCTATTAACTCTTATCGTGCTGAAGGAGGTGGCGGATTTGAGATGCTTGAGAATGCCCGGGTTATTGAACATATTGACCGATCGGTCGGTGATATGATATTGGAGTATTTGCAGCAAAAACGAGAAATTGGGCATGAAGATGTATACGAGGACAACTGGCAGCTTGCATATTGAGCGTTTCGCATGAATATATTATTGGTTGAGCCGTTTTTAGGAGGATCACACCGGGCATTCATCGATGGATTCAGTAAGCATTCAAGCCACAATGTCTATTCGGTGACCATGAAAGGAAGTCATTGGAAGTGGCGAATGAGTGGGGGAGGAGTAACCCTTGCCGAAAAGTCGGAGAGTATCACCGAGCCTATTGATCTGGTTTTGGCAAGTAGTATGACGAATTTGCCTGCATTTGTAGCATTAACCAATCCCCGCTTTGCTCATGTACCGATAGTGCTTTATATGCACGAAAATCAGCTTACTCAGCCCGTACCTGGATCTGAGGAGCGTGATCTGACGTATTGTTATATTAATTACCTCAGTGTGCTCGCTTCTGATTATGTGTTTTTCAATTCCGAATTTCACAAGAATGAGTTTCTGGATGCTCTTCCAGGTTTTCTGGCTCGTTTCCCGGACTACCAACAATCGCAATCCATCTCCAAAATTGCAGCAAAAGCAGATCAGCTCTATCCCGGCATGGATTTGAAAATTCTGGATTCTGCTGTGGAAAAACGGAAAAGACGCGACCCAAATCGAAGACCGGTCATTGTTTGGAACCAACGCTGGTCATTTGACAAAGACCCGGAAAAGTTTTTCCGGGTTATCGATAAACTCGATGATGCGGAATGCTCCTTTGACCTGATATTGGCTGGTGATCACGAACATGACTATTCCGGTCGTTTTGAAGAGGCCTGGAAGCGTTATGGGAGCCGAATTCTTCACTACGGATATGTTGAAAATAGTGAGCATTATGGCGAGCTGTTACAAAAAGGAGATATTGTCGTTTCCACCGCCATGCATGAGTTTTTTTGTACCGCTATCATGGAGGCGGTTTATTGTGGTTGTCATCCGGTATTGCCACGAAGTTTGACCTATCCGGAGTTAATTCCAAAGTCAATTCAGGAACCCTTGTTGCACGGCCCCGTCTTCTATGATGATGAAACGGATTTGTTTCGAAAAATGAAGCGGTTGTTGGATGGTTCCTATAAAAGATTGCCTTTGCCTACCCTGCAGGCGATAAATCGTCAATTTGACTGGAGTAACTTCATCCGTACCTACGACGAACTACTGGAAAAGATCAAAACGGACTATCCTCATCGTCGGGAGGCGGAGTAAATCCTGTTTTTTTTGCTCTTTTGGCAGTAGATTCTGTTTTGGATTCGGTGCTATCCGGCAAGGATTCCGGACTGTCCTGATCGTCTTCATTCAAGTAGGGAGTATCTGCATAGGATTTTGCAAGATTTTCGAACCGTGCGTAATTCTTTACAAAATGCAGGCTAACGGTGCCCACCGGACCGTTTCTTTGTTTTCCGACAATAAGCTCGGCAACACCCTCTGTTGAATTACCCTGTTCATCGGTTGTGATTTGATAATATTCCGGCCGATACAGGAAGCAGACAACATCCGCATCTTGTTCAATAGATCCTGATTCCCGCAAATCACTGAGCTGTGGACGTTTGTCACCTCCTCGCTGCTCAACGGCCCGACTTAACTGTGAGAGGCCGATAACCGGGACATCCAACTCCTTGGCCAGTGCTTTCAATCCGCGGGAAATACCGGCGATCTCCTGTTCACGGTTTTGGCGATCATTTTGCTGGCCGGTCATAAGTTGGAGGTAATCAACGACAACCAGTCCGATGTCGTGTTCGTTTTTAAGCCTGCGGCATTTGGACCGCATCTCCATAATACTGATGGATGGGGTGTCGTCAATAAAAATGGGTGCCGTGTGAAGGCGGCCCGCGGCTTCTATCAAATTTTTGAACTCGGCATCCTCCAATTTACCCGTACGTGCTTTCTGGGCGTCAACACGGGCTTCCATGGTCAGTAATCGCTGAACCAGGGCCTGATCCGACATCTCCAAACTAAACAAGGCCACCGGTGATTTTTTTTCCGGGTCGGGATTAAGCGCGGCATTACGGGCTACTGTAAGTGTGAATGCGGTTTTACCCATCGAGGGGCGCGCAGCTATGATAACCAGGTCCCCGCGTTGCCATCCGGCTGTAAGGTTATCTACATCCAAGCCTGTGGGAACTCCGGTGATTCCCATCTTTTTTCCCCGAATATCTTCCAGGTAGGAGAGGGTATGCTTCAGGATTTCCCCGAGTGATCGGCTGCCTCCCATAGCCTTGGCATTGGTGATGTCATAAATGCGCTGCTCTGCCTGATCCAGCACTTCAAAGGAGTCCGTGCCTGAGTCGTAGGCTTCCTGGATGATCTCCGAACAACTCAGAATTAAATTTCTTTTTAAAGCTTTCTCGGCAACAATCTGACAATGGTATTCAATATTGGCGGCAGAGCTCACGGCCCTGGTCAGATCCGACAGATATCCGCTCCCACCGATGGTCTCCAGCAGATCCTGGTCGCGCAGCTCACTTTCAACTGTCAGCAGATCCAGGGGGTTGTTACGCTCGAATAACTTACTTATAACTTCAAAAATGTGGCGGTGTGCAGGTTTGTAGAAATCATCCACCTGCAGGATTTCCAGGGCCATGGAAGCGGCTTGTTCTTCAATCAGCATACTGCCGAGTATGGCCTCCTCGATTTCAACGGCCTGCGGCGGAATTCTTCCGTGAGCTTCCAGGAAAGATTGAGATTCCTTTTTTTTCTTCTGGTTCGGATTCTGTTCAGATTGCGCCATACGGTGATAATAATCGGGATAACGGACAGTTTATTAATCGGACAAGTGAAGGTATCGGCCGGAATACGACCACATTACATGCGGTCAATGTATGCGGCAATCAGCCTGTTACAAAGGTATTAAATTTCAGTGAAGTGTGCGTTACTTTTTCAATTTGCTTTGTCGTACTCTTTACGAAGCATTTTGACATCTTCCCAGGTTTCCCGTTTCCAGGAGGGGTTTCGTAACAGGGCTGCGGGATGGAAGGTAACCATAAGTTTTATGCTGCCCCGGAAGGGATGAAATGAGCCCCGTAACTTTTTAAGAGGTTTTTGGGTCTCCAGAAGCGTTTGAGCAGATACCTTGCCCAGGCATACAATCCATTTTGGTTGAATCAGATCAATTTGTCGAATCAGGTACGGCAAACTTCGGCTTCGTTCTTCAGGATGGGGATCCCGGTTATCGGGGGGACGGTGTTTCAGAATGTTGGCGATATAGACTTCATCCCGCTGAAAATGAATCGATTGCAATATTTTATTCAGAAGTTTTCCGGCACTTCCCACAAAAGGTTCTCTCATTCGATCCTCATCTTTGCCAGGAGCCTCTCCAATAAACATGATATCCGCATTGGGATTGCCCGTTCCAAATACCAGGTTGGTACTTTGAAGATCGGTTTTGAGCTCATCGGCATGAATGCAGACCTCGTAAAGATCATCCAATGTTTCAGCCGTGTCGATGGTAAGTGAAGATGCTGGTTGCGATGAAGAGCTGCCGGAGGCGGACATAGTTGTGTCAGAGGGCTCCGAATTTGGAGAAGCATCCGGTATCTGAAAGGGGCCGAACGTTTTTTGTTCCTGTTCCAGGAAGTCACGTATAGATTGGAGCAGTTTTTGTTGTTCGTTCATCATGATTGTGATTTCCAGACGCCTGGTTGTGATTGGATAAGGTATTATGTCCGTTGGTATCCCGGATGACGCCGATAACCGGTCCGGATGCAGGACGTTCGGTAAGGTGGCATTGAAGAATCTGATTTTTCATGTCAGAGTCAGTGGAAACCGTTACACGGATGTAGTTATCGCTCCATCCTGAGATGAGGCCGTCGGTGGAATCCTCTTCAAACAACACCGGCCGTTCACTCTCAAGAAATCGGGTGTCGAACTCAAATCTTTTTTTCTCGGAAAGTCTGCGTAACTGATGAGTGCGTGATTTCCGGACGTCATGAGCTACAGTCTCACGGATTTCCAGGGCAGATGTATTGGGCCTTTCCGAGTAGGTGAACACATGCAGGTAGCCGATGTTCAGATCATTGAGAAAATCCCGTGTTTCGCGGAAAAGAGCATCGGTTTCACCGGGGTGGCCGGTGATCACATCCACACCAATACAGGCATGGGGTATTGCCGACAGGACGGCATCGACCCGGTTTTGGTAGAGGTCCGTTCGGTACCGTCTTTTCATCACCTGGAGCATCTGGTCCGATCCGCTTTGCAGGGGAACATGAAAATGGGGCTGGATGGTGCGGGAATCGGCTGCGAATGTAATGATTTCATCTGTCAGCAGATTCGGTTCAATGGAGGAGATACGAATGCGATCCAGACCAGGAAGCCGATCAAGAGCTTTAAGCAGATCCAGGAATGTTTCACCGCTGTGACGGCCGAAATCTCCCACGTTAACACCGGTAAGAACAAGCTCCCGATAACCATCGGCAATAACCTGCCGGGCTTGAATAACCACTTTTTCGACGGAAGGGCTGCGGCTTTTACCGCGTGCCAATGGAATAGTACAAAAACTGCATTTATAATCGCATCCGTCCTGGACTTTCAAAAAGGCGCGGGTGCGGTCATTAGCGGAAAAGGCGTGGTGAAAATCCACGGCATCATTCACGTCACTGCGATGAATAATGGTCTGATCGGGTTTTTCGAAATCACCGGCAATTTCCAGAATGTCAAATTTATCCTTGGTTCCGATAACCAGATCAACCCCTTGAATATCGGCGATCTCTTCAGGTTCGAGTTGGGCATAGCAGCCGGTGACAACAATGAAAGCCCCTGGATTTTGCTTACGGGCGCGACGGACGGCTTTGCGGCAATCGCGATTGGCGTCCCGGGTGACCGAACAGGTGTTAATCACGTAGATATCCGCTGTACTGCGGAAAGGTTTAATCTCAAAATCTTTTCCTCTGAACTGTCTTTTCAGAGTGGAAGTCTCTGCAAAATTAAGTTTGCATCCGAGTGTGTGAAACGCAACGGTTCGGGATTCATCCCTCATTGTTTGGGGTGGATGTAATTTCATAAAATCTCTGAGTGTATGGCAAGGCACTTAGTGTTGAAACCATACGAAACCATTTGTTCAAGCTTGTGATAAACACCAAGCGAAGGATGGAAACAGAACGGTTAAAATTTGT
>CAYMBG010000128.1:0-6485 GCA_964388615.1 uncultured Chitinophagales bacterium | reverse complement strand
AGTTCTTCGGTCTTGCCACTGAACATTCCACCACAAATAACTTCGATCCAACCGATGTTTTGAGAGATTACCGTAGGTTCACTAAGCATCTTTTAATTATTCGCTGTTCTGTAATGCGTCAATGTTCAAGGGCTCTGTTGCAACGGATTTTATATTCGGAAAATCATGGTTCAGAGCTGTATTTTAATCATGATGCGCAATATATCCGCCCGTGTGTAAAAAGAAAAATGGAATCTTATTTATAAATGTTCAGAATATACTATTTACGCCAAAAATAAAGTAACAATATGTCACTTGACCTTTCGACACCGGCTTTGCTTTTTCCGGCGATCTCTCTCTTGTTGCTGGCCTACACCAATCGTTTTCTGACACTTGCAACCCTCATACGCAGCCTTCACAAGAGATACCATGAGAATGGTGATCCAACCCTGGCTTCCCAAATTTCTAACCTGCGCTTGCGCACCCGTTTGACCAGGGATATGCAAGTGTTGGGAGTTGTCAGTCTCTTTCTATCGGCTCTTTGTATGTTGCTGCTTTTTCAAGACTATCTCATTGCAGCCAAATATACCTTTGGAGCGAGTTTGGTCTTTTTGCTTGCATCCCTGGCACTATCTGTCTGGGAAATACAGATATCGATAAAAGCTTTGAACATCCAACTGGGCGATATGGATGAGGGCAAAGCGGAAGAACTTAAAAAATAGCAGGGTTTAGGTTTGTGCAGGATTGCTTTCCGCTTTTCTTCCCGCTTTATCCACAGCGACGACTATTACCGGGGTACCGTTGCCGTTGACGGAACACTCAAAGGGTTCCCCGAGAGAAGTTTGGGGCCTGTGTTGAATGGTTTCAACAACATGTCCGTCCTGCAGTATATTATAATGCGAAATGGGTTCATCTCCTGCCAATGAGGTATTCCAGGTAAGATTCGTTCGCGCGTCATCGCTCCATTGAACATCTGCGGGAGGTGTAAGGCCTTGGTCTTCCATCTGGAAATAATTGGTTTCCCCATCCCGGGCACGCAGACCCAGTTTTTCAAGATCGCGGCGTTCTTCCTCCGACAAAGCGTCCCGCCCTATCTGAGCGGCATAGAAATTCTGAACCAGTTGACACTTCAGGTGGTCATCGTCAATCTGGCCGATGCCGGTTATCAGAGTATCTATACCCGGTGTTGTAAGTGCATACTCAATAAGGGGTTTGCTGGGCAGGGTTTCTGATCCGACCCTGCGTACCACATGTTCAGGCTGGTACGACCATCCGGGCTCTTTGTCATACATGGCACCATCTGCAAAAACTTTCATTCCCACGATACCAATATCTTTTTCCTGGGCAACAGGAATCACGTTGTGTTGCATGTTCAGATATCTGCGGTCATTGACATTGATCGATACGAGCATGCCATCCAACAGATCCCATTCATCCCGCTGGATCATGTTCATCATGGCAGGCGCGGAATAATGTCCGGAGAATCCCAGGTGGCGTATGAGTTTCTCTTCGCCGGGATTCATTCCCGTGATGTTGGTTCCATCCCGTAAATCACGCAGCGCTATAAGTGCACCGAAGTTACCATCCGGATCAAACGCCCCTTCGAGTCCGTTGTAGACCACGTCAACTTCTTCAAAATTAGTGAGATTATGGATCATCACCATATCCAGGTACGCGCCTTCCGGATAATTTCCTTTACCATCACCAAAGAGTTGCGACAAGGAGCGTTTCACGTCGGCAACAGCTCCCTCTCCATGCTCGCCATCGGTGCTGTTACGGACATTATCTCGTTCCGGATATCCTCCTTTGGCCCATCTAACCATTGTTTTGGAAGTCAGGAAAATAGATGAGCGCAAATCCTGGTCGTAGTCTGATCGGCCGGGAATGAGGTGGAGTCGGTCAAAAGCCTTGCCGAAATTGGCCTGACTGGGGCCGTATACATTGGAGGTATCGAAATAGTTGATCTTGAGCTCAAATGCTTTTGTGATAATATCGACAGGATTGACGTCCTCAGGGGTCCATTGAATAGAGGACTGCCCACCCAGACCAAGCGTAGAGACCTCGAAATTTGTTTTGCCGAATCGTCTTTTCATGGGGGATGGGATCGCGTCCATGGAGCAAGAAAAACCGGGCATGATTGTCAGGCCGGCCGCGGCAGCTCCTGAAAGTTTCAGGAATGATCGTCTGGAAAGAGGCTTCTTGGTGCTCATAATACTATTTTTTTGATTTCTGAAAGCGAGGGATGTTACTTACAGGATAATAAAGAAAAAGAGGAAAAGTCAGAAAAAAATGGAAATAGCGTAACCTTGCAATCTGCTGTAAAAAACGAAGCCCCAAACACGATCAGTGTGAGGGGCTGTAAACTTAGAGGTCAATGTAGTTTATAGTGTCCTGTCCATGCAGTGCTTTTCACTTACTGCACTTACCATTATTACGAACACCTGTTGCTATTATTGTAAATTTTTTTAAAAAATCAGAAATTTTTACAAAGTGTGAGTAAAACGAAGATTCCAAAACCATGCAAAACAAGAGTATTTGCCGGTATCAGTCAAGGGGCTATCTTCTTGCTAAAAGCATTCCTTCCAGCCGGCGCGCCTGGTCGGCAACATCGGAGTCTTCGTACTCAGACAAAATTCTGTCAATGTGTTCTGCTGCCTCGTCGTAGTTTTCCGCTTCTATGGAGACTTGTGCGGCATTAAGCAGGTTTTGAGGAGTTGTGGTTTCATTTTCATCCCATTCCGCTGCATTGAGAAACGCATTTGCTGATTCCTCATACCGCTCAAGATTGGCAAGAATGACAGCCTGAAGAGCTAATGGCCCCACTCCGAGAATGCCATCCGGCGGGTCAAACTCCTGGATGTAGTGAAAAGCCTGATTGTAATTGCCCAATTCGGATTCTGCAACAGCTGCATAATATCTGGCCAGATTACCGGCACTGGTGTTTCCATAGTTTTCGATAATATCAATAAGTCCTACTTCCAGCTGCATGTCACCACCTTGCAGCGCCAGCTCATATTCACCCATTTGAAAAACCTGTTCTGCCTCGACAAGTAATTCCTGGGACTGTTGCTCTTGTGCCTGAGTGTGAAGATAATAGTAGATACCACCACCAATTAAAATCAAAGCTGCCAGGGTCCCTGCAAGAACACTTGTTAAGTTACGCTTAAGAAAGCTTGTGAAAATATAGTAGCTCGTTAGCAGGGGGTCGGTTTCGATATGTTCTTTTGAAAGTCGCTTCGCCATAAGTTTTTATGAAAATAAGATCGATGTTGAAAATTCAAGTAAATATAGGACTGTTTTGTCAGAGGACAAAATCAGGAATTCACTCCGGTTTGGCCATTAGAAGTCCGTCATTGAGTTCATGTACCTGTGAGGTGACTTCCGCCAGGCGGTGATCATGAGTGATGAGCACGATAGCGCTGTTTTCCCGGGCCTTTAAATCAATCAGCAGCGACAGGAGTTTCTCTGTATTTTTTTCATCCAGATTTCCTGTTGGTTCATCCGCCATGATTATTTCGGGTTCGTTCATCAATGCCCGGGCGACGGCGACTCTTTGTTGCTCTCCACCTGAAAGTTCCGAGGGCCGATGATCCATCCGGTCCGTTAAACCGGTCAGTTCCAAAAGGTGTTCCGCTCGTTCACGAATAAACGACATGGTTTTTCCGGCTATCAAACCCGGCATGAAGATGTTTTCCAGAGCAGAGAATTCCGGAAGCAGATGATGAAACTGAAAAACAAAACCAATGTTCTGGTTTCGGAAACCCGCAAGAGACTCGTCGTTCATTCGTGAAATGTCACTATTTCGAAAATGGACGGTACCTTGATCAGGCCGATCGAGTCCTCCAAGGATATGCAACAAGGTGCTTTTACCTGATCCACTGGCACCTACAATAGCGGTAAAGTCATCTTTGTGGATGGTTATGTTTATTCCCTTAAGTACATGAACCGGCTCGGTTTTTCCACTGTAGGTCTTGTGGATGTCAACGGCATCTATAAGGATTTCGTTATTATTCACGACGACTTGCTGGTTTCGAATGCAGGAAAAGTGACCGGTTCGATATGCTGGCACTTCCCTGAATCAGGGTCTATCTTTGTGAACAAACCACAAATTCGGTTATCTCCGTTGGCGGTTTTGTATTTATGCGGGGTCTGGAGCAAGAATCGTTTGATTGCAGTATCTTTATCCATGCCAATAACCGATTCGTAAGGGCCTGTCATCCCTACATCGGTGATATATCCCATTCCTTTCGGAAGAAGACGTGCATCAGCTGTGGGGATATGGGTATGAGTACCCGCCATAACGGATGCTTTGCCATCGATATACCAGGCCATAGCCATTTTTTCAGCTGTAGCTTCGCCATGAAAATCGATAAAGATCATTTGGGTTTCTTTGCGTATTTTTTCAAGGACCCAGTCGGCCGCGCGAAATGGGTCGTCAATGGGTTGCATGAAGGTGCGCCCCTGTAGATTCACCACGCCAATTTTTTGGTTGCTACCGGTTATATCATAGATCCCGTATCCAAATCCATGTGCACCCTTTGGATAATTCATCGGCCGCAGCAGCCTGGGATCGGTTTTCATGTAGGGATATATCTTCCATTTGGCAAAACTGTGATTCCCCCCGGTGATGACCTGCACCCCTAAATGATAAAGTTTCCTGATAATCTCTTCATTGATCCCCATGCCCTCGTGGGAATTTTCAGCATTGGCAATGACGAAATCTGCTTCGTATTTACTTATCAGTGAGGGTAGAAGTGTTTCCAGTAAAGAAAGGCCGGGTGATCCTACGATATCACCGATAAACAGAACCTTTAAGGGGTACGACATGAAAATCCGGATGTGAATGAAGATTGGTACCCGTTTACTTATGATTGCAAGATACCGGGCAAAAAAATTAACGGTAAATGGAAGAATTACCGAAATAAATAAAACGCTAATGAAGCAGGCACAATACAAGCTACCGTCTTAGACAGTGCGGGCATCCACTCGTTCCGGGTCTGCCTTCCACTATTCACGCGAGGTGACCTGAGGCCTGGCATTGCCGGACGAAGCTAAACGCCCTTCTTGTTGAGTGTTGTGCTTGTTTATGTTAACCCTGCCTCAAAAGCGTTACATTCAATCTATTCTAAATATCGTTAATTTCCGGATCAATGTCATCTGCAATATCACGCAAAGAATGATTAATTTCTTTAAATATTTTTTGCGTTTCATTATTCAAATCCGGGCTTTTGTTATCATTAGCCATGAAAAGTTCTTCGGCTATGCTGAGAGATGCCAATACCATGACCGTAGATTCGGATTGATTGGGCAGCGCCTTGCGGAAATCATAAAAGCGTTTGTCGACATAATCGGCGATTTTATTCATCATCTCCTCATCGCCTTCATTTATTTTCAGCGGGTAATGCTTGCCCAGGACAGAGACTTTGATGGATTTCATGGCATCATATATTTCAATTTTCACCGGCTTTACTTAGATGAAAATCAATTCTTGCTATCAGGTCATTAATTTGTTGCCGCAAAGCAATTTTATCATTTTCTGAGAGATCTTCAAAAAGGCCGGGCTGTTGCTTGCTACTTTTTAATCTTTCTGTAGCTTTGATAGCCGAGGATAAATCGGATGTACCTTCATGATCACCTGACTTAGAGCTCTGTAATGTTTTGGATTCTGTTTCAGAAGTATCGGCGCGATTTTTCAGAGTCGCTATCTCGTGACGGGCTTCTGATAGTTCCTGCTGCACGTTTTCCAATTGGCTCTTGATCAACCGGTTTTCCTCCTCCAGCTGTTTTTTTTCAGATTTCAGCTGTGAGATACCGTTTGACAGCCTTTCCAGCAGTTCTCGGAATTCCAGATAGTATGATTGGTCTTTATAACTCACTTTCGCGCTCCATCGATTGAACGCCCGGGATTCTTACCATTAAAGCATCAAGAGCGCAACTCTGCACCGTATTCTTTTCCAAGTTTTTTCAAAATCTTTTGAATAATCGGATCGACATCATTAATGGTCAGTGTTTTCTCATTATCCTGAAACGTTAGACGAAAAGCAATGCTTTTTTGATCTTTTTCCAGTGATCCCCCCTCAAAAACATCAAATACATCAATAGAAATGAGCTTATTGCCGGCAATGAGATACATGCTTTGTTCCAGATTACCGGCTGGCAGGGATTTGTCAACTACCAGAGCCAGGTCAAACTCAAAAGAGGGGTAACGGGAAACCGGTTGATATACACGTTTTCGATTCTGCTCTGACAGCTGTTCCAGTTTTCCCAGATCCAGTTCAGCCGAGAAGGCCACTGTTTCCAGTTCTGCTTCTTTTATCCAGGTTTGGTCAACCGCTGTGAGTGCTCCAACAACGTCGCTTTCTTTCTGAATCAGATCGAATCCTTGCCTGTTCTCAGAGGTGGTTTCATCGGAAGAAGATCCCCGGGAATTATTTTTTTGTTTAGCCCTGTCCATCTTGGCATGAGGCTTTTTGGAGGGATCTTTCTGAAGTAGAAGAAGGGTGTTG
>CAYMBG010000127.1:1592-6490 GCA_964388615.1 uncultured Chitinophagales bacterium | reverse complement strand
TGTGTTTTCCGAAAGCAGATTGATATTTATGACAAGCACTCGGCGGTCATCAAATACGCCAACAATATTTATGTAAACTACTCGCTTACCGGAGACAGCAACTACGAAGGTTTCTGGATTGCTTTTAACGGGACCAAAGGCCGTATCGAGGGTAAGGAAGGGGGCTGGACCGGTGACGGGCAGGGTCAGGACTGGCATATGCAGCTTATTGGTCAAGAGCCGGAGGTTATTCGTGTGCCACGAGCTGATGGTGGTCATTGGGGGGCTGATCCGTTATTGATGGACAAACTGTTCAAGGATCCCGATCAGCCTGATCCGCTGCATCAATCGGCCGGCACTCGCGACGGGGTCATGTCCGTTCTTGTTGGAGTAGCCGCCCGGAAGAGCGCGGAGTCGGGAAAACCGATCCGGATTGCGGATTTGACCTCGTTGAAGCCGCAGAAACACAGACCTTAATAACGAAAAGTATTTGCCTTTATGAGAAGGGGAATGATTCCGTTTATGATGGCGGGCTTGATATTACTTTGCCAATGCGGCACCGCAGAGCCGGCTTCTGGCACGGCAGACAGGGCAGCGGATATCGAGCGGCATCAGTTTTCCTCCCGCCACATGGGAACGACCTTCCGGATTGTGCTGTATGCTCCGGACGCTGACCGTGCCGCTGTGGCGGCAGATTCGGCGTTTCAAAGGGTGGAAGAGCTGAATCACATTTTCAGTGATTACGAAACAAACAGTGAGGTGAACCAACTTTCTGCCCTGGCCGGTTCCGGTGAGATGATGCGTGTCAGTGAACCGCTCTATGATGTACTAAAGAGAGCAAAGCGGGTGTCTGAGCAGACCGACGGGGCCTTTGACATCACTGCCGGTGCACTGGTGCGTTTGTGGCGGGAGATTCGAAGAGCCGATGAGCCGCAACTTCCCGGTCGACAAACCTTGAATCAGGCTCTTGAGTCCGTCGACTACCGGTATCTGATATTGGATGAGCATCAGCCACTTGCCGGTATCAAAAAGCCGGGTGTTATACTTGATTTGGGAGGTATCGCCAAAGGTTATGCCGCAGAGGAAATGTTATCGATTTTACAGGATTACGGGTTCACCTCTGCACTGATTGATGCCGGTGGTGACATGGTAATGGGGGAACCTCCACCCGGAAGGGAAGGGTGGGGCGTTTTGGTGTCTGTATATGCTTCATCGGGTGATGCCGAACCTTTCCTGCTTTTACTGGATCAATCGGCATTGAGTACCTCGGGTGACCTCTATCAATATGTTGAGATTGACGGAGTGCGGTATTCCCACATCATAAACCCGGCTACAGGTATGGCTCTAACAGAGCAGCGTATGGTTACGGTCACAGGTGTGGATGGGACGCTGGTGGATGCCTATTCCACTGCATTGAGTGTCATGCCGGTGGATGAGGCAATGGCGTTTATCGAGGATAAACCGGACTATTCCGCGTTTATTCAGGTCCGTGAGGGAGACCGTGTTTCTATTTATGAATCAGAGTGTTTTGGACGGATTCCAAGACAGGCACTTGAATGAGCCTGTACCTAACACGCTCACATAAGATAAAAAAAACGGAGTACCCGTATATGAATGGCACTCCGCTCAAAAAAAAAGGAAGCCGCTACTGAAAAAAACGGCTTCCGGGTATGTGTGTTTAGAGGACTTCCGTCTCACCGGGAACGGGCACGGGGTAAAACCCATCTTCATCCGGCGTGACCGGCGGCCGGGTGTCCCAGCTGGTGATTTCATGAGCCAGGCTTTTTTCAGATTGCATCGCGTCTTCCCAGGTAATAAGATTACCGGAATAGGTCGCCATTCGTCCAATTACTCCGGTGAGTGTGGCTTTCGCACCGAATTCGGTATCATCGATGATATTACCTTGGCGGATGGATCTCAGAAGCTCGTTGATTTCATTTTGATAAGGATCCGGATCTCCTTCGCTGTCGTACTCGAAACGTGTTTGTTTGTTCCAGTCACGGATGATGCCGGTATGTGAGCCATCCAGGTTGATGATTCCTCTGGTTCCGTGCAGTGTCTCGGATACTTTGTTAAAGCATCCGGGCATCTGCCGGGACTGACTGTTGATAACCACTCCACTGGGATAAGTGTATTCCACGTAGTGATGATCAAATATTTGGCCGTATTCTTTACCGGTTCGAACCTCACGTCCGCCCATACCCTGGGCCGATTCGGGGTATTCGCCAAGGAACCAGTTGGCTACATCCAGCTGATGGATATGTTGTTCGAGGTTGTGATCTCCACAGATCCAGGTAAAGTAATACCAGTTTCTCATCTGATATTCCAGTTCGGTGTGTTGGGGTTCGCGTTCATTCAACCAAAGCGGACCCTGGTTCCAGTAAACCTGTCCGGATATGATATCCCCGATTTCACGATTAGAGACTCTCCGGTGGAGTTCCCGATAGTTGAATTGGTAGCGCCGTTGCAACCCGACAACTACATTGAGGCCTTTCTCTTTTGCAATTTTGCCGGAATCAAGGATACTTCTGACACCCGGCGCGTCGACGGCTACGGGCTTCTCCATGAAAACATGCTTACCCTGATTTACCGCTTCTTTGAAATGAGGGGGGCGCATGCCCGGAGGGGCTGCGAGAATAACGATATCGGCCAGTTCTGTCGCCTTTTTGTACCCGTCAAAACCTACAAAGCGATGCTCCGGGGGTACATCCACCTTATCGGCGGCATCACCATGCTGATTCAACTGTTCGTAGCTGGTGTCCAACCGATCCTGAAAGATATCGGCTATGGCAACAATCTTGATGTTTTCACCGGAGTTAAGGAAGTTAAAAGCGGCGCCTGTCCCACGTCCGCCGGCTCCAATCAATGCGACTTTAAGGGTGTCGTTTCCGGCGGCGTAAGCACTGTTGATTACAGGTAAACTGCCAAGGAGCAGGCCCCCGGCGGTCAGTGAAGATGCTTTGACAAAATCACGTCTTGAAATATTGGCAGTGATTTTGTGATCATTGTTTTCCATTTCTAATAGGTGTTTTTAGTGAATATTAGCAACTGTATGATTTAATCTGATACTCAAATATCCCACATTGGCTCAATCCAGTACTCTTCCATCTCTTCCTGGGTGGGGGTTTCCAAGGGCCGGACAATGCGAAAACCAAGAAAGCTGGCGTTGGTATGCCACCACATGCTTTTGGGTATCTGAGGGTCACCCCGCTTCCATCGTTGTTCGGATCCCCTGCGTTGTGTGCAGCGGATATCATCCGCACTATCTCGCCAGGAACCGCCTCTCACCGCTCTGGGGTAGAGTTCATCGGGCTTAAACCAGGGATCAAGGGCAACTTCCTGATCATTCAGCCGCTCATGATAATCCTCATAATATTGATCCATGGTCCATTCGGCGATATTACCCTTCATGTCGTACAAGCCCAGGGGGTTCGGCTCTTTCACGGCGACGGGGTTGTAGCTGCCATCGCTGTTACCGGCATACCACTCATGCTGATCCAGCAAATCCGGGTCACTTTCCAAATCATATCCCCCATAGACACCACCACGGCAGGCATACTCCCACTCTGCTTCGGTAGGCAGCCGATGGAACTCTCCGGTTTTAGCTGTAAGCCACATGGCATAGGTTAATGCCGCATACTGTGTTATACTGATAGCCGGACGGTTGTCACGGCCCATACCGTAGGCTTCGTCACCATAAGGAGGAGAGGGCAGGGCGATAGCATCGGCTTCCAGTCCAAATTCCGCAAGCAGTTCCGCGGTGAAGTCGGCTTCCACTACCTCTTTGGAATAGAGTTCATATTGATCCCAGGTGATTTCATGGGAGGACATCCAGAAAGATGATACTTCCACCTCGGAGGGCGGCCCCTCATGAGACTCCATGCCCGGTTCATCAGTTGAGCGTCCCATCATAAACTCTCCGCCCAAAACCGGAACCATGTCAATGGTCACATCCGTGTCGGGAATAGATTGTGTGTAAGCGGTAAAATCGGGGTCGTATTCCGGTAAGGCTGCTGCTTCTTCAGGGGCACTGCTTTCCTGAAACAAGGAACACCCGGAACTTATGAGTAAAATCGAGACCATTATCACGGGAAGTATCCGGAGTGTGTGGCCGGGGAGCGAAAATTCGAAATTAGAAGGCCTCATATTCATGTGTCCGAATATCTCTGAAAGCCCTTTTATATATCTATGCAACATGTTTTTTTAATTCTGGTTTGGGAAATAATGCGTTACGGGTTTTATGGCGTTGTTACGTGAAAAGACGGATCGCAACAATTACCGGCAAGTGATTCGATCGAATGGCTGCGGTTAAAAGCGGTACATGGACTGGTATACCGTAACACAGAGCCTGTCAAGCGACGTATTTCAGTCCACTGTTTCGCAACAAAAATATGTGCAAAACTGATGAAAAAAACAATTAAAGCATGTAACGAAAATAAAACAAATTGATTATGTTTTCTGGGGATACTCTCTTTTTTTCTCCTTCAGAAGCCGGGTTAATTCGTGGATCGTGCTGCACTGACTGGTAGGGATATCCGGCCTCAGAGATTGGAAACGAGCGGATTGCAGGGAAAAGCCCGCTTTTGTACGTTTGTTTGGCCTGATATCATCAAAGTGTACCTTCATTACGATCTCCGGCCTTACGGATCGTACCGGACCAAAGCGTTCTATTATACGCTCTCGTAAAAGCTGGTTAAGCTTTTCGAGCTCTTTCCGTGTAAAGCCACTGCTGACTTTGCCGACCGGTATGAAGGTTTTTGGACTCGTTGTCTTTCCGGTGGTATCACCGGGTCGAAATGTGGCAGAAGCTTGTGATGCTTCCATTCTGTGGTAATCCTCATTGGAATCACGTGCGGTTTCGGAAACGGTCTCGGATTGATCTGTCAACTTGGCTTCAAAGCCGGTCTCGGATTGATCTG
>CAYMBG010000127.1:0-1492 GCA_964388615.1 uncultured Chitinophagales bacterium | reverse complement strand
CGGTCTCGGATTGATCTGTCAACTTGGCTTCAAAGCCGGTCTCGGATTGATCTGCCAAAACGCCGATTGTAAACTCCGAAAAGTATCCGGATAAAGGCACGTTTTTCGGATTGGCGTAAAGTATCACCCCATAAAGGACTTTCGCCGGTTTCGGGAGGTATATCGACAAGAAGTTGTATAAATCCGCTGTTGTCAGTATAAAGGGCGTGGACTGGAGTATTTGGAACCAGGGTTCGTTGAGTTTTCCATCCTGGGCAAGGGCGACGGTATGATCCAAAAGGCCGTTGAACAGGAAGGATTTATGAAGCAGGTCCGGCCGGATGTTGTATGTTCGAGCTGTTGCATCGAGCAATATTTCCGGGGGGAGTCGAAAACGGGCATGCTCCAGACCCATGACATGCAATAAAGCCCTGACTTGATCGGGGGGCATTGTACGCATGCAATCTATAAGTATCTGCTTTTTGGGGGTGCTTTTGCGTTCCTGAAAACTTCGAAAGCAAATCTGTTCCACATCGGAAAGGTTCCATAGCAATTCATCTGCAGATCGCTTTCGTTGAGCCTGCGGCATGTTGGTCAACAGCAATTCGATGGTCTCAAGAGTGCTTCCCGTCGCATTTCGGCAGACTTTGAACACCATTTCATAATCGATGTCGCAAAAGTCCGCGGCAGTCAGGGCGACGGTCCGGTTTCCGGCACCCGTTTTGCCAATGGTATGTACAGGCGCGTTGCCACTGTTTTTGATATGGTTGGCGCGGATCCATACCGGGGGTTCAATACCTGCAAAACGTATGGCCCTTCGGACATCCATAGGTGTGTTTAGCGTGGCAAGATAATCCGCAAATAGTACCGTTTTTTGCTGCCGGGAGCGTGTACGATGGATGGTTTTCATCACCGTGGAAAAGTGGGTGAACGCCGCTGCGGGAACAGAGCTGTTTGATTTCCTGTCAGAGACCATCATAACGGTGATGCTTGTATACCTTCCATCTCCAGAAAGTGGATGGCGATGTCGGGGTTGGGGCTGTGCGTGAGCAATACCTTTTTGGGGTTAACGGAGCGGCAGACCTGTAACAATTCAAAAAAATCAAGGTGATCCGACAAAGGTATGGATGCATCCATGCCCATTTGTGCTATTTTGGACTCCAATGTGGCCCAACCCGAAACATAGGCGGTGCGGTACCGGGTCAGCTTTTGCATGACCTCGTTTTTCATTGCCTGAGCAGGCATGATCAGGGGTTTCCCCTTGCAGGTATCCGGGTCAAAGGTCTCCCATGAGCCCAGTGATATGCCGAACTGCTCATAAACGTTACAAAGAGCCACTCCGGCATGGTGGATCTGAACCTTATCATCCCTGGAAGGAGTATCCTCCTCTATCGCCGGATTCGCCAGAGCGTACATCACCTCCTGAGCCTTTCCGAGGTTATAGCACAAAAAAACAGGAGTCTCATCATGATCAACGGTAGTTCGATGAGCATGAAGGGATATACTTACTTCC
>CAYMBG010000126.1:5382-6509 GCA_964388615.1 uncultured Chitinophagales bacterium | reverse complement strand
CGT
Source organism: uncultured Chitinophagales bacterium (assembly GCA_964388615.1). Lineage (GTDB taxonomy): Bacteria > Bacteroidota > Rhodothermia > Balneolales > Natronogracilivirgulaceae > SLLW01. The sequence continues at coordinate 6,506 of CAYMBG010000126.1, read as the reverse complement.
CATGAGTGATCACGACGACTGGGCACTGTACACGATGCTCTTTTTCCTGTTTCTACATATGACAATATGGGAAGTTTTCAGAAGCTCTGGATTTGGCGGCGCGTGCAAAGAACAGTGTGGAGAGCCTTGTGACCAGGGTATAATATATTTGATAATCTCATGTTCCTGGTGTTTACTTCTTAGATACAGTTAGCCAGATAGTTATTCAACTATTGACGCGATGGACACCCCGTATCTCCATACGAACAGTAGACACAACAATCGCCGGCTTTGGGGCGGATGGTCACACGGCATGAAGGGCATTGCCAGAAATATTGACAGGCATCTGTCGGCATGGTTTCCGCCCGGGAGAACCCGCATTTCGGACAGGTGATGGTGGATTTGGTCTGTGCAATCATGGGAGTGGGTGTTATTATCTTTTATTCAGTTTTTTTGTTCATTGAGTGGCCTGTGACCTGAAAGGATTGTAAGCAGCATCAGGTGAAATCCATCCGCTGTATCCTCACGGCATTAAGGATGGCCAGCAGGGCGACTCCGACATCTGCAAAGACCGCTCCCCAGAGTGTGGCAAGTCCGAGTGCTCCGAGCACCAGTACGAGCCCTTTTACTCCCAGCGCCAGACCGATGTTCTGCCAGACGATATTGCGGGTGGCTCTGCCGATACCGATCGCGGTGGCGATTTTTGATGGTTGATCGGTCTGGATGACCACATCCGCTGTTTCTACGGCGACATCACTTCCCATAGCCCCCATGGCGATGCCCACATCACTCAGGGCCAGCACCGGACCGTCATTGATGCCGTCCCCGGCATAAGCTATGGTGCCCGGGAAGGTACGTTTCAACTCTTCGAACTTTGCCGCTTTATCTTCGGGCATTAGCCCGGCATGAACATGATCGATATTCAGTTCCCGGCCAATTTGTCTGGAAATGGACTCTCTGTCACCACTTAACATCACGGTTTGCCGGATCCCGAGTTTGCGAAGCTTTTTCATGGCCAGCTTTGCATCCTCCTTGACCTCATCGGATATCAGAATATACCCCTCATAGGTATTGTTGATGGCAATATGAACCAATGTGCCCGTTTCATAAGAAGAGGCTTCATGCAATGAGCTTTCATGCAATGA
>CAYMBG010000126.1:0-5282 GCA_964388615.1 uncultured Chitinophagales bacterium | reverse complement strand
TTCATGCAATGAGCTTTCATGCAATGAAGTTTCAACCCGATGCGTATCTGACCCACTCAAGCGGACCTGGTGCTCCTCCATCAGCTTTTGGCTCCCTAACAGCACCTCTTGTCCATCCACCGTGGCCTGCAGACCCATTCCCGGTATTTCTCTCTGGTTTTCAACGATTGGCATCGGCTTGTCCGCTTCTACCCGTTCCCGCTTTTCGATGTAATCAGCAATGGCCCTGGCGATCGGATGTGTCGAATGTTTTTCCATGGCATGGACCATAGCAAGCAGATCGTCGTCGCGTCCATTTACGCTTTCCACTTTCCGGACGGAGAAGGTGCCCCTGGTGAGGGTGCCCGTTTTGTCAAACACCACGGTGGTTACATTTTTCAAGGTGTCCAGAAAGTTCGATCCCTTCACCAGTATTCCATTTCGGGAGGCGGCCCCGATGCCCCCGAAATAACCCAGCGGAATGGAGATGACCAGCGCACATGGACACGAGATGACCAGGAACACCAGTCCGCGATACAGCCAGTCCTGGAACACATAGGGGCTTACAACAAGTGCGGGAATGGCAACCAGCAGCGCCGCAAGCAGTACGACCGCCGGAGTATACACCCGGGCAAAGGACCTTATAAAAAGTTCGGTCTTCGCCTTGCGGGAGGCGGCATTTTGCACCAGTTCCAGAATTCGTGTAATGGAGCTGTTCTCATAGGAAGCGGTAACTTCAATTTCAATGACCCGGTTCAGATTGATCATCCCGGCAAGTACTTGTTCCGTTTTATTAAAATGACGCGGCTTGCTCTCTCCCGTGATGGCTGATGTATCAAACGCCGCCCGCTCGGTCAGCATCCGGCCGTCCAGTGGAATCCGTTCACCGGGGTTCACCTGGATGATTTCGCCTTTGTTTACGGTTTTCGGATGCACCGTTGAAAGCGCATCCCCCCGTTTTACATGAGCTGTTTCCGAACGGACATCCAGAAGGGATCGGATATTCGTTCGGGCACGCCGGACGGCATTTTGCTGAAATGCTTCGCCAATCGCATAAAAAAGCATTACGGCAACCCCCTCCGGGTATTCGCCGATGTAAAAGGCACCTATTGTTGCGATTCCCATCAAAAAAAACTCGGTGAAAACATCACCTTTTCTCAGATGGATAAGCGCCTGATGCAGGACCGGGAGTCCGACCGGCAGATAGGCGATGCCGTACCAGAGCAGCTGTACGGAATCGGTAAACCATGGACTCGCAATAAGATAATCAATGGTAAGGCCCGAGAGCAGTAACAGCAGACTGATAAGCGTGTTCCAGTGCCTGTAAAGGGTGAGCCCGAATGTTTCATTTTTCGGGCTTAAGGAATGCCGTTCCTTGTCGGGCGAATCATTTGTACAGCAGGTTGAACAATTTAAAGGGTCCGTTTGTCGCAATTGAGATGGATTGTTCAAGTTATGTTTGTGGTGTGACGATTAATATCAAAGATCATTCAGCATCTCCTGCATGTTTTGTCGCCAGCGCTCATCGTCACTTGTAATGATATCTTGTTCTAAACCTTCAAGCAAAACCCGGCGGGCGTTCTCTTCTTCATCGATTGTAATGTAAAACTCTGCTTTATCATGATAATAAAGCATGTACTGCGGATCTGCTTCTATGGCTTTTTTGAAGGCCTCGCGGGCATTTTCATTGCTTGCTCCTTCCGGTGCACCGCCAAAAAGCGCATTTGCTGCAAAACGTTCCATGCGGGAGAGATTTGCCGCGCGATGGTGCCAATTACCCAGGACATTCCAGGCCCGAGAGTATTCTGCATCCAATTCCACCGCTCTTTCGGCATGTTCCCGAATTTCGGTGGAAAGGCGAAGCCGCTCTCTGGCACCTGCACTTTGTGCCATACGTCCTACTGCAGCGGAATATGCAAAATGAGATCCGGCACTGTCGGGGTGGGCTTCCAACAGACGTTCCGCGTATTCTTTGGCTTTTTCGTAATGAGCCTCTTCCGCGCTACTGCTGCTTTGCCGGTTACCAATGGCCGTGTGCAACATTACGATATTCCATAAAGCTTCGTAATGGTCGCTCTCTTTTTCAACGATATTGGTAAAGGCTTCAAGAGCCTCTTCATCCTGGAAAGCATCTTTCAATGCGAAGGCTTGATCCAATGCTTCTTCGACATCCGGAGATGTATCCATAATGATGGGGGATGAGGATGGTGCCAGGTTATCATTATGAACGGTACCATTTTGGTCGGCGGATATGGCAAGCACGTGCAGATTGGTGGTGCAGGCCATGGTTTTGGAAACGGCAGCAGAACCTATTACCATAATAAGTGTTGCAGCAACAATAACTTTCAGGAAAGTTATTGGATTGTGGGGTATCATCGAGTGGCGTGTCATGAAATTGATGTTATTTGACATTTTTATTTCATTTTTAGGGAGCGGGATATGTAAGTAGTGCACCTGAGTGAGCAGGCTTACTGTTGTGATTGGGATTATACAGGTAAGCTGGTATTTTTAAACGGGCAAACAAGTTGGTGTTGCAACTTCCACAAAAACCGAGTGTTATCACATTCCCAAGGTAAAAAACAATTTAGAAAACGTTTTATGAAAAATATTCTTGTCATGGGTAGCGGTGCTGTAGGTGGGTTTTACGGGGCACATCTCGCACAAGTGAGTACTTTAGATGTTACGTTTGTAGCTCGGGGGGCTCACCTTGAAGCGCTTCAGAAAACCGGGTTACAGATTACAGGCAAAAAGGAGTTGTTGCTGAAACAGATAACGGCCGTTTCACTGCCTTCGGAGGTCACGGTTTCGCCGGATCTGGTTATTATCAGTGTGAAATCTTTTCATACGAATGAGGCGATCGAGCTGCTCCGGCCGGTCATCACAAAAAACACCATTATACTGACGCTCCAGAATGGGCTGGAAAATTATGAGCGGCTTGCTGAGGCCTTCGGCAGTGACAATGTAATCCGGGGATTTTGTAAAATCGGTGTGGAAGTTACCGCTCCGGGTGTAATTGACTACAGAGGTTTGTCCAAAGTTTTCTTCGGTGAAGAAAATGGTTTACGGAGCAATCGGGTTCTGCAGTTGCAAAAAATATTTCAGCTTGCAGGAATTGAAGGAGAGGTGAGTGAGAATATTCATAAGGAAGCATGGCTCAAGTTCATTTGGAACGGTATCTTCAACATGATTACCGGCCTCGCCAAGGTTACACTTGACCAGGTGTTTCTGGATAAACATGCCCATGCAACTGCATGGCAGCTATTTTATGAGATGCAGGCGGTTGCGGGTGTCTGTGGTGTAACGGTATCAGAACAGGAGGGAGCGGAAATCATCAACGGAGCTGAGGAGCTGGGGGTGTTTCGTACCTCCACGTATCAGGATCGACAGAAGGGAAAACCTCTGGAATATGATGCTTTTTGTGGCTATGTAGTCAGGAAAGCGGAGGAATATGATATCGGGGTCCCGGTCAATCGAACCATACTGGCTTTGTATCAATTACTGGATCAATCCGACAGAAACTCATCCTGATGCCGTATTGTTTTATTATGTGACAAAGCGTCACGATACTAAACAGGTCCTGTTTTTAGATGGTCCTATTTACAAGACCCGCGTGGGAGCTGTATTACGAACAAAAACGAGGGGAATGATATGATTTTGGGAATAATATCAGATACACATGACCATGTTACTCATATTACAAAAGCAGTATCACTGTTTCGCAGCCGGGACGTGCAACATATCCTTCATGCCGGTGATTTTTGCAGTCCTTTTACGGTGCCCTTGTTTAAAGGGTATCATATGGACGCGGTCTTTGGCAATAATGACGGTGACCACTACCGGCTGATCAGCAAGCTCCATGAAAACAATCTAGCGATCCATAACGAGTTTTTTGAGACCGAGATTGATGGCTGCAGGATTGCCCTGTATCACGGAACGCAACCTGCCATAACCAAGGCGTTGGGCATGAGTGGGATGTACGATCTGGTTGTAAGCGGACATATCCACAAGGTAGTCAACGAGTCGATTGGCGAAACCAGGATGTTGAATCCCGGTTCAGCGCACGGTTTTGATGCCGAAGCTACAATCGCTTTGTTTGATACGGAAACACGAGAAACGGAGATCATCAAGTTGTAAACTTCTTTCGAATTTAACGAAATTGGATGCTGTTCAAGACATGCTTGGCATGATCACAAACAGGCAAACAATGTTGTCAGGAGTCTACATATGCGAAATCACCGCGTCTGTGAATATATCCGTATTACCCTTGCCTCCGAGGTCGCGAGTGATCACCTCAAGATCCGGTAAAGTTATGTAGAGTGCTTTCCTTATCTTTTCGACAACCTCATATTCTCCAAGATGTTCCAGCATCATCAACGCGGAGAGAAGCAGCGCCGTGGGGTTGGCCATCTTTTTACCGGCGATATCGGGAGCTGACCCATGTACGGCTTCAAATATCGCATGGTTGTCCCCCATATTGGCAGATCCGGTTACCCCCAGTCCCCCGACAAGTCCTGATGCCAGATCCGACAAAATATCCCCGAAGAGATTCGTTGTGACAATGATATCAAATATTTCCGGCCTCAAAACCATCTGCATCGCCGTATTGTCCACGATCATATCGTTGAAAATGATGTCAGGATACTCCCCGGCCAATTCCTGACCGACTTTCAGAAACAGTCCACTGCTGTATTTCATGATGTTGGCTTTGTGGATAAGCGATACCCTTTTTCGCCCGTGTTCGCGGGCGTATTCAAATGCCGCTCGTATGATACGTTCACTGGCATGCCGGGTGATAACGGCAATTGATTCAGCATGATCAATGTTTCCACCTACGTAATACTCGTTGCCGGAGTACATACCCTGCGTATTTTCCCTGAATGTAACCAGGTCAACATTGCCAAAGCGGGTTGGAACGCCGGGAAGTGTTTTGGCCGGCCGGATGTTGGAGTACAGATCAAACTTTTGACGTAGTGTTACATTAATGGATCGAAACCCGCTCCCAACCGGTGTAGTAAGCGGACCCTTGAGGGCGATTTTGTGCTTATCTATCAGTTCAACAGTCTCTTGGGGCAGAGGGTTGCCATCAATGTCAAAAGCCTCCATACCGGCTTTTGCCGGTATCCAGTTTATGTTGGAGGCACCTGCGGCTTCAATGATTCGTAGTACCGAACCAGAGATTTCGGGTCCGATTCCATCACCTTTGATCAGAACGATATTGTGCATTTTGTGTAGATGAGTGAGGTTGTTGTTTTTAGCAGTTCTAATACACAAACAGCGCAAGGCAATATAGTGTTCACCCGGTT
>CAYMBG010000125.1:0-6541 GCA_964388615.1 uncultured Chitinophagales bacterium | reverse complement strand
ACCGTGAGGGGCTGAGCAAAACGGCCGGACTGATTTACGGGTCTGATTTGCTGGGTGGATGGCTGGGCGGCATCGTGGGTGGTGTCGTACTTCTGCCCGTTCTGGGTCTGACCGGCACCTGCATCACCGTAGGACTGGTCAAAATAACAAGTTTCATTATGGTGGCAACCGTGCCTGTCGGGACGTGGAAGTCGACAGTAAACGGCAACCAATAACCAACAGAAAAAGGAAAACTATGGATACCTCGACATATAAGAATCTCAACAGAAGGGCTTTTCTGCAGAACACTGCCAAAATGTGTTGTCAAGCCGGAGCGGCCGCCTTCATGCTCGGGCCGGTTAGAGCCGTTGCTTCATCGAAAAAAGATTCCGGCGTCAATCCTGACTTCGAGCCGGGATATGTCAAACTTCACCGTACTGGCGAGCTGAAAGAGCGGGGAGACCAGCTCTGGGCTATGATGGAGGAGTGCCGAACGTGTCCGAGAGAGTGCGGTGCAAAGCGCCATGACGGCGAAACCGGCTACTGCAGATCGCCCGGGACAGAACTTCATATCTCCTCGGCGATGCCCCATTTCGGGGAAGAGCGTCCGCTGGTCGGCGATGGCGGATCCGGCACCATCTTTTTAGCCCATTGCAGCCTGCGTTGTGTGTTTTGTCAGAATTGGGAGATCAGCCATCTCGGACGTGGGACTGAAAGAAGTATCGAGGAAATGGCCGGTCTTATGCTGCAGTTGCAGCAAATGGGATGCTACAACATCAACATGGTAACCCCGACCCACTACCCGGCCTTCATTGTGAAAGCGATCGACAAAGCGGCGGAAAACGGACTCCGGCTGCCGATCGTTTACAACACCTGCGGGTGGGAACGCCTTGAAACGCTGTCCCTGCTTGACGGGGTCATCGACATCTATCTGCCCGATTTCAAGTTCTGGGACAGCGATTTGTCGAAAGAACTCACGGGCGAAGCCGAGACATATCCAGAGATCACGAAAAAGGCAATCCTCGAGATGAATCGCCAGGTTGGTGTGGCCAGACCGGATGAAAACGGCATCATGCACCGTGGTTTGATGATCCGCCACCTGGTCATGCCCAATGAGACAAGTGGTTCGGTAGAGATCATGGAATGGATTGCAGAAAATCTGCCGAAAGATACCTACGTCAACATCATGTCACAGTACAATCCGCAGCATAAGGCCTACGACTATCCGGAAATCTCACGAAGAATAACTGCGGATGAGTATGATACCGTTGTAGATCGGGCACAAGAGCTGGGGTTGACCAACCTCGATGTCCAGAGACGCGGGTGGTTACGAAGGTAGGAGGAAACGTACCTGTCAGGCAGAAGCGGACGGACCGCCTCAGATGGAAAATGTTATTTTTATGAACCGATTTCATGGGTTTCACAGTCTCGGGGTACCATTATTACAAGGAAGTATTACCGGTGCATAAGATACGCTTACACTCATATGTACAGCTGCGCCCAGGTAGCGATCAACGCGCCGGCGTAGCGGCTGTGTTGATCATCCCGGAGCAGATGGTCTGCTTTATCCAGCGAGATGAAGCTTTTGGGATGACTGGCTTTTTTATAAATATGCGCAGCATTATCGATACCCACCGTGTCGTCAACCGGAGAATGCATCACAAGCAGGGCTTTATCGAGGTCGCCGATATACTTATCCATTCGCGTGGCACTCAAATCATCGATCAACTGTTTTTTGATGGTAAACTTCCTCCCGGCCAGCATCACCTCGGCTTCGCCTCTCTCTTGGATTTTATCCATATGAGCCTCAAAGTGCTTCATCACATGAGCGGGATCCGAAGGCGCCCCGATGGTCACTACACCTTTTGCCGATGGGATCCGTTGGGAACCCTGAAGAACCGCTGCGCCACCCAGAGAATGGCCAATAAGCAGCCCCGGACCGTCTGTCTCTTTTTTCATAAACTGCGCCGCTGCCACCAGGTCATCCACATTAGAAGAAAAATTGGTATTGGCGAATTCGCCTTCGCTCTGGCCCAGGCCGGTGAAATCGAATCTTAGCACCCCGATTTTACTGGCAACCAACTCTTTTGCGATATTGCCGACCACTTTCAGGCTCTTGGAGCAGGTAAAGCAGTGGGCAAACAGTGCACAGGCCTTCATATCCTTTTCCGGCAGGTCAAGCCGGCCTGACAAACTTTCGCCCAAAGCCCCTTCGAATGTCACTTTTTTTGATGCCATCGTTATCTATCCCCTATTTTTTGGTTTTAAATGGATTTTGCTTCTGAATTCAAATCCGGAATTTTTGTTTTATATATGATGTGATTTCTACGGCCGCCTTGCTTCCGATTGGATAATCAAATTAAGAACTGATGGATCAAAAAATTGGCCGAAAGTGTTGATTGAAATAGCAGGATAATCGACCCCTTCATAAAATATCTCGAATTGCTCCATCTCGAAAAGTCCATTGCGCTTTTTATATCTGACCGCCGGATTTAAAATCATTACCTAACCGCTAAAACAAAATCCCCGAATACATGAATATTGCTTTTTTTACCGCCAAATCGTACGACAAATTTTATTTCAATCAGTTACTTCCAGACACACAGCATAAAATCACCTATTTTGAAGATGCCTTGAACTCTGAAACGGCCGTGCTTGCTTCCGGTTTTGATGCGGTGTGCGTATTTGTCAATAATATGGTAGACCGAGAAACCATTGAGCTCATCGCCGATTACGGTGTAAAGGTGATTGCACTAAGATCTGCGGGCATTAACAATGTCGATCTACAGGCAGCTCAAGATGCCGGCCTGCATGTCTTCCGCGTTCCTGCCTATTCGCCGGAAGCCGTTGCCGAACACACCGCTGCCTTGATACTGACCTTGAACCGTAAAACGCATAAGGCCTATAACCGCGTCCGCGAAAATAATTTCTCCCTTGAGGGGCTGGCCGGATTCAATATTCACGGCAAGAAAGTGGGCGTCATCGGAACCGGAAAAATCGGTGTCGCATTTTGTAAAATCATGAAAGGCATGGGCTGCTCGATCAATGCTTACGACCCCTATGAAAATGAGGATGTGATCAATATGGGTGGAACCTACATGAAGTTGGACGAACTGCTGGCCAAAAGTAATATCATTTCTCTCCACTGCCCGCTGATTCCCGAAACCAAGCATATGATCGATAAGCAGACTATTGACAAGATGAACGACAGCCCTATGCTGATCAACACCAGTCGCGGCGGCCTAATCAATACAGGTGACGTTATAGACGGACTGAAAGAGAAAAAAATCGGATCGCTTGGAATAGATGTCTATGAGCAGGAGGAAGATCTTTTCTTTCAGGATCTTTCAGAGGAGGTTATTCAGGACGATGAGATCGCACGGCTCATGTCGTTCCCAAATGTACTTATTACCGGGCACCAGGCCTTCCTGACCAAAGAGGCGCTCAATGAGATTGCGAAAACTACACTCCACAATCTTACCGCTTATGAAGCAGGAGATGAAGTAGAAAACCGAGTTCTACCATAACTCGCTGCTTTTACACAATGCTCAACTGCTTACAGAACCTTGATAGGGCTAATCTTTTTTTTATCGATTCGTCGTAACATCAACCCGGACAAACCCCTCGCTTGATTTCTTCCAGATATCCATGATGCGGGCCGTGTGCGGATGATAAAAGCCTCAATAATCGCTTGCATGGGATACAGATATTTTCTAATAAGAAAAGATGTGTAAAAAATCTGAATTTAGAAACTGACTCACTTATTACCATCTAACTTATACAATCCTGAAAACATAAGCTCAAGATCATGGATTCACAGAAAGTAGATATGTATTTAATGGCCAACAGCAAGTATTTCGACCAAGATCAGCTGCCAAATATCAAAGCTCGTTTGAAGGCGTTAGAGGACGACCGTTGGGATTCCATACAATTTATTCAATACAAAGACCCTACTACCAGCCTGATTATTTCCGTGATTATCGGTGAATTTGGAATCGATCGCTTCTTCATCGGTGATATAGGCCTTGGCATCGCCAAACTTCTGACCTGCGGCGGTTTTGGAATCTGGTACATTGTTGATTGGTTTCTGATAATGGGAGCTACCCGCGATCGCAATTTGAGTAAACTGAATGAAGTCTTGGAATAAACATACTACGTACCTGTTTTTATTCACAGGGTGTCTTTTGGGAATGGGACTCGTGTTTATTACCGGCTACATGCAGACTACCGGCGCTACTCCCATGTGGTCAGGCTGTGCTTTAAAAACTATAACGGATATCCCGTGTCCTTCCTGTGGATCAACCCGAACCATACTGGAAATTATCCAGGGAGATTTCTCCGCCATATTATCCGGTAATCCACTTGGTTTGATATGGTTGCCTGCTCTTTTTTTTATACCGTTTTGGATTATTTTTGATATGATCACTTCGCGTTCCGGTTTATATAATACCCTCAACGCAACCATTTCTTACCTGGAAAAAAACACTATGGTTTGCGCAATACTGGCAACCCTTATTACACTCAACTGGATCTGGAATATTTTTAAAGGATTATGATCTATCACAAGCCATTTGAATACAGCCCGTCACATACCGAGCGGGAGAAAGCTGCATACAGTTATGTTATGTCGATCCTGGCCATCATTGCAGGCTTACCCCTGCCCATTGTCAATCTGCTGGCAACCGTAATTTTTTACCTCGGAAACCGGAAGAGCACGTATTTTGTCCGGTGGCACTGCACTCAGGCCCTGTTTGCACAAATACTGTTATTCGTGATCAATATGATAGGAGTTTCCTGGTTGCTCATCATCATTTTCGGTGACGCTTCATTTACCAACGCTTTTATAGCTTATCTTGCCATGATGCTTCTGGTCAACCTCGTCGAGCTGATTATGACTATTTATTCAGCGATTCAGGTAAATAGGGGCGAACATGTGGAATGGTGGATTTTCGGTGAACTAACCAACAGCTTTTGCAAACGCGGTGAGGCAACTCGTCACACGGCATCATGAAAAAAGTTATCCTTCAATTCCTGGTTTTTGTTCTCCTGTTTATGACCGGCTGGGGTCTTTTTAGTTTGGTTGACTGGAAAAGTCACATGAACCGGGAGGTCAGGGGTGATCAGCTTGAGGAAAAGCTCGGATCGATAATCCGGGAAGCTGTCCAGGCCCGGGAGGATGTAGTTATCGATAATGAAATCCTCGGTCCGGTTGATTCACTGCTGACCCACATCTGTAAAAAAAATGAAATAGACCGTGACCGCATCCAGCTGGTCATCATTGACAGGGATGAAATCAATGCCTTTGCCCTGCCGGGCGGCCATCTTGGCATTTTCACAGGTTTGATCAAAGAAGCCGAAAATGAAGCCGAACTGGCTGGCGTATTAGCCCATGAAGTCGCTCATATTTCCCTGAATCATGTAATGGATAAGATGATAAAAGAGTTAGGCTTTTCCGTACTGGTATCGATAGCCACAGGTAATGCGACAGGAGAAACAATTGGAAGTGCCATCCGGATCATTACGTCAAATGCCTATAGCAGGTCACTGGAAGAAGAAGCGGACCAATATGCGGCTGAATATCTGATAAGTGCGAATATAAACCCGGAATCCTATTCAGAATTTCTGTATCGAATGAGCAGGAACAAGTCCGAACTCCCTGAGCAGTTAAAGTGGCTGGAAACGCATCCAGACCCGGAGGCCAGGGCTATGCATATCCTTGAATTGATCCCGGATAATGAAAAAGCGTATCATAGTGTGTTGGGGCAAAAGACCTGGGAAAACCTGCAAAATCGAATCAAAAACAGCACAGATTGACAGACCTTCGCTATATGTGATGGCCATCATTATTGGTGGCGATCAGACCCAGCCATAAATAGCAAAGCCTGTAAAAAGCGTTAAGCTACTGTAATGATCACTCGGTTCCCGTACTGCTTCATGGCAACGACACGGGATTCCGGAAAAGCGCAAGGGATGCGGAAGATTTTTTTATCAAGGCATGCTGTTTTTAAATCGGCCGGTGGAATACATGGAATTCTCCATCATCGGCATAGACGTCCGGAAGCTGCGCCCCTGGCAGAATAGGCAGAAATATTAAAGTTCTTGAATAATTAGCTATAAACAATTATAGTGACAGGTAGTACAAAGCACAAAAAGGGGGCGGAGGGGCCTTCTCGGCGCATCACAGTGGATAATGAAGAGGGAATTTCGACGCAACCGGCCATGTGACTTACAAGGCGGAGCTGTGTAGTGGAGCCGGTAAAAGCGCCCAATATGCACTCCTTTGGACGGGTAAGAAGGAATCACTGCCATCCCGACCGAAAAATACCAAACGCGAAATTCACCAGTGAAAACGAAAGGCCGACCGAAAAAGCAGCGGGGTGCAACCGATAATATCCTTATGTTACTTGTTCCGCTACCTCTCGCTTTCCCAACATATGGAACCCCATACACGGCATAAACTCAATGAAGGATACCGGCCTTACTGAAGTTTTTGCAGGTTAATAAATTGTTATAATGCTTACATAAGCCTTTAAATATTCTAGCATTTTGCTTATATTTCAGC
>CAYMBG010000124.1:0-6542 GCA_964388615.1 uncultured Chitinophagales bacterium | reverse complement strand
GAATGCCGACGGATCGGACGCGGGAATGTGTGGAAACGGAGCACGGTGCCTGGCCCGTTTCGCGGTCATGCAAGGGTTTGGGGAGCATCTGGAATTCCAGGTTGGCAGCCTGGTTTACAAAGCGAAAGTACATGATACTCATGTCTCTGTTCACTTTCCGGTTCAACCCGAACCCGGTCCTGTTGTTATCAATGAACGAACATGGTTGGAGATCCATACCGGAACAGAGCATGTCGTCTCAATTGACAAGGAAAACGAGTATCTATCAGATGCCACGCTGCGGTTGATGGGACAAGAGATTCGAAATCGGGAGGATCTCTTTCCGAAGGGCACGAATGTGAATTTTTCTCATGTTTTAAATGAAAACAAATTGAAACTGACCACTTATGAGCGTGGTGTTGAAGATCTGACCCTTGCTTGTGGTACCGGGGCCATTGCAACGGCGATCGGATGGCACTACATGCGGACAAACCAAAGCGAGAAACACCCTTCTGACAAACGGGATTCCCCCTCCAATGAGCATCATATCCAGGTTGAGTGTCCGGGTGGACCGTTGGAAGTTACATTTGACACATCACGGCAAAATCAGTCCTGCCGGTATAACAATATCGTATTGCACGGTCCGGCCGTCACCGTATTCAAAGGCACTTATCATGTCTAAACCCGAAATGTTTCTGATCTCGGCTGCGTTATTGTTCATTATGATGTGGGCCAACAGCTGTACCGGCGACCGTCTGCAACAGGATGACGATTTAAATGATGAGTACAGGCTGGAAAACAGCCCTATGGTGAACGGCCAGGTAAATCCTCCTGAACGCATCCGCAGTGTACAGCTCTACAAGAACGACCAGAAAGCATCCATACCGGCGATCAACCTGAATAGCGAAGAGTATGTAACATTACGTTTTGATGAATTGGGAAGCTCAGGCCGGATGTTCCGGGTTCGTGTTCGGCACCGGAATGCGGACTGGTCGGACAGCCATCTGATTCCCGGTTTTTATCTCGGTGGTTATCGGGAAGATCTGATATCGGGTGGTCAAGTCAGCAATGTTCAGAGGCCGGCCTATACGCACTACAGCTACCGATTTCCCAATGAGGAGATGTATCTGGAGTTAAGTGGAAATTATCTGATGGAAGTACTCGATTATGAGACTTCCAGGGTGATTTTTTCTGTACCCTTTTTTGTTTATGAAGATCACGGGCGCATTGGTTTAGACTTTGAAGAGCTGTATGGCATGGATGCAAGATACCGGGTTCATCATCAGCCTTTTGCCCGTTATGGATATCCGCCCTTCGTGCTATCGCCACAGATGGATTTAGAGTTGTACTTTGTGCAGAACCGTTTTTGGGGACGTGCACGTCAGACTGATATATCGGATATTTCAGAATCAGGTGTATACCGTGCCTATCTTTCCCGGCCCAGAGCATATCCAGGCGTCTATGAATTTCGCCCGCTCAATTTGAGCAGGTATGATGATCCGGGTCCCGAAGTGGTTGATATCCGGTCAGAAACCACACCTCCGAGGGTCAGGTTGTACAGGGATGTTGTGAATCTGGATGTCAACCCCTCCCGCAGGAGTCCGGCTCTGCATGGACAACCCAGAGATGATCTTGATGCCCGTTATGTGGATGTCCGTTTTGAGCTTCAGATTCCACGCAGGGAAGCGACCGATTTGCCCGTGTATATCTACGGTCCCTTCAACAACTGGAACATAAGCGAATCAAACCGGATGGCATACCGGGAGGAAACCGATTCCTATACGGGAAGGGCCATCGTCAAAGAGGGGGCTTATGATTATAAATATGCCCTCGTTGACAACGGCCGTGTTGATGATTTGCGACTGGATGCCAGTTACGCCACGACCCGTCAGGAATACAGCGCCATGGTGTATTTCTGGGATTCCGGCCGTCAGGCGCATCGTCTGCTACAGTTTGAAAGTCAGCGCACCCGGTAGTACTTCAACGGTCAGAAATCCAGGCCGATACTGAAGTAGTGTACCCTTCTGCCGAAACCATCCCCATTTTCAAGATCATATGGCCAGGCGATGTCATAGCGGAAAGGTAACCCCAGAAGTATGGTACGCAAACCGAATCCGGCTCCACTAAGAATAGCCTGACGCGAAGCGCCCTCCCAGACAGCTCCGACATCGGCAAAAGCTGATCCCTGGATGTTATATAGTGGTAAAATAGGAATCGGGCCCGGTAAAATGGCCGCAAACAGCGGGAAGCGGAACTCGGCGTTAAACAACCCAAAACGATCTCCAATTGCGGCATTCAGATAATGTCCTCGCATTGGCAGGGCCGGCATGGTCAGGAACATATCCTCGAGGCGATCAGCCCGAAGCGACTCTTCTTCCCACCGGAAATTGATCCAGTTCTGCATCCCTCCCATGTAGAAATTCTGTGGATCAGGGCCAAACGAAGCGGCACCGGAAGCCCTCATCGAAAATACGTAGTTGTATCCGAGATGGAAATATTTTCGATAATCGCCTAAAACGGAGGCAAATCCGATCATATCGGAGGTAAGCGGCGGACTGGCATTCATACTCATCGCGTAACGGGATCCGGAGAGAGGAGCCAGAAAGCCGGGCAGTGTAACATCACGTGTGAATGAAACTTCAGGGTTAATGAAAAAGGTATCTTCAGAGTCCGATACTCCGCCAAGTACCAGGCTGAGGTCCCTGGAAATGTTATTAAAATTCAGTCCGTAATCAATCCTGGTGAACTTGTTCAGCGGGTACTGAAATTGTATACCTCCGCCGTAGAAGCGGTAACGAACCTGTTGGATGTCAATGCCACCACCGGGTGTTGCGGCATAGGCCCTGAAATTTCTGGCTGTATGGAAATATCTGAGAAGGTAGTTTGTCCGGTTGGCGAAATAACCGTACATCAGCTGGTAATCACTATTGCGAAGGTCAAATTGCAGGTTGGTGGTCAGGCTGATGCGATGGTCTCCCAAAAGGTCTGAAAACATGAATTGGGCAAGTGCAAATGTGCCGTAATAGGTTCCGACCGATGCCTGTCCGTAGGTAATATCCGGGGAGAAAGAGAGCCGGTATTCCCGTGGAATGTAACGACCGTCTTCGGTGCGGGTTTCTTGTAACTCTTCGGCCTGCTCCAGATGTGTAGTTGTGATCAGGTCATCCAGGTCATCACCGAACTGATAATCCCTGAAATCGAGCGCGTCCACATCAGCCTCTTCACGGGCTTCGTCTTCAGCTTCTTCACGTTGTGCTCTTTGGCGTTCCTGCTCCTCCCGGATCATTTCGGCGATGGTGGATGTTTGTTCCGCAATGATGGATGCATCGATTCGATCGAGGTCATCGGAGAACATATCGCGGGCAATACTGAGAGCGGGAACCCGCTGATGGGAGGATTCCCGCAGCCGGCGTTCTGCCCATTGATTCCTTTGAAGGGGTTCGGTTATGCGTCGTTCAAATGGATCAGAAACTGTGAAAATATGCACAAATCCACGGTTATAAGAATTGATTGCCAATAAGGTTCCATCGGCACTGATGGACATTTGCATGACTCCGGTGATCAGATCCGTGAGCGGATAACTTATTCGTGAATCCAGATCCATTTCGTAGACATTGGGGATCCCATTCTGGTCCGAGATATAGATAAGGCGGCCATCCCTGGTCATTATCGGCCGCTCTTCATTCCAGGTGGATGTGCTTGTGAGACGTGTGGCCTGGTTTGACCCGAGTTGTAACTGATAGATGTCACTTTGACCGAGGTCCGGATTCAAAAGGATATTGAAGTTGGTATTAAAAGTGTTAACACGGGTATGAGGGCCACGGTCGGATGCGAAAAGAATCGATTGGGAATCAGGTGACCATGAAGGGTCCCAATCGCTGAAAACATCATTGGTAGCACTTATGAAATCATCTTCATCAATGTCATAGACATATATATTGGTGTAAGGGCCGCGATTTCCCTGAAACGCAATTTTTGATCCGTCGGGTGACCAGGACACGGACCCAATGGCGTCCAGCTGCGGAAAGAGAATTTTTTCTACGTTGCCGGTGCTGTATTCTACGATAGCCAGGTCAACTGATCCCCCGGAACGTGTGGAGAGTGTGATATATTCACCGTCGGGTGACCAGGAGAGGTTGGGCCGCAGTATATTAAGCTCTTCAAAGTCAACATTGTCCTCACCTTTGACAAGCGTTTTGATTTTACTGCCGTCCCGCGCGTTTAAAACGACGACATCAAAGTAACCCCGCTCGTTGGTAATCATCGCGACCCGGTCACCGCCAGGTGTCACGGCAGGACTGGTGTTATATGCTCTTCGGAAGGATTCGGTGGTTAACTGTGAAGCAAAATCTCTCAGGTCTTCCCTTACATCAACTTCCGGAAAATACATTCGGCGATAGAAATCCTGGAACCGTTCGTTCAGTTCCTCCATTTCAAGGCCGGTGGACCTTCTCAGTCCGGCAGTCACATTGCGGGTCTGACGAACAGCCTGCAGTATCTCTCCAATTTTCTGACGGCCATACTCTTCAACGATGAAGTTCCAGAATGCCTGTCCTCCCCGGTAGGCCATAAAGCCTCTCATTTGGGAGATAGGCGGCAAGTTATTGTTGATAACCGCATCCCTGATAAACATATCGGTATCGGTATCCCAACCCTGTGACACATACTCAGACAGTCCCTCTTCGAACCATAAGGGTATGTTGAGCTGGATGTTATTTTGAATAATCGACTGAATGGTGCCGCCGTAATACATGTCATTGAACATGGCATGTACCAGTTCGTGGTGCAGAACCTGTCGGTAATCACCGTAGTGGCCCATAAAGGGCATGGTAATGCGGTTCTTGATTTTATCAGTGACACCACCAATTCCCTGGGCGTCCACAGGCAGCGGAACGACATTGGTTTGTGAGAAATCCGTGTGTGAGTCGTAAATGATTACAGCGATACGGTCATTGAGTGAGTGGCGAAATTCGTTACTCAGTTGCGCGTATGCAGATTCGAGGCTTTTGGCTGTAATATCAGCAAGGTAGTAGTTCTTGGACTGGTAGTAGTATACGTCAAAGTGCTCCGACTGGATAAACCGCCAGTCGAACTGGGTATATTGTACCCGGTTTTTACCGAATCCGAAATACTGTCCCTGGGCTTCGGGGATGATGGCCATTCCCGCCAGGAGCATGATCATTGCAGCCCAGCTGAAGCGGCTTTTATGCGAAGGCTTGATGCTTGTTTTATTCATATTTTACAAGTCGGAGTTTCCGTAAAAGTCAAAAAGTCTATTATATATGTAACACTACCGGAACCAAAATTAGTACGCGACCATTTCAACCTGGATCCGGTTGTTCCCGGAAAATTAATAGCGGATTAACCGGGAATAAAGTCAATTTGCCGTTGTTCCATATTGGTCCTGACGACTTTGGTACTGATTTCATCACCAAGCCGGTAGGTTTTGCCTTTTTTTCGGCCACGCAGTTGATGTCTGCTTTGGTCATATACATAAAAATCGTCATCCAGGTCACGAACGGCGATCATTCCTTCACAAAAGCTGTCATTGAGCACCACAAAGAGTCCTTTGTCGGTCACGCCGCTTATCACTCCATCAAACGTTTCGCCGATATGTTCCGCCATAAATTCAACCTGCTTGAGTTTGATAGAATCGCGTTCGGCGACCACGGCATCTTTCTCCTTCTGACTGCAATGGTCACCCAGTTTAAGCAATTCCTCAAAACGATATCCCGGAACACCAGCAGCATATTGTTTTAGGAGGCGATGCACGATCAGATCAGGATAGCGTCTAATCGGGCTGGTGAAATGGGCATATTCCTTGAAACCGAGTCCGTAATGCCCGATATTTTTAGGACTGTAAACCGCTTTGGACATTGAACGGAGGATAAGTTCATGAATGGCGTATTTTAAACTGGTTTTGTTCGCGTCTTCAATCAGCTTGTTGAGTTGATTTGAGGTGACTTTGCCCTCTTTAACGGAAAAATCGATCCCCAGGGGGCGTACGTTTTCCACGATATTTTTCAGTTTTTCAGGGTCAGGCCGGTCATGTATCCGGTATAAAAAAGGATGATTGAATTTACCCCATCGATCGCTGTCACCTTTGTCATCCTTTTTTTCTGAGCTTTTTTGGGCGCGCAGTTGTCTGATGTGGGATGCTACGGTTTTGTTGGCCATCAGCATGCACTCCTCAACCAGCCTGTGGGCATGCAGGCGGTCTTTGACAAAGACTCCGAGCGGTTTTCCGTTTTCATCCAGCCTGAAGCGAGGTTCGGGAGTATCAAGATCGATAGATCCTTGGCGGAACCGGTTGTCGGTAAGCATGGCGGTCATTTTAGCCAGTGTTCGAATTGCATCCTGATGGGGGCTGGATTTGCCGTCAATAATCTCCTGGACCTCTTCATAGACAAACCGCTGCGAAGAGTTTATTACTGTTTCTTCAATTTTGTAGTCGACCACCTTTCCATCGGGTGTGATCTCCATAAAACAACTATTAGCCAGTTTGTCTTCATTCGGACGCAGACTGCATACACCGTTGCTCAAACATTCCGGCAGCATGGGGA
>CAYMBG010000123.1:0-6554 GCA_964388615.1 uncultured Chitinophagales bacterium | reverse complement strand
AGGCGCAGCGGCAGGTTACACGGGACCTGATCATCAATCCGCTCCTGGATGACCGCCATCACCTGGGATCGCCGGACTCCCCGCTCTTTAGAGCAGTATAACCCCGACTGGAATGACCTTGCCAACCAATTCAGCCTTCAGGCTCATTGGAACCAGGATCCTTTCGGCAGTGGCACGTTCCTCCATTCCCGTATAAACCTATTGACACTTAACGGAGAAGCCCGGTTAAACCGCGGTTTGTCAGCCGGATGGCGCTTCCACAGAAGCGGTGGGGATTTTCGGATCATGCTGAATTACGAATATCTGCACGACAGTGGTATTCCGGCTATTCCGGAAGACACACACCTCATCAGCCTGAGTATCCGGGCAAACACACCCTTTGTAATACAGTGATAACACATCCCCACCCCACCGATAAATTCTTGTGTATAAACCCACTTTCATTTATTATCTTCGTCTGAGCTAAACAGGTCTGGGTCACATTACCCGATTCTGATTAACATTGGTCCGGTTAATTCCATTTTCGGCCTGTTTTCCCCGCCGTTTTGCGTTATCGGCGACGCGGGGTGTTATTTTCGGGAAGATTAATAGTAATTTAGACACCTTTATCCCATCACACGGAGGCCTTTGTGATTTTTTTCTTTGTTGTTATAGGATATCTGATCCTGCTCATGTCCATTTCCATCTGGAAAAGCTTCCTGGTCAAGAACCAGGAGGATTTCATGGTGGCAGGCCGGTCGGTATCCACCCCGAAGCTGGTCGGAACCCTGCTCTGCACATGGATGGGCTCCGGAAGCTTGCTTGCCGGTGCCGGACTCGCCGCCAATATCGGCTTCTCCGAACTATGGATGGCCGCAGGGGCATGGGTTGCCATTATCATTGTCTTTTTCCTGGCCGCAAGAGTTCGTCGTATCGCCGAGTTTACCGTCCCCGACATCCTGGAACTCCGTTACAATAAATGGGCCCGTATCCTCGGTACGATTGTGATTGTGATCGCCTACACAACCATTGTCGGCTATCAGTTCCGGGCGGGCGGATTTGTTCTCGACCTGGTCGCAGGTATACCCGAATGGCAAGGTGTACTGCTTACTGCCGCCTTTATTGTCATCTTCACCGCTTTTGCCGGCATGCTTTCCATTGTCTCGGTGGATATCATCAATGGAGCGGTCATAACGGTTGCCGTCATCATTGCGGTTCCACTGGTATATTTCCACATTGGCGGAGCCGAACACCTCACTGCCACGCTGGATCCCTCCTATTTTACCTTATTCGGTGAAAACAATTTCTGGTGGGCAATGGGGATTTTCCTTCCCACCTTCTTCCTGCTGCTGGGAGAATCCAACATGTATCAGAAGTTTTTCTCGGCCCGGAACGAAAAATCCGCCAAATCCGCCGTCATGTGGTGGGTGATCGGAACCATTATTGTAGAAACCGCCCTTGCTTCACTGGCCATCTTCGCTTTCAGCCATTTTAATGCCCTGCCGGCAACATCCGAATTTTTCTTGTCCAGCGGCGATTCGGAACGCATCATCCTCCACACCGCACGTTATGGCACAGAAGTAGGATTGCCGATCGTGGTGGGACTGCTACTGATTATGGCGTCGGTCGCCATCATCACCTCGACCGGAAACAGCTTCTTGCTCACCCCCTCCACCAACCTCACCCGCGATATCTACCAACGATTTATAAACCCATCTGCCGATGGCACATTGGTTGTGATCGTTCAACGCTCAATGGTGGTCCTGCTGGGATTACTGGCCTACTTGCTGCTCACACAGTTTGAGACCATTTTAGCAATGGCACTTACCGCATATACCATGGTTGGAGCCGGACTAACACCTGCATTGCTCGCGGCATTCCTCTGGAAACGGGTGACCGTTGCCGGCGGTGTCTCCTCCATAGCTACAGGCATGGGGGTCACCCTTTTCATTACCGTCGCCAACGCCATCCTGGTTACAAACACTGGTGAACAATTGCTGAACGAACAGTATATTATATTACCAGCTGCTTCTGCATCTATTCTGGTGCTGATTGTGGTGTCTCTTTTGACGCCGCATGACCCGAAATCGAAGTGGGGGCGTTTCTATACCCATGAATCCACTCTTGAAGAAGTTATTGAAAAAACCAAAAGCGAACCCTGACGGAATTTCTCAGGTATCGACCCCGGATTACACTTACCGAATCAGATCCTGAATGCTCAAACCTTTTTGTACTTCATCCACGACCCATAAAACGCTATGACCATGCGAATTTTACGCATCGCACTTATTATCCTTATTCCAATTGCACTTTTGATTATCTCCACAAGCTGGATTATGGAATGGCTGTGGCTCAGTGAATTGGGGTACTCCGAAATCTTCCGGGTGCTGAAAAGCACCCAGATACTGCTTTTTGTAGTATCTTTTCTTATCGCAGTCGCCTACCTGCTGATCAATTTCCGTTATCTGGCACGACGTTTGAGCCAGTCCCGGCTGGTCACCACCATCATCGGCGGACTGAATATCACCATCCCCGCCAACCGCCAGCATAAATGGCTCAACCGTGTGGCGACCGCATTGGCATTCTTTATTGCCGCTATTTTTGCCCTTGCCATTATGTTGCGATGGGATGACGCATTGCGGTTTTTATGGACCCAGCCCTTTGGAGCAACCGACCCGATATTCGGCCGGGAAGTCAGTTTCTATATGTTTCAGCTTCCACTGATCAGTCTCATTCAGGGCTCGCTGACGGCACTGACCTTTTTCACTACTTTCGTACTTGCCGTGGCCTATTTTGCCACAGATATGATCAGCGCCAGGCCCAACGAAGGTTTGCGTGCCGAGCCTGGAGTCTTGTCACATATCAAAATCAATCTCTCCCTGTGGCTTATAACACTGGCCGTCAGTTTCTTCCTCTCACGTTACGAACTGCTATTCCGCGGCGACGGCGTGGTCTTTGGCGCCGGACACACCCATGTGGCTATTGAACTTCCTGCTCTTTGGATCGCCAGTATATCGACCTTGCTACTGGCCGTTCTCGTATTGGCCAGCCGATGGATACGCATGACCAAAATTATCGCGGGAGTAGCCATTCTTACGGTTGCAGTTTTAATACTTGGACGACTGGCTCTTCCCGCAGCCGTGCAGCAACTCAGTGTTAATCCCAACGAGTTGGAAGTCGAACGGCCCTACATCGAAAACAACATCGAAATGACTCGCCTGGCTTACGGACTCGACCAGGTGCGGGAAATAGATTACTCTGCAGATGATACCCTTACCGCCAATGATGTCAGGGATAATCAGGAAGTAATCGAAAATATCAGGCTTTGGGATCCCAGGTTACTTATTCAGACCTACAGGCAGCTCCAGGAGATTCGTCCCTATTACCATTTTAGCACAATCGGTATTGACCGCTACATGGTCGATGGAGAGAAACAACAAGTTATGCTTTCAGGCAGGGAGCTCGCCCCGCAACTGCCTGATGGCTCCAATACCTGGGTTAATCGGCATCTGCAATACACACATGGTTATGGTGTGGCAATGAGTCCGGTGAATCGCGCCAATCGCCAGGGAGAGCCCTTGATGCTGATCCGTGACCTTCCTCCGGTCACTCATCCTGACATCCCCATCGATAATGCGGCCATTTATTACGGAAAACAGAGCGAAGGCTACTTCATCGTCAACTCAGGCACAGAAGAACTTCATTATCCGGGTGGGGACGGCAACGTGTACCATAATTATGAAGGAATCGGCGGCATTGCTTTCCGAACCTGGTTTCATCGGCTGTTGTTTGCATGGGAGCTCGGCGATATTAACATCCTGCTCTCCGATTACATCCATTCAGAAAGTCGCCTGCAAATCTGGCGCAGTGTTCAGGAGCGGATAGAAAAAATCACACCTTTTTTGACCCTTGACGAAGATCCTTACCTGGTCGTACATGACGGTAGATTGGTCTGGATACAGGATGCCTATACCACATCCTCCAAGTTCCCCTATTCTCAGCCACAAGGCCGGTTCAACTACATTCGAAATCCGGTCAAAATTGTCGTCGATGCTTACGACGGATCCGTGGATTATTACGTGATCGATGAAAATGATCCGGTAATCGCTGTATACATGGATATCTTCCCGAACCTGTTTCAGAGTAAAGACCACATTCCCGAAGGGCTGAGCGAACATTTCCGGTATCCTGTCAACTTTTTTGAAGTTCAGATGCAACTGTACAGCCGGTATCATATGACCAATCCACGGGTTTTTTACAACGACGAAGACCGTTGGAGGAGACCGTTTGAGCAATACGGTGGCCGACGGCAACAGATGGAACCCTACTATGTGCTTGGACGCTTGCCGGGAGAAGAAACCGAAGACCTGGAATTCAAGTTAATCAGTCCCTTCACCCCCGAGGGACGCAATAATATGATTGCGTGGATGGCTGCCCGATCCGACCCCGCAAATTACGGGGAATTGCTTACCTATCGGCTACCTAAAGACCGCCTGATATACGGGCCGGCTCAGATTGAATCACGCATCGACCAGGATCCCGAAATTTCCAGACAGCTGGCACTATGGGATCAGCGTGGTTCGCGCGTGATTCGCGGCAATCTTCTGGTCGTTCCCATAGCCAACTCTTTTATGTATGTAGAACCGGTATTTCTATTGGCTGATCGCGACGATATCCCTCAGCTTCAACGTGTTATTGTCGCTGTGGGTGATGACATCTCCATGCAACCCACTATCGAAACGGCGATGGTAGATCTTTTTGGGGAAGATGCCGACTTTTTGGATCCTGATATTTCGCCTGAGGTCATACCCGACGAAGAAGCGCTTATTGCTGAAATGGACCAGCCGATGCCGGTACAAGAGCAGCCTCAGGTAGCCGACTCCGAGGACTTTGCCCGATTCCGTTCACTGTGGCAGGATTTGCGGCAAGCCATGCAGGATGGTGAATGGGCGCGTTATGGTGAGTTACTGGACGAGATGGATGACTTGTTGAATACGGAGTGAGCAAGAAACGGGTCTAAATCACATTTTTATTCTGTACGATAATTTGATTTTTCAGCTATAGGTGTGCACACTGTCCTGGGCCGACGGCAGGTAGTTTACACCGAACCAGCAGACCAGCAGCACTACAAAAGCCAGGGCAAGCACCCACATAGCAGGACGCACGAGCATAGGCCGGTGCGCGCGGATATGCATATATGCCAGGTAAACAACCCATGTCAGCAGAGCCCAAACCTCCTTTGGATCCCAATTCCAGTAATGTCCCCATGCTTCTTTGCCCCAAATCGCTCCAAAGACCAGGCCAAGGGTCAGAAAGGCGAATCCGATGTACACCATATTGTCTGCCAAGTGCAGCGTTGACATTCTCAGGGTCTTGCGGTTATCATCCCACAAAGCCTTCACCGCTACGATTGCGGACACTCCCAGCAGGGCATAGGCAAACATGTATACAATTACGTGCGGTACAAACCAGGGGCTCTGCAAGGCGGGCATCAGAGCCCGGTCATGTATATCCGGATTCATTACATTTATACTCAAAAAAACAAATGCCATCAGGATGCTGTACGCCAATACCCATTTAAGATCCCAGCGCTGCCATGTCAGATAACCGATCAGCGGAATAAAGAAGGCATACCATAGGCGGGTCTCCCCCAGGGTCCTCATCGGTGGACGGTCGAGGCTGCTCCAGAGTCCAAGAATAAAAACCGTCAACACCAGCATCCCTCCCCAAAACAACAGATGTGCCAATAATTCGGCACGAGGCCTGCGGATCGACAGGTACATGGCGGCAATCGAACCGGCCCAAAAGCTACCGGACACAATCGCAATAGTCGGAAATACACTCCAGGTCAGCATATGGACTCCTCTTTTACACTCCTGTAGCTATCTGTATTGTCGGCTTTTTGTTTTGAACCTTCCTGTTCATGATCCGGCTCCATCTCCAGTTCGTCAGCTTTCTCCTTGCCGACCCAGAAAATATATCCGGCTCCCAGCAACAGCATCATGAAACCGGTATACACCACCGGCAACCATGGGTCCCTTACAGCTTCAATCACACTAATCGGAGACCATTTGCCGTAACGATCATCGTAGCTGTATTGATATAGATCCCATCCTTCCGTCCGATAGGGTTCATTGACCTCGATATCTATAATACCGCTTTCGCCGTTTTCGGTATAGAGCCTGGCAATTGACATATAGCGTTTGGATTGAGGGACGGTCATGGCCAGGGAGTGGTTATCATCCAGCTGCAAGAATTGGTGCTCCATATTGAAACTTCCACATGTGATCCATCCTCTGAGGGTGTCAGAAGTGGCAACGTGTACCGCTTCCACCAAGGCTGCAGGAGCAGCGCCGACATTATTGACGGGCTCGTACCGGTCAGCAATCCGGCCGGACTCGGAGTAGAATGTCTGGATGTGATACTCCCAGTCTGACATCCTGCCGCGTTCCCCGGCTTCGATTTCTACCAGGTCGTTTTCATTGCGGATATTCAGCCGTTGGGTCTCATGATCCACCACCCCCATTTTGGGCGGATACTCTTCCATATGAAAGCGTTGCAGCTCAAGAGCCAGT
>CAYMBG010000122.1:1909-6609 GCA_964388615.1 uncultured Chitinophagales bacterium | reverse complement strand
CCTGCGACCTTCGGGTTATGAGCCCGACGAGCTACCAGCTGCTCCACCCCGCAGTGTGTAGAAAAGAAAGATAAGGTAAAATATCCATACTGTCAAGCCATTTATCACCAATATCGTTATAAAAGAAACGACATCACTTGGTCTTGAGTATTCATTTTGGTAGTTTATACTGCATGTTCTGCATTAATAATACGTAACACGCCATTCTTAAAAACTCAGCTTCATGACGCACAATCCCCGAATAACTCCAGATAAAGTACGAGATACACTCAAAAAGCATATACTTGCGGATGGCATGGACATCGTCCTTGACCTTGACAAAAGCCAGGGACCCTATCTCTATGATTCCCACGGCAATCGCTCATACCTTGATTTTTTTACTTTTTTTGCGTCCAATCCTGTGGGAATGAATCATCCCAAAATGGTGGAAAATGAATCTTTCCGTGAAAAAATTGGACGGATAGCCCTGCACAACCCCTCTAACTCCGATATTTACACCCGCGAATACGCTGAGTTTCTTGATACGTTCTCACGTATCGGTATTCCGGAAGAGATGCCCCATGCTTTTTTTGTTGCAGGTGGCGGACTTGCGGTTGAAAATGCCTTAAAAACAGCATTTGATTGGAAAGTCCGTAAAAATTTTGAAAAGGGCTATCGTTACGAAAAAGGACACAAGGTCCTTCATTTTGACCAGGCTTTCCACGGTCGTACCGGGTATACCATGTCAATGACAAACTCCCAGCCTGTAAAAGTGGCCTACTTTCCGAAGTTTGACTGGCCACGGATCACCAATCCCAAAATGGTGTTTCCGATGGATGAAAGTAATACCGAAAAGGTTTTGGAACATGAACAGCAAGCTTTAGCACAAGCCGAGCGATGCTTTGAACAAAATAAAGACGATATAGCGGCGATCATCATTGAACCGATCCAGGGCGAAGGAGGTGACAACCACTTCCGTCCCGAATTCCACAAAGCGCTTCGGGAGCTGGCCGACCGCCACGAAGCCCTGCTCATACATGATGAGGTACAAACCGGCGTTGGACTTACGGGGAAATTCTGGGCTCATGAACACTTTGTTCAACCGGACATACTTGCATTTGGAAAGAAAGCACAAATTTGTGGTATGCTGGCCGGGAAAAAAGTCGAGGAGGTGGAACACAATGTGTTTAACGTACCCTCACGCCTGAACTCCACATGGGGTGGTAACCTGGTGGACATGATTCGTTTTTCCCGCTATCTCGAAATTATCGAAGAAGACCAGCTGGTTGCCAACGCAGCTCAAAACGGGGCTTACCTGCTTGAAAAAATCGGACAGCTTGTCGGCGAGTTCGAGTTTATAAACAATGCCCGTGGACGGGGGTTGATGTGTGCTTTTGACTGTGTGGATCCCGAAACCCGCAAAGTGTTGCTTGACCACGTTTTTGACAATGGATTGGTCATCCTTCCAAGTGGTGAAACCACGGTGCGTTTCCGGCCTCCGCTTACCGTCGAACCCCAACACATCGACGAGGGAATCGACATTATTCGTAAATCACTAAAGACTACCTGGGAGAAATCCCCGACCTTGCGTAGTAAATTTTTGTCCTGATTCAGGATATCGCATGTGGCCATTGAAATATGGCCACATGCCTGCGTCACATACACCGGTATGTCAGCCGATTTGTTATCAAACCATTTGATGAGAATCCGGCTGCAGAACCATTTCATTCAGTACGCCCGGGGATGATTGATTGGCAGCAAAAAATACAGCCCTTGCAACCTCATCCGTTGTAAGCATCTTATCAGTTTGGACCTTCATCTGCACCTCTTCATTGTTCCAAAACCCGGTATTTACTCCTCCGAGGAAAAGAAGACTGAAACCGATATTAAATCGTCTTGTCTCTTCTACCAAAGCCTTTGTGAAACCTGTCACGGCAAATTTGGATGCCGAATAAACAGAAGTGTTTCGCATCACATTCTTCCCGAGAATTCCCGGAAACATTATGACTTTTCCGGATTTCTGCTCAGCCATCTGCCGCACCACGGATTGTGTTACATTGATGGTTCCCATAACATTCACCTCCACCGTCTCCCTTGCCTTTTCCGGGTCGACATCCAAGATACTTTTGATCAGCCCGGTGCCGAATGCATTGATCAGCACATCAATACGCCCGAGTTCACGGGTGACATAATGCGTCATGTCGTTGATTGATTCTGTGCTGGTCACATCCAGATCAACGGCATAGGCCTCTCCACCAGCTTCGTTTAATTCCGAAACGAGTGCATCAGCTTTGGATCTGTTACGGCCCGCGATCACAGTTATCGCCCCGGCTTCCGAAAAAACACGTGCTGTTGCCGATCCGATACCACCCGTACCTCCGGCTATGAGTACAATTTTGTCATTCATGGAACCTCCTGTTTAATTTTGATTACGATTTGAGGAACACAACATAAAACACCATAGACCGGTTCCATGTTTTTCCACTAATTCACAAAGTAAAAAACAGAGACTGTTAGCACCCGCTAATTCCCCCAGGTCAAGTATCTTCAAAAAAGACAAGAACCCAGACCGTAAATCAAGCCTGAACGGCCTTGGTCCCTGATACCGCATCCGGTAGAACGCCTTCATAAACAGCGGTCATTTCCACAACTGGTATATCTACAATATCCTCAATGATAAGCCGGTCTCCACCGACTGTACCCAGATGATTGACAGGAATTCCGTATTCCTGCAGTTGCTCGGTTATATTTTCAAGATCCTTTGAAGCCACTGTAATAACCACACCCGACTGCGCCTCACTGAACAGCAGCTCCGTTGTACTTTGTCCGGGCAGATTAAGACGTAATTGCGCACCCTTTCCGGAAAAGATCGCCTTTTCCATCAAAGCCACTGCCAGTCCACCCTCTGACAAATCATGAGCCGAGCGGACAACTCCTTGCCTGATCGCTTTTAACAAGCCTTGCTGCAGTTTCAATTCAAATTCCAGGTCCAAATCGGGTGCATCACCGGCTGTAACGCCACAGACATGTGATAAATATTCACTTCCATCAATCCCGCTGCGAGTAGCCCCGATATAGAGCACTTGATCACCCTCGGCCTGAAAAGCAGCCGAAGTAGTATCGCGGTCACAGTCATCAATCAGTCCCAGCATACCGATCACTGGTGTAGGAAATATCGCACCTCGTGGATTTTCATTGTAAAAACTGACGTTACCTCCGGTCACCGGAGTATCTAACATTTTGCATGCATCTCCCATCCCGCCAACTGCTTCTTTGAATGTCCAGTAGACCTCCGGTTTGTACGGATTTCCAAAATTCAGGCAGTTGGTAATGGCCATCGGTTTTCCTCCGGAGCATACGATATTGCGGGCGGCTTCGGCCACTGCAATCTGGCCTCCCTTACGCGGGTTAAGGTACACATACCGGCCGTTACAATCGGTAGACATCGCCAGAGCCCTTTTTGTTCCCTTTATGCGAACCACACCGGCGTCGGACGGGCCCGGCCGGGACACCGTATTGGTACGTACCATATGGTCATATTGCTCATAAACCCAGCGCTTGGACGCGATATTGGGAGACCCGAGAAGTTTAAGCATGGTATCCTGCAGATTATCAATATCCATGTACTCGCACAGGTCGGTTGTTCCGGTGCTATCGAGATATGCGGGCCGCTCTGTCTCCCGATGATACACCGGTGCACCACCCCCCAGTACCAAACTATCAGCCGGGATATCCGCCTTAACCTTACCATCCCGCTTGTATACGACCCGTTCGGTATCGGTAACCACTCCAATTTCAACACAATTAAGGTCCCATTTGTCAAACACGTCCTTGACCTCCTGTTCACGGCCTTTTTGTGCGACAATCAGCATTCGCTCCTGACTTTCGGAAAGTAAAATCTCATATGCGCTCATGTCGTCTTCCCTCAGCGGCACCCTGTCAAGGTCGATATCCATACCAGTACGTGATTTGGCACTCATCTCGGAGCTGGAACAGCTGATTCCGGCGGCTCCCATATCCTGGATTCCCACAATCGCACCGGTTTTTAGTGCCTCAAGAGATGCCTCAAGCAGCAATTTCTCCGTAAAGGGGTCACCGACCTGAACACTGGGACGTTTTGCCTCACTTGCCTCACTGATCTCTTCGGATGCAAAGGTCGCCCCATGAATACCATCCCGCCCGGTAGAAGCTCCCACAATCAGCACCGGATTTCCGACACCCTCAGCAGTAGCAGAAGCCGTATCACCAACTTTTACAATGCCGACACTCATGGCATTGACCAGAGGATTGCCCTCATAACTTTTATCAAAATAGATCTCGCCGCCCACCGTAGGAACCCCAAAAGAGTTGCCATAATCTGCAATACCTCGCACGACTCCATCAAGCAGATAGCGAACACGTGGCTCACTCATGGAACCAAACCGAAGTGAGTTCAGGGCTGCTACGGGACGTGCACCCATAGTGAAAATATCGCGGTGTATTCCCCCTACTCCGGTTGCAGCCCCCTGATAAGGTTCCACCGCCGATGGGTGGTTGTGACTTTCAATTTTAAAAGCACAAGCAAGTCCATCCCCCAAGTCGACCAGCCCGGCATTTTCCTCCCCGGCACCAACCAGTAGATTTGATCCGCTTGTCGGAAGAGTCTTGAGAACCGCAACGGAGTTTTTGTATGAGCAGTGCTCACTCCACATCACGGAATACACTCCAAGTTCGGTAAAAGT